>NZ_CP061813.1:455000-822500 GCF_014784055.1 Polaribacter haliotis | reverse complement strand
AAGACATTTTATTTAATACAATTTACATAAATGCGTTTAGCCATTCTCAGGAACAACTAAAAGTCTTATGTAATAAATTAAAAAAGAAGAAAAATAAATTTTACTTAGCTGGTTATGCTTCCTCCTTAAATATAATTGCGGAATATGTTTTAAAAAATGAGATAGATATTCAATTAAAGTCAGTAATTAGTTTTGGAGATAAACTTTTTAATCATTACAAAAAAAATATCAACAAAGCATTTAACTGCAATGTTATGGATACTTATGGATGTAATGAAGGTTTTTTAATTGCCAGCCAAAAAGATTTGGAATATAAATACATTATGTCTCCTCATGTTTATTTAGAAATTTTAGATGATAACAATAAACCCGTAAAAGACGGAGAAATAGGAAATGTTGTAGTAACAAGATTAGATTGTTTTTCCATGCCTTTAATTCGTTATAAAATAGGTGATTTAGCCATTAAGTTACCAAGAAACGAATATCCTGAAAACAGAGAATTCAATTACCCATTACTTCAAAAAATAGTGGGTAGAGAGACAGATATTATCTATTTGCCTAATGGAAAAAATATGGTTGTTCATTCTTTTACAGGAATTTTTGAATACATTCCAGAGGTAAAACAATTTCAAGTAGTTCAAAATGATTTAGATTCTATAACAATTAAATATATAAAATCGAATATCTTCACAGAAGAAATTTTAGAAAAAGTAACTAAAGAACTACAGAAGTATATTAAAGATTCAAATTTTTCTATAATTTACCAAGAAGTAGAATTTATAGCTCCTTCCAAATCAGGGAAACCTCAAATGATAGAAAATAATATAAAAAAATAAATAAATGCTGATAACTATAATAGCAGGAGCAAGACCAAATTTTGTAAAAATTGCTCCCATAATTCATGAGATTAAACGTCAACAAGAAAAAGGTATAGATGTTAATTTTCAATTGGTACATACTGGTCAGCATTATGATAAAAAACTAAGTGGTACTTTTTTTGAAGAATTAAATATACCAGATCCAAATGTTAATTTAGAAATAGGTTCTGGTTCTCAAGCAGAGCAAACTGCTGGTATTATGGTTGCTTTTGAGAAATATTTACAAAAAAATAGAAGTGATGTTGTTTTGGTTGTTGGAGATGTAACTTCTACAATGGCGTGTGCAATTGTCGCTAAAAAAATGCAAATTAAAGTGGTTCATGTAGAAGGAGGAATTAGATCTTTCGATTTATTTATGCCAGAAGAAATTAATAGAATGGTTACAGATGCTATAACAGACTATTTTTACGTGACTTCTAATTTTGCAATAGAAAACTTAAAAAATCTTGGTTTTTCTAACGAAAGAATAATTTTAGTAGGAAACACTATGATAGATACCTTAATAGCCAACATAAAAAGATTAAAAGCCCCACAAATTTATAATGAATTTTCATTAGAAGAAAAAAAGTATATCGTACTTACAATGCACAGACCTGCCAATGTTGATGAAGAATTAAAGTTGAAGTTATTTTTAGAAGAAATTGTAAATTCTTCTAGAGGTTTACCAATTATATTTCCTGTTCACCCAAGAACAAAAGAAATAATTAAAAAACTAAATCTTGTATATGATAATTTATTTATGATCGAACCTTTAGGGTATTTAGAGTTTAATTATTTAGTGAAAAATTGCTTTTGTGTAATTACAGATTCTGGAGGTATAACTGAAGAAACAACGTATTTAAAAGTTCCTTGTTTAACTTTAAGAGATAATACAGAAAGACCAGAAACCATAAGCATTGGAACAAATAAATTGGTAGGAACAAATCCTAAACTAATAAAAGATTCTTTAGAGCAAATTTTTGACGGAAAATGGAAAAAAGGTGAAATTCCAGCATTTTGGGATGGTAAAACTTCTCAGAGAATTATAAATCACATAATTGGTATTTAACTTTTATGAAAGAGAAAATAGTTATTATATCTAATTATTATCCACCAGAAATGGGAGCTGCTGCAAATAGAATTAAAAGTCTTGCAGAAGGTTTATTATTATCTGGTAAAGAAGTTACAGTAATTTGTCCATTACCAAATTACCCAAAAGGAGAAATTTTCCCTAAATACAAAGGCAAATTTAAAGTAGTAGAAAATAAAAATGGAATATTAGTTAAAAGATATTGGATGTTTCCTTCCAATTCTAAAAATAGCTTTGTTCGTATTTTTAGCATGTTTTCCTTAGCAATTAGTATTTGGGCATCTATTTTTTCTTTATTAAGAAATAAGCCAAAATTATTTATAATTCAATCACCACCACTTTTTGTAGCTTTATCTGGCTTATTGTTAAGTAAAGTAATTGGTAGAAAAAATGTTTTAAACGTATCGGATTTATGGCCTTTATCTGCTTTGGAATTAGGTGTAATCAACAAAGGTTTTTTCTATAAAATATTTACAAAATTAGAGCATACAAATTATAAATTGGCAAATAAAATAGTTGGTCAATCTAAAGAAATAAATAAGCATATTTCTAAAATTGTTAAAAAAGAGAATTTGGTGTATAGAAATGTACCCAATTATAAAGAATATTCTCAAAAAACCAAAAAAGAAGGAAAACTTAAAATAGTTTATGCTGGTCTTTTAGGATATGCTCAGGGAATATTAAACATTTGTAAATCGGTAGATTTTAAGAATCTACAAGTCGAATTTCATATTTATGGAGATGGAATGGAGAGTAAAAGTATTTGTAACTATGCAAAAAATGCTAATAATAATATTTTCTTTCATGGTAGTGTAGATGCAATAGAAGTTAAAGAAAAAATAAGAGAGAATGAAGTTGCTATTGTTCCATTAAAAAATAGAATACAAGGTGCAGTTCCTTCAAAAATATTTGAGTTGATGCAACTTGGAGTCCCAATTTTATATACTTGTGAGGGAGAAGCTTCAGATATTATTTTAAGTAATAATATTGGTTTTGTTAGTTATAATAATACTTCAGAATCTTTAAAAAACACCATTTTAAAGTTTAAAAACCTTAAAGAAGATGAATATACTCAAATGAGTAAGAATTGTTTAGATTTACATGCAAAAGAATACAGATTAGATTATCAATTAAAAAAAGTTATTACTTTTATAGAAAATGAAAAATAAATCAAAATTCATAAAAATAGATGTAATAATAATAAGCATTTCTTTATTAGTAATGCTAATTGTCTTGAATTTGCCTTTTAAAGCAAAGCCTTTTGGAGATATTACTTTTCATAAAGAATCTAAAAATTTAGCATTATTTATAAAAGGAGAAATAGATTATAAAGAAGTTACAATTACAAAAGCACCAGGTCCTATATTTTTTTATACACCTGTTTATTTATTAGTTCCAAAAAATGCTACAGACAATTTATATTGGAAATTTGCTGTTGTATTTACATTTTTGATAGTTATTTTATGTATGCTTTTAATATTTAGAATAGGTAGTTCTTTCTTTTCTAAAGAAATAGGACTGCTAAGTATCATTTTGTTTTTTCTATTTCCCATACATTTTTATTATTCCTTGGGAATTTTAGCAGAGGTTCCAGCATTTTTTTCTATGACTATTTTGTTGTTTGGTTGGACACTTATATCGAATAGTAAACAAACCAAAAAAGGATGGACTCTATTTATAGTTGGAAGCATGTTTCTAATTTTAAATAGACCAAACACGATTTTATTTATTCCTATAAGTGCTTTTGTTGTTTTTTACACCTATTTTAAAAACAAAGAATTCTATCGCAAATTCGGACTTAAAATTATTCTTTCTTTAATTGCGATTGGTGGTCTAAGTTTTACTGTTTTACAAGTGTCTAAATCTGTTACAGGCTCTAAATCAGAAAAAAAACAAGAAGAATTATTGTATTATGTTGCACACCAAGGTAGGTTCGAGTTTAGAGAAGAACCTTTAGATTTTAGGTTTTGGGAAAGTGATATTAGACCAGATAGTAAAGATTATCAAAATTGGATAAAAAGTACTAAAGAATTAAATGCTATTGTAGCCAATACACCAAGAACTTACAAAGAAGTTTATAGAGATTTCTTAATTAACGATTTTCTAGAACATCCATTTCTATTTACAAGACAATTTTTCGTAAAATGTTTTTACGGTCAAATTTATATAATAAACAGTATTAAACCAGAAAAGTTTAATTTACTATTTTTTAAAGGTAGAATAGGATATACTATCTTTCTATTTCTGATAAATATTGTTAATATTATAATTCTTTTAGGAGTTTTTATATTTTTATTTAGAGAGAAAAATAAAATAAAATACTGGCTTTATTTTTCCATAATTGTAGCATTACTAATATTTCATGGAATTACTTATATGGAGCCAAGATATTTATTTCCCTCTAGAGTCGCTATTTATTTAATTAGTGCAGCCGGTCTATACAAAATAGGTTTTATACGAAAGGGAATAACATCATTATCAAAAAAGGTATTATGAGTTTAATTAAGCAACCCATTATAGGAATCGTTTCTCCTTGTTTTAATGAGGAAGAAAATGTGAAATCTACAGCTTCTAAATTAACCAACTTATTATCAGATTTAATTCAAAGAAATATTATTTCAGAGAAAAGTATATTAATTTTAGTTGACGATGGAAGTGTAGATAATACATGGAATTTAATAAACGAACAAGCTCATAAAAATAGTAAAATCAAAGGTTTAAAATTATCAAAAAATTTTGGGCATCAAAATGCATTATTAGCAGGATTGTTTAATTTTAATAATGATGTAGATGCTTTAATATCAATTGATGCAGATTTACAAGACGATATTCAAGTAATTGAAGAAATGATTGTAAAGTTTAAAAATGGAGCAGATACTGTTTACGGAATTAGAAACGAAAGAAAAACGGATACTTTTTTTAAAAGAACAACTGCCCAGTTATTTTACAAACTAATGCTGTTAATGAAAGTGAACTTACTATATAATCACGCAGATTTTAGATTGTGTAGTAAAAGAGTTATACAATCTTTAGAAGGTTATAATGAAACTAATTTATTTTTAAGAGGAATAATCCCATCGATAGGTTTTAAAAGCGACACAGTTACATATAACAGGCTAGATAGAAGTGCAGGTGAAACAAAATATACGTTAGGTAAAATGCTGTCTTTTGCTTGGGATGGTATTACATCTTTTAGTTCTTTTCCTTTAAAATTAGTTTCTACTTTAGGTTTCTTAATTTTTATTTTTTGTATAATAATGCTTTTTTATGCTTTATATGCATTAGTTATTGGTAGTACTGTACCAGGTTGGTTGTCAACTGTTTTGCCAATGTATTTTCTTGGAGGAATTCAATTATTTTGTTTTGGAATTATAGGGGAGTATGTCGGTAAAATTTATTCAGAAGTAAAACATAGACCAAGATTTATAATCGAAGAAAAAATATAATTTTATGAAGGCTGAATTTGAGAGTAAATATCACGATTTAGAGTCGAAACACTGGTGGTTTAAATCGAGAAGAAATTATATTATTTCATTATTAAGAAACGAATCTAAAGATGCAACAATTTTAGATGTTGGTTGTTCTTCTGGTAATCTACTTTTCGATTTAGAAGAAATAGGTTTTAAAAAAGAAAATCTCTATGGAGTAGATATAAGTGAAAAAGCAATAGAGAACTGTAAAAAAAGAAATTTAAATAATTCTTTTGTTATGGATGCACAAGATATTAGTTTAAATAATAAATTCGATATTATTATTGCTTCAGATTGCTTGGAACATTTAAAAGATGATGAAAAAGCGATTAAAAATTGGAATTCTTTGTTAAAAGATAATGGTAAATTAATCGTTTTTGTACCAGCATACAATTGGTTATGGAGTAACCACGATGAGGTGAATATGCATTATAGACGTTATATAAATAAAGATTTAAAAAATCTCTTAGAAAATAACAATCTAAAAATTATTAAAAAAAGTTATTGGAATTTTACTTTATTACCAGCAGTAGCAATATATAGGTTTTTAAGTAATAACATTGGAAGTAAGAAAGAAAGCACAGGAGATATATCAAAAATAAATCCAGTTATAAATACGTCTCTTTTGAGTTTATTAACTTTAGAAAATAGATTTTTTAAAATACATTAGTTATCCTTTTGGTATTAGTACGTTTTGTATAGCCAAAAAAGAAAAATAATTAAACTTTTTTATTTTTAAGGTTTTCTCCACTTAATCTTCCTATTTTTGAGATGTTAAATTTTATTTTAGTTTAATAATGAAAAGAAAATCAGGTTATATAGATATTTCCGAAAGAAAAATATTACTAAGAATTATAGACTTAGTAATAATTATCTGTAGTATTTATTTTGTATCTATTTATTTCGATTTCAGTTATATAAATATTGCAAAAGAAAGTATTTACCTTTGGTTATCTGTACTAAGTCTTTATTTTATTTTATTTGGCGAAATTTTCCAACTCTATAATATTAATGTTTCTAATAATAGATACACAGTCGTTCGAAGTATTGTATTAACTGCTTTTACAACAACAGTTTTTTACATTTTCACACCTTTTTTCTCACCTTCATTACCTGCAAATAGGCTTCAAATAGTTTACTTTTTCTTAGTTCTTACAGTTCCTGTTATACTATGGAGATTTATTTATATACTAACAATTTTTTCCCCAAAATATTTTAAAACAGTTGTTTTTGTTGGGCATTCAGATAAGATATCTAAGATGTTAAAACAAATTAATAACGATAATTTTCATAATATAAAAGCATACTTTTCAGACAAAGAAATAGAAGGAGTTAAAGGTTTCCACGATATTTCTAAAACTAATTTAAACGATTTAGAGATAGGCGAAAATATAAATGAAGTAATTGTTTCTAAAGAAGGTTTGTCTGCTAATATTAGTAAATCTTTAAACTTAGGTTTAATAACTTTATTCCAAAAAGGAGTAAATATTGTAAGTTTTGGTAAGTTTTACGAAGATGTAACCGTAAGAGTTCCAAGAGAGTATTTAAGTTCTAATTTTTATGATCATATTAATTTTAGTAAAAATAACACAAATAGGTTTTATCTTTTTGGGTTAAGAGCTATTGATATTCTGGTTTCGATTTTTGGTATTATAATATTTGTACTCCTAATACCATTTGTATTTATTAGCAACCTTTTTGGAAATCGAGGATCTATGTTTTATTCTCAAACTAGAGTAGGTAAAAATGGAAAGCATTTTAAAATTTTTAAACTGCGATCTATGGTAAAAAATGCAGAAACTGGGAAAGCAATTTGGGCCGAGAAAAACGATACAAGAATAACCACTTTTGGTAAATTTTTAAGAAATACTAGATTAGACGAAGTTCCTCAGTTTTATAATATTTTAAAAGGAGATATGAGTATTATTGGCCCAAGACCAGAAAGGCCAGAATTTGTAAAAGATTTAGAAAGTCAAATTCCTTTTTATGCAATTCGTCATGTAATTAGACCTGGTTTAACAGGTTGGGCACAAGTTAACTATCCTTACGCAAATACTATGGAAGAGCAAGAAACAAAACTGAGATACGATTTGTATTATATTAAAGAAAGAAATGCTTTTCTAGACTTTAAAATTCTAATTAAGACAGTAACTACTATTTTATTTTTTAGAGGTCAATAAGAATTTATAGAGAAATAGATATCTTCCCAGAAACAATACCAATAAAGGAATTACTGCAATAGGGAAAGATTGAACTCCAGTAATCCAAAGAATAGGAATCAATAAGTTAAAACCTATTAAAATTAATACATATTTCTGAAGCCAAATTTTTGTAATTTTCTTTAAAACATAGAAAGCAACAATTATATTTGGAGCAAAAGCCCACAAAATATTAAAATTATTAGGTGCGGTTTTATGAGAAGAAAACACCCATAAATAAACCAAAATAATTCCTATTAAACCAGTTATAAAGAAAATAATAAAATCTAAACCTCGGGTTCTTTTTTTATTTAAAATGTCTTTATAAGTTATAAAAAACACCAAAATAGCTAAAAGACTAAATACCAAAATCGGATTCAAAAATGAGGTTTTACTCTCAATTTCTTTAAAGTTTAAGAGTGTTTCTTCTTTTGCGACTAATGGTTTTATTTCTCCTGCTGTTTTTATCTTTGCATTTTTAAAATTTTCGAATACATAATCTGGTAAATACATATATTCAGTAATCTTTCTTTTTTTATCTAAAATAGTTCCTGCTATTAAATTAATTCCGAAATTCCCCCAGGTGTTGTGTGGTATTTCAATATTCATTAATTCTCTTAATGATTTTCCAGGTTCGAGAGAAGTAGATTTAAAATCGACTTTTTCTTTTAATATTGATGTTGTAATATCTCTTAATATAGTCGCACAATTATCAAAAAAAGGATCGTATAAATAAGTTGCATTTGCAGGAAGTGCATTGTTTTCTAAATAGATAAAAAAAGCTTGTTTTTCAGCCTGATTCAAATTTAAAACTTGTTGTTTTACCCAACGTTTTTCAATTTGATAGCTTCTTAGAAAATATTTAAAATCATATCCTTCCAGTTTATAGTACATTTTTCCTTGTGCAAAATTGCTATAGAAATTAGGAGCATTAAAATCGAATATTCCGTAATTATAAATCTTATCTAATTTTAAAACAGGATCTTTTACTCGAATTGCAGAATGACCAAAAGCTTCATATAATTCACTACCAGGTCCAGCTGTTACTATTGAAACTTCCGAATAAACAGAAAGTTTTACTTGAGATTGAAAAACTTTAGAGAAAGAAAATAAAATAAGTAGAAGAAGTAATCTTTTTTGCATAAAAAATTAAGGTCTTAAAAAGTTGTAATCGAAAGTAATTGAAAAAATATTGGAATACAGTGCATTTCCAACACTCCCAATATTTGTAAGTGCGTAATCTACTTGAATTCCTCGATAGTTAAAACCAACACCAAAATTTGGCTGCAAAGACATAGATTTAGAATTATCAAACTCAGTTATATATTGGAAGTTTCCAATTCCAGCTCGTAAATAAACAATTTTATCGTAATCTAGTTGAAAACCAGCTGCAGGATCTATACTTGCATATTTAGAAGAAAAAATATCGTTTGTTTTTGCAAAACGAACATTTAAATCTACTTCCGATAATAAATTAAAAAAACGTCCAATTCTCCATTCTCTAGCAACTCCAACTTGTAATTTTGGTTTTGTAATTTCTGTAGATTGGGGTAATTCTTGGTTTTCTCCAGGAATTGCATCTTTAATTTTATTGTACTCTTCCTCGTTAATAGCCCAACTATTAAAAGTTGTAGTAATATCTCTAACCATTACTCCAAAATGCCAATCATTTCTCTCAAACTGAATTCCAGCATCAAAACCAAACCCCCAAGAACTTGCAAATTCACCAATAATTCTGCGTACAATTTTAGCATTTACACCAAATTTAACATCTTTAAAAATTAAATTTCGAGCATAGGCAATGTTAAACGCATAATCTGCAGCAGAAAAAAGACTAATTCTATTATAATCGATATTACCTTGGCTATCAATTAATTCGGTTGTGTTTAAAATATCATCTACTCCAAAGCGAATTAAAGAAATTCCAATCGCGCTTTCTTTATCAATTGGCATTGCAAAAGCGGCATGATTGTAATTTGCAATACCTGCAAAATAAGAAGCATGCATTAAAGAACCTTGGTAATCTTGTATGCCAACTAAACCTGCTGGGTTCCAGTAAATTGCATTTACATTGTTTGTAGTTGCAACTACAGATTTGCTCATACCTAATGCACCAGCATCTACACCAATATTTAAAAATTCATTAGAATAATTTCTAAATGCTTGTGCATTTAAAAGTGATGTAATTAATAAGAAAAAAAGTAAAATTCTATTTTTCAAAAGTGCTATTTTTGTTCCACAAATATCTGAAATACTATTAAAATAACAGTTGTTTTGTAAAGATATTGTTTACGTGAGTTCAATATGAATGTTTTCTTCTATAAATCTACCAATTCGTTTTTCTAACCAATTGTTTTCAGTAGCATTAAAAGAAGACATAAAACCAACATGACCTCCATATTTTGGAATTTCTAAAAAGAATTTTTCAGATTTTAAAGCCTCTTTTCTTGGATAACAATCTAATGATAAAAAAGTATCGTCTTTTGCATTAATTAATAATGTAGGTCTATCTATTTTAGATAAATAGGGCTTTGAACTTGCTTTTTCCCAATAATCTCGAGGGTTTTTAAAACCAAATACAGGCACTGTATATAAATGTTCTAAATGTTTAAATTTTGTAGCTTTAAAAAGTTTGTCTTTATCTAATTGATATTCTGGAAATTTATGTGCTTTTTCTAAAAGTTTGTTTTTCATTGTTTTAAAGAACACTTCCATATATAATTTATTCTTTAACTTTTCCATTTCTATTTCTGCAGAAGCAATATCAACTGGAACAGATGTTGCAATTCCTCCTTTAATTTCCGAAGGTAAATTTTTATTGTTTTCGCCTAAATATTTTAAAGTTAAATTTCCACCCAAACTAAAACCAACTAACACGATATTTTTATAATTATAATTTTCCAAAAGATAATTAACTACGAATTCTACATCTTCTGTTTTTCCACTGTGATAGGTGGCTAATAACAAATTGTCTTCTCCACTGCAACCTCTTAAGTTAAAACAAACTGTATCTATTCCTTTAGAATTTAAATAGTTGGAGTTTGATGCTATATATTTAGATTCTGAACTTCCTTCTAAACCATGTATTAATAAAACCAAGGTTTTAGAACCCACAATAGAAAAATCTAAATCTATAAAATCGTTATCCCAAGTTGTAATTCTTTTTCTTTTATAGGTACAAACATCTTTCATAAAAAGTGGTCTGTACATAGTATTAAAATGGCCATTTTTAAATGGTAAAGTAGGAGAGAAGTCCGAATTAAATATTGGCATTTAGTTGGTATTTGGTTGATTGTTTAAAAATACATAAAAAAATATGATTTTAGAAAACTACCAAATTATGATTTCTTATTTTAGCTCTCTAATCAATATAAAAAATGAAAAAACACATTCCTAACTTATTAACCCTAAGTAATCTTTTTTGTGGAGTTCTTGCAACAATCTTTGCAGTAGAGGGTAATTTTGGTTTGGCTGGATTATTAGTTGTAATAGGTATCTTTTTTGATTTTTTTGATGGATTTGCTGCACGTTTACTAAATGTTTCAGGAGAATTAGGAAAACAGTTAGATTCTTTAGCAGATATGGTTACAAGTGGTGTTGTGCCCGGAATTATTATGTTGAAATTATTTCAAATTAATATTTTTAATACACCTCATTCTTTTTTCGATGATTCAATTTTAGGGTTTTCATTAATTGGATTAATATTAACCTTAGGAGCTTGTTATAGATTAGCAAAATTCAATATAGATACAAGACAATCGGAATCTTTTATAGGTTTGCCAACGCCAGCTATGAGTTTATTTGTAATTTCTTTACCAATAATTCAAACAACGACAGATTTTGAGTTTGTTAAAAGTTTAATTTCTAACAATTATTTTTTAATTGCAATTACAATTATTCTTACTTATTTAATGAATGCTGAAATTCCTTTGTTTTCATTAAAATTTAAAGAATATTCTTTTAAAAACAACGTGATAAAGTATTTGTTTTTATTGATTTCTTTAATGATGATAATTACCCTTCAATATTTGTCAATACCTTTAATAATAATTCTTTACGTAATTTTATCAGTAATTAGTAATTATGGAAATAAAGCAACAGTTTAAATCGGTTCGAAGTTTTATTGGCGCAAAAAATTTCGATGAATCTCAAAATTTTTATAAAGATTTAGGTTTTACAGAACTCGTTTTATCAGAAAACATGTCTTATTTTAAGATTGATGAGAAACTGGGTTTTTACCTTCAAAAAGCGTACGTAAAAGATTGGGTAGATAATTCTATGTTATTCCTAGAAATTGAAAATTTAAAAGAATATTTATCAGAATTAAAATCAAAAAAACTAACTGAAAAGTATTCGAATGTTAGGCTTTCCGAAATTGTAGTAAACGATTGGGGAAATGAGTTTTTTCTGCACGATCCTTCAGGTATCTTGTGGCATATTGGAAATTTCAACTAATTGTCACTTCTAACCTTGTGGAGAAATCTCAAGTACGATTTTGATTGTTAAGATTTCTCAATTTCACTGCGTTTCACTCGAAATGACATACGATTGTCATTTTCGACCTTGTGGAGAAATCTCAAATGCGATTTGAAATGGCAAGATTTCTCGATTCCACTGCGTTTCACTCGAAATGACATTGGATTGTCATTTCGACCTTGTGGAGAAATCTTAGAGATTTTTTAGATTATTTAATTATTAAAAAAACGACTCTTTTTCAATTCGAAATCTTTTCCTAAATAAACTTTACGAACCATTTCGTCTGCAGCCAATTCTTCTGGAGTTCCTTCTTTTAAAATTCCTCCATTATACATTAAATAGGTTTTATCTGTAATTGCCAAAGTTGCTTGTACATCGTGGTCGGTTATTAAAATACCAATATTTTTATTTTTTAATTGCGCCACAATACTTTGTATATCTTCTACAGCAATAGGATCTACACCTGCAAAAGGTTCATCTAACAAAATAAAATTTGGGTCAGAAGCTAAACAACGAGCAATTTCTGTTCTACGTCTTTCTCCTCCAGATAATAAATCTCCTCTGTTTTTGCGAACGTGACCAATATTAAACTCTTCTATTAAGGACTCTAGTTTTATTTTCTGTTCTTTTTTAGATAACCCAGTAAATTGTAAGACAGACATAATGTTGTCTTCCACAGATAACTTTCTAAAAACAGAAGCTTCTTGTGCCAAATAACCAATTCCTTTTTGCGCACGTTTGTACATGGCATCTTCAGTTATTTCTTCGTCATTCAAATAAATATGACCAGCATTTGGCTTTACCATTCCAACAATCATGTAGAAAGAAGTCGTTTTTCCAGCGCCATTTGGACCTAAAAGTCCAATAATTTCACCTTGCTGAACTTCCAAGGAAATTCCTTTAACTACTTTTCTACTTCCGTAAATTTTTTGAATGTTATCTGCTCTTAAAATCATTTTTTACGTGTAATTGTTAAAAAGTGTAATTGTAATCATTCTAATAGAGTAAAAGTAAAAAATTAAATTAGGTTACTTCTTAATTTCCTCATAAACTTGCTCACAATTACACGATTATACTTGCTATTTAAAAGTATTATAACAAAGATATTGGTTTACCTCAATTAATATTACAAATGATTGCTTCGCTAATTAACCTATGGCTTAAGACTTTTCATTTGAATTCTGAAACTCTTTGTTACTGAAAACTAAAAAAATTACTCATCAAGAGCTTCCCAATACTCAACTGCTTTTCGTAAATGAGGAATTACAATTGTACCACCAATTAAATTGGCGATAGACATGGTTTCCATCATTTCTTCAGTAGAAACGCCGTTCTTTTTTGCTGCCTCTAAATGGTATTGTACACAATCATCACATCTTAAAACAGCAGAAGCAACTAAACCTAAAAGCTCTTTGGTTTTTACTGGCAAATGCCCTTCTGCAAAAGCATTTGTATCTAAATTAAATATTCTTTTTATAACTTTATTATCACTCGCTAAAATCTTATCGTTCATTTTTTGACGATAATCATTAAACTCTTGGACTTTTTTGTGCATCTTTTTTTGTTTTTTAATCACCATTTTCGAAACTTTAATACTTATTTCATATAAAATAAGTATTGGAATTGCTACAATAACTTGACTAGCAATATCTGGAGGCGTTATAATTGCAGCTAAAATTAGCACCACAACCAAAGCATGTTTTCTATATTTCTTTAAAAATTCTGGAGTAACCAAACCTATTTTGGTTAAAAAATAAATTAAAACAGGTAATTCAAATAAAATTGATACTCCTAATAACATATTGGTAACAAGTCCAATATGAGAATCCATCGTAAAGTTATTCTGAATTAAATCTGTAATTTGATAATTGTACAAAAAGTGAATAGAAATCGGAGCAATTACATAAAAGCTGAAAGCGATTCCTAGAAAAAACAATAATGAAGCTATAAAAATAAATCCTCTAGACCTACTAACTTCTTTCTTTGTTAAACCAGGAGATACAAATCGCCAAATTTCCCATAATAAATAAGGGAAAGAGATAATTATACCTAATATTAATGAAGACCAAATGGCATTCATTAACTGTTGAGTTGGCTTTAAACTAATTAAATTATCTTTGAATGTAACATTACAAAAAGTACTGTCCATCCCAAGCATATTAAAGAAATCACAGAAGAATTGATATGTTACAAAATCTGGTTTTCTATGTGCTAACAAAAAATATTCATATACTTGTTTTTGAAATACAAATAATAATATTGCAATAATAAATATTGCGCCTGCACTTCTTACCAAATGCCATCTTAATTCTTCTAGATGTCCTAGGAAAGACATTTCTTTTTGTTTTTCTGCCATTAGAAAATTCCTTCTTTAATTAAATCATGTAAATGAACTACACCTACATAGTTGTTTTTATCGTCAACCACTAAAATTTGAGTAATACTATTGCTTTCTAATTTGTCTAAAGCTTCAATCGCCATTGCATCTTTATGAATTGTTTTTGGGTTAGAACCCATAATATCTTTAGCTGTAAAATCGCTAAAATCTGTCGTTTTTGTTAGCATTCTTCGAATATCTCCATCAGTAATAATTCCTACTAATTTATTCGTGTCTAAAACAGCAGTAACTCCTAAACGTTTTTCGGAAATTTCTACAATTACATTTACTACAGAATCATTTATAGAAACTTTAGGAGTTTCGTTATTTTTAATTAAGTCTGCAACTCTTAAATATAAACGTTTTCCTAGAGCACCTCCTGGATGGTATTTTGCAAAATCTTTACTCGAAAACCCTCTTAAATCTTGTAAACAAACAGCTAATGCATCACCCATAACTAATTGGGCTGTTGTACTTGTAGTTGGTGCTAAATTATTAGGGCAGGCTTCTTTTTCTACAAAAGTATTTAAAGGAAAATCTGCATTTTTACCTAAGAAAGAATCTACATTTCCTGTAATTGCGATTATTTTATTTCCATAATTTTTAATTAACGGAACTAAAACTTTAATTTCTGGTGTATTTCCGCTTTTAGAAATACAAATAACCACATCGTTTTCTTGCACATTTCCTAAATCTCCATGAATAGCGTCTGCTGCATGCATAAAAATTGCAGGAGTTCCAGTAGAATTAAAGGTTGCCACAATTTTAGTTGCAATGTTAGCGCTTTTTCCAATTCCGGTTACAATTACTCTTCCGTTTGAATTTAATATAAAATTAACAGCGTCTTCGAAATTAGTATCCAATAGGTTTGCTAAATTGGCAATAGCTTTACTTTCAGTTAGAATAGTCTCTTTTGCAATAGAAATTATAGATTTCGAATTTTTCAAGTGCGATGTATTTTATCAGAATAAAAAAAAGTTATATCTTTAGGTAAAGAAAACAAGGCAAATTTACTATAAAATTTAGTCACATCAAATAGAATATTCATTTGTATTTTGTTTTTAAATGTTTAACAAATAATTGATTTTTATATCGAATGGATTTACATGGTCCTTTAAAAAAGTTTTTTGGTTTTAGTAAATTTAAAGGTTTACAAGAACAAGTTATAACTAGTATTGCAAACAATCAAAACACATTTGTTATCATGCCTACTGGTGGTGGTAAATCTTTATGTTATCAGTTGCCAGCATTAATGAAAGAAGGTACAGCCATTGTGGTTTCTCCTTTAATTGCATTGATGAAAAATCAGGTAGATGCCATAAGAGGAATTTCCGAAAATGATGGTGTTGCGCACGTTTTAAACTCTTCTTTAAATAAAAGTGAAGTTGCTCAGGTAAAAGAAGACATTGCAAATGGCATTACAAAATTGCTATATGTTGCACCAGAATCTTTAATAAAAGAAGAATATGTAACTTTTTTACGTACTCAAAAAATCTCTTTTGTTGCGATTGATGAAGCACATTGTATTTCTGAATGGGGTCATGATTTTAGACCAGAATACAGAAATTTGCGTCATATTATTAAAGCAATAGACAATGTTCCTGTAATTTGTTTAACAGCAACTGCCACAGAAAAAGTTCAAGAAGATATTTTAAAAACTTTAGGTATTACAGATGCTAATAGATTTAAAGCGTCTTTTAATAGAGCGAATTTATTTTACGAAGTACGTCCAAAAACTACAGATGTAGAAAAAGATATTATCCGTTTTGTAAAACAAAGAATGGGTAAATCTGGTATTATCTATTGTTTAAGTAGAAAAAAAGTAGAAGAAGTTGCACAAATATTACAAGTTAATGGAATAAATGCAGTCCCTTATCATGCAGGTTTAGATGCAAAAACGAGAGTAAAACATCAAGACATGTTTTTAATGGAAGATTGCGATGTTGTAGTTGCAACCATTGCATTTGGTATGGGAATAGATAAGCCAGATGTACGTTATGTAATACATCATGATATTCCTAAAAGTTTAGAAAGTTATTACCAAGAAACTGGAAGAGCAGGAAGAGATGATGGAGAAGGCTATTGTTTGGCTTTTTATGCTTATAAAGATATAGAAAAGTTAGAAAAATTTATGGCGAGTAAACCTGTTGCAGAACAGGAAATTGGGCATGCTTTATTACAAGAAGTAGTGGGTTATGCAGAAACTTCTATGAACAGGCGTAAATACTTGCTACATTATTTTGGAGAAGAATTCGACGAAGTTAATGGCGATGGAGCAGATATGGATGATAATTCTAGAAGTCCAAAGAAAAAACACGAAGCCAAAGACGATGTTGTAAAAATATTATCTGTAGTAAAAAATACACTCCAAAAATATAAAGCAAAGGAAGTTGTAAATACAATTATTGGGAAAGAAAATGCTTTATTAACTTCTCATAAAACACATTTACAGCCATTTTTTGGAATTGGAAAAGATAAATCTGCTGCTTATTGGATGGCATTAATTCGTCAGATTTTGGTCGTGAATTTTATTCGAAAAGAAATAGAACAATATGGAGTTGTAAAATTAGAAAAAGCAGGAGAGGAGTTTTTAAAAAAACCTACTTCTTTTATGATGACAGAAGACCATTCCTATTCTGCTGAAAATGACAATGCAATTGTTTCAAATGCAAAATCTTCTGGAGCGGCTGCAGACGAAAAATTAATAAAAATATTAAAAGATTTAAGGAAAAAAGTGGCTTCTAAAACAGGAGTGCCACCTTTTGCAATTTTTCAAGATCCATCTTTGGAAGATATGGCTTTAAAATACCCTATAAACTTAGAAGAGTTATCTAAAGTTCATGGAGTTGGAGAAGGAAAAGCAAGAAAATTCGGTAAAGAATTCGTTAAATTAATTGAAACTTATGTAAACGAAAACGATGTTTTAAGACCAGATGATTTAATTGTAAAAAGTACAGGTGTAAATTCAGGGATGAAGCTTTACATTATTCAGAATACTGATAGAAAATTACCTTTAGAAGACATTGCAAAATCGAAAGGAAAGGAAATGAATGATTTGATTAAGGAAATGGAGGCAATTATTTATTCTGGAACCAAATTAAATATCGATTATGCTTTGGACGATTTATTGGATGAAGACCAACAAGAGGAAATTCACGAGTATTTCATGGAGGCAGAATCCGACAGTATTCAAGATGCTTTAGACGAATTTGATGGCGATTATGACGAAGAGGAATTGCGTTTAATGCGTATTAAATTTATTAACGAAGTTGGGAATTAAAACTGATATTTTTTATCAATAGCATATTTAACTAATTCACTACCAGAAGATAAGTTTAGTTTACGTATCATGTTTTTACGATGGGTATCTATAGTTGTTTTTGCTAGGAATAAATCTGATGCGATTTCTTTAGAAGTTTTTCCATTTGCAATTAAATGTAAAATCTCTTTTTCTCTATTAGATAAAACAACTTTATCTGTCTTTCCGATTGTTATATTATCATCTATATAACTATTCATAAAATTGAAGGCAACATTTGGGTCGAAAAATGTTTCTCCACTAGAAACTGCTACAATAGCTTTAGACAACATTTTTATTCCAGAATTTTTTAAAATATAACCTGTTGCACCAGCATCTAACATTTGTTTAATGGCATCTGGTTGGTCGAACATTGTCATGGCTAAAACGTTAATATTCGGAAACTGTTTTTTTATAATACTAGTAGCTTCAATACCATCCATTCTTGGCATTCTAATATCTGTAATTACCATTTTTGGTTTTTTTAAAGAAACTAGCTTTACTAAATCTTCTCCATTATTAACAGTACCAATAATATTGATATTATCGTCATATTCAAAGAAAGATTTTACACCATCAATTAACATTTGGTGATCTTCTGCCATTATTATTGTTATCATAGGAATATTTTAAGTAAAAATAGGTGTTTAAATTAGATTTCAAATACCTATAAATAGGGATTTTTTATTCAATAGGAATATCTATAATAATAGAACTACCTTTACCAATAGTAGCATCTATTTCAAAAGCTCCTTTTAAATGTTCTACTCTTGTTTTTATGGAGCTTATTCCCATTCCATCTTTTAGATTTACCTTCTTCACATTAAATCCTTTACCATTATCTTCTATAATAATATTTAGATTTTTATCATATAAGGAAATATTAATAGTTGCATTTTTAGCTTCAGCATGTTTTATAATATTGGTAATTAACTCTTGAATAATTCGAAAAACAGTAATTTCTAAACTATTTTCTAAACGCTTGTCTAAGCCAAAATGGATAACTTCTATATTAATTTTATCTGCGGAAGATATTTTTTCTGCCATCATTTGCACAGCTGTTAACAAACCTTGGTTTGCAATTACACCAGCATTTTTGGCATGCGCAATACTTCTTACTTTTAAATAAGCTTCATCTATTAAGCTCTCGGTTTTATTAAATAATTCTTCTTGGTTTATTTTTTTCTTCTCTTTATTCATTTGAAGATTCTCGAAATGCAATTTTAAAGTTGCTAAAACAGAACCTAAATTATCATGCAAATCTTCTGCAATTCGTTTGCGTTCTTTTTCTTGTCCATCTACCATAGCATTTATAGTTGTAATTTCTTGCTCTTTTAACAGGGTTAGGTTTTTCTGGGTTTCTAATTCTTTTTCTTGTTCTGCAAGTTTTCTTTTTCTTTTGGAGTTTTTTAGAAATTGTAGAGCTATTATGGTTCCTAAAATTAATGATATAATTGATGCAATTAAAAGATTTTCTTTTTGCTTGTTTTTTTGTTTCTCCTCTGAGATTTCTTTTTCTTTTTTGGCTGTATTTTCTTTGGTTTTAGAGTCTGAAATTAAATGTTGAGTTTCATAGTGTTTAGCTAAAAAACTACTATTTAGGTACTTATTAGAGTAAATTAACGAACTATCTCTATCTCCAAGTTTTTCAAAAAGTTTCCATTTTCTGTCTAAAAAATAAATGTGCGCATTTTTGTTTAAATATCCTTTTTTAGGAAGCTGTACTAAATTTAAGATTCTTTTTGACTCTTTAGTTGAATCAATTTCTAAATAATATTTTGCCTTATTTAAATTGATTTTATCAATTACTAATTTTTCTATTGGAAATTTTTTATTTAAATAGTTTGGTATAGTTAAAAAATGAAATGCACTATCAATATTTTTTTTTATGTGAAATTGAAAACTTGCATTTGATATATTTTGTAATGAACTTAAATAATTAAAACCTATATTACTTATATAAGTTTTAGTATCTAAGTATTTAGAATATGAAATATCTTTGTATTGTTTTTCTATTAAATTAAGTTTAAAACTGAAATATTTATAAAACGCAAAATCAATACTATTAATTATATTCAATTTATACTCTAAGAGAAAATCCTTATAATATTTATCGTTTAATAAATGGCCTTGATTACAATAAATGATCAAAATATTCCTAATGCTTTCTAAAATAAAAACCCTATTCTTTATGGATTTACCTATTTCTAAACTTTTTATTAAATTATTATAAGCTTCAAGAGGATTATCATTATTATGATATTCAATTAATCCCTTGTTCAAATAATATAAGTATCTGTACTCTAATTTTTTATTATCTCCTTTTAATAACAATTTAGGAATAGATATAGTACCAATATTTTTATTTAAAAGCATTAAAGTATTTAAGTCGTTTTTTAATTCATAAGAGAGATCATTTGTTAAAATAAACTCATTAGCACCTTTAAAATTATTAACTTTTAAATAATTTATTACAGTATTTATTTGTGATTGAATACTAAAAAATAATATAAATATAAATTTCAAGGCTATCTTGTTATAGATCTAGTCATGTCGCAAATAAAAGGATGTCTTCCTACCAAATCTTCATTTTCAATATTTAAATTATTATTACATTCCTCTGATGTCGATTTATATTCAATTTTCAAATAAGAATCACCATCTCTTTTATATTGGTCTGGATGAAGATAAAGAGATTGATCTGGCTCATTGCTATTATACATAAAACTAGGAGGGTTTTTAATATCAACTAAAGATTCAAAAATTTTGTTTGGTATGGATAAATCATTTTCAGAATGATGTTTTATTATTTTAGTTTCCCAGTCTCTGTTAAATGGAGATAATTTTATTCTAAAAGAAAAATCATAAGGTTCACCATCTTCTCCAAAACCAGGAGTAGTTCGAAAGTCTGGTTCAGAATGAAACCCCATACTTATTGCTCCTTTAAAATTTTGAATTTTATACATACAATAGTAAGTATGTAGTTTAAAATCTTCTGTTGGTAGTTCGTGTTTTACAAATTTAACAAAAACGCCATAGAAAGTATCAAAAGCTTGAGATGCTACAATTGGTTGCCATTCTCCAATTACTTTAGGTTGTAAGTTAAATTTTAATAAATGATGTGCCATAGTTTAGTTTTTATTGGTTAAAAATTTTTTTTCGTATTTGATTTGTGAAAGCTTGCCTAAATTATTTAATTCGTATTGAGGTATATTAATTACTCTTTCGTATAATTTATTATTTATTTCGGATTCTATTATAAAAACACCGGTATTAGAATAAAACGTAAATTTTGTGAACTCTAATAGATTATCTTTGATAATACTTCCTAAAATATTATTTAAATCTCCCTGACTTGCTAGTGTTAAAGTAATATTATCTTCACATACAATTCCTTCATTAAAGTCATATGTTAAAAAATGATTATTCCCCACTAAAAAAGCCATCTCTTTAGTATTTTCTATAAAACTATTACCTAAAAAAGATTTTGTTGTTAAACTTATTTTACGGACTTGACTATATCTTTTAAATTGAGGTATAATATTACTAATCGAATTTGTTTTCCTTAACTTTTTTAGCTGATTTCCTATTGAGTTGTTATTTTTTCCTGTAACCCAAACATGGCTTATTTTATTACCATCATATTCGAAATTATTATTATCATAATGATTATAAATTTGATTAGAATTCGGGTCATATATGAGTAAGTAATTTTTGCTATCACACTCTCCATAACCAACAACTAAAACTAAATGTTTTAACTTATTTCGTATCTCCACACCAAGAATTATTGGACTTCTGGTTTCTATTAAAGTGTTTTTTACTAACTCAAAATTTTGAATAAAAGCTTTCTCTTTTTGAATACATTTTATATTAAATTTATTGTAAAGATTGTTTATTTCAGAAATTTTTATATATCTATTTTTTAAACTATTGTATTTGGAAATAACAAAATGACTTTGATTATCATTAATTTGATTTTTGTAAAAATTAGAAATCATTGAACCACAAGCTGCCCAGCACCATTTTGATTTTACCTGAGGTTGATAAACTAAATCTTCAAAATAATAAAACACTTTCATATATTTTATGATAAATAATTAAGGATTAAAATCTATTCAAAAAGAGAAAGCTTTTTTTGAAAGATTTAACTATCTACAAATAGGTATATTTTCTTTTTTAAATATAAGTAAAAAACTATAAAGTAAAAAGGACAATAAAATCCCTAAAACAATAACAATAAATCTCTATAAATAAAATTTAGGAAATACTTATAGGATTAAATAAATATACTAAAACAAAAACAGCAATTCCACCAGAAGCAACAATAGCAGATTCTTTTTCTGCTAACGTTTCAAAGATTCTGTTACTATTTTTAGATACTTCAGTATTGTAGTCATTACTTTTTGGAGTATAATTAATGGTTAACATTCCTGGAATTGAAATACTAATTGCAGCAGCACCTAAAGAAACAACAACTCTATAAACCCAAAACTCTGCACTCTTTAAATCTAAAGTATCTTTTAAATTAATAACAATTATTATTGCAAGTATTACAGTAACACCAAATAGAAATAAAAATATAGTAGATTTTTTCATAATAAAATTTTAATTAAAATTAGTTTATTTGGTTTACTTAAAATCAAAAATAGCATTTTAAAACTATTTAAAATACCTATTAGTAGTGACTTTACTCTAAAGGAATATCAATAATTACAGAGCTTCCTTTGCCAATAGTAGCATCTATTTCAAAAGTTCCTTTTAAATGTTCTACTCTTGTTTTTATGGAGCTTATTCCCATTCCATCTTTTAGATTTACCTTCTTCACATTAAATCCTTTACCATTATCTTCTATAATAATATTTAGATTTTTATCATATAAGGAAATATTTATAGTTGCATTTTTAGCTTCAGCATGTTTTATAATATTGGTAATTAACTCTTGAATAATTCGAAAAACAGTAATTTCTAAACTATTATCTAGACGTTTATCAAGACCAAAATGAATAACTTCTATATTAATTTTATCTGCGGAAGATATTTTTTCTGCCATCATTTGCACAGCTGTTAACAAACCTTGGTTTGCAATTACACCAGCATTTTTGGCATGCGCAATACTTCTTACTTTTAAATAAGCTTCATCTATTAAGCTCTCGGTTTTGTTAAATAGTTCTTCTTGGTTAATTTTCTTTTTTTCTTTATTAATTTGAAGATTCTCGAAATGTAGTTTTAAAGTTGCTAAAACAGAGCCTAAATTATCATGTAAATCTTCTGCAATTCGTTTACGTTCTTTTTCTTGCCCATCTACCATAGCATTTATGGTAGTTAATTCTTGTTCCTTAAGTAACGTTAGGTTTTTTTGAGTTTCTAAAGCTTTTTGTTGTTCTGCAAGTTTTCTTTTTCTTTTGGAGTTTTTTAATAATAGAATAGCAATTGTTCCTGCAGATAAAATAAATAGAAGAGAAGCAATTAGCATGTTTCTTCTTTGCTTACTCTCTGCTTCTGTTTCTAGGTTTTTTTGTTTTAATTGGAGGTTTTCTTTTTCTTTTTTTTCTGTATCTAATTCTACTTTTAGCTCTGAAACTTGTTGGTTTTCTTTTTGAAAATTAATTTTAAAACCTAAAAACCGTACATCTTTTTCATAATAGTAAGCTGAATCATATTGTTTTAAATGATAGAAATGATTTGCCTTGTGAGCACTTATATCATATTTATCCCATAAACTATCATTAAAACTTATATATTGCTTTGCTTGATTAAGATATTCTATCCCTTTTTTATGCTCATTTAATAAACTTGTGACTCTAGAAAGACTTATTAATCCATAAAATTTTTGAAATCTAAAAAATTTACTATTCTCATAATAAGCCCAAGACTTCATAAAAAATTGTTTTGCTAGCTTGGGATTTTCTCTTATAATATGATTTCCTTTGTCTATAAAATACAAAAACTTTAATTTTCCTAAATTATTACTATTAACAATTAATGAATCATATTTTTCAAAAATTTTATTATATAGAATCTGATTTTTTGATTTCTTTTCATTGTATGTAATAGTTTGGCTCAAAAGATTAAACTTAAAACTATAATAATATAACCAGTCAAAATTAGATGTACATAATTTTTTATATTGCTTTAAAAATATTGTGTAATCTTTAGTGCCTTGTAAAATACCTTTTCTGTAGAAGATAAGTGTAGATTGTAAAGCGAATTTTGAAAGTTGTTTTGAATCAATATTTAAAGATACTTCGTAAGCTTTTAAAAAATTATTATAAGATTTTAACCTGTTTTTAGTATAATTCAAAAACTGAAATCCTTTTATTATATGATAAAAGTAAGTATCTAAATTATCTTTTGAATTATATTTTAAAAACTTGTAACTTATATCTAAACGATCAAGTTTAGTTTGTCTATCATCTTCAATTATTTTTGATAACAATATAAGCTTAGTTTTTACAGGATCTTCTAATTTATTAGCTATTTCAATAGATTTTGCGAAATTAAGTTTTTGTATTTCATCAAAAAATAAGAAAACCCCATCATTTTCTTGTGAGTAAAAATGATGAGAAACAAAAAAAACAATTAAGATTTTATAAATCTTAACCATCTATAACCATCATAAGCGAATTTCTACAATTATCTCCGACAGCTAAGGGAGAAAATGTTTTCATGTAGTTTGCATCCTTAACCCTGCCTTCTAATTCTTCAATTACCTTTAAAAAACTTGCTGAAAAATTATTATCTTCTTTTATGTTAGAATAATATTCGATATCAATAAACCTTTCCTTTAATTCTTTTAAACCTAATGTATCCATTTCACTAAAATTATCAGGATCACTTGAAAAGAAAATATTTTTTATTCCAGTAATATCTTTGAATGTATCTACTGTGTTATCTCTTCTAATTCCACCATGCATGGTAAACTTATATCCAATTCTTAATGTGTTATCTTTATATTCTAATATGTCAGGGTTAACATCTTTAAATTCATAAGTAAAACCTTTATAGTTTTTAATATGAAAATCAATAGACTTTAATAATTTAATTTCATTATTATTTTCGTCAATACCCATTTCAGTTTTAAATTTACCATAAACACAAAAAAAACTGAAATAAGATTGTGTTGCGTATAAGAGTTGGTAATTTTCATTATCGTTAATGTTTACATAAGTAGTTAAATTTTTTTTTTCAACCATTGTTTTATAGTTTTAGTTAGTAATACTCCAAATATCATAAATATTCAAAATATAAACATACCTACAATTAGGTATAATTCGTTCCTTAAAAATAGGTAAAAATCTATAAAGTAAAAATAGTAAGTAAAACTCCCAAAAGAATCGCAATAAACTTCTGCAAGTTAAATTTATGATTCTCAGTGCTTTCAAAAAGAATAATGGTAGAAATATGTAAGAAAACTCCAATAATTAAAGCCGTTATTTCAGTTGCATAAGTAGTAAAAAATGGAATTTTATCTCCTAAAAGTATTCCTAAAGGACTCATTAGTGCAAAGAATGATAAAAATAGGAAAACTGTTTTCTTAGGATAATTCGTGTGTAATAAAAAAGTAGTCAACACAATTGCAATTGGAATTTTATGCACCACAATTGCCCATAATAAATTATCATCTGCATGATGTATTGGCAAACCTTCCGAAAAAGCATGCAAGCATAAACTTACAAAAAGTAAAGTTGGAAATTTTTTTCCATCTGAATGAATGTGAATATGGCCATGTTCTGCACCTTTAGAAAACGATTCTAAAACAGATTGTAAAATAATTCCTACCAAGATGAAAACACCTACAATTGTAGCATCAGAATTAATCGTGTAAACATCTGGTAATAAATGTAAAATGGTAACAGATAGGAGGTAAGAACCACTAAAAGCTAATAATAACCGAACAATTTTTTTACTCGGTTTTATAACGAAAACCAAAGTAGAACCTAGTAGAACAGATAAAACCAAAAGAATATAACTCATTATTTTGCCGTTAAAATTAATCGATTGGAAGTTTTAGGATCGAAATCATTCAAACTATAATCTCCAAAAACATTTTTTATTGTAAAACCAACTTTGTTTAAATAAGAAGTCATTTTTTCTAAATCTAAAAACTTTACTCGCTCAGTATAAGAATGTTTTTTTCCATCTGCAAAAAAAGAAATTTGCTTAAGAATAAACCCATTTGTTATTTCTCTTTTTATGTTGAAGGTAATGTCGTCTACAATTTTAGTTTCTTCTGTAACTAAATTTGCTTTCACTTTATTAGCATTTAAAAAATCGAAGACAAAATAACCATCTTTGCTTAATCCGTTTTTTATATTTTTTAGAATTAAAATATCTTCAGCATCATCTTCAAAATATCCAAAACTTGTAAATAAATTAAAAACAGAATCGTAATTATTATTGAAAGGTTTACGCATATCATGAACCTCAAAATTTAAAGTATCATTTTCGAATTGTTTCGCAAATTCTATACTGTTTTTAGACAAATCTCCTCCAGTAACTTTATAACCTAAAGAATTTAAAAACACAGAATGACGTCCTTTTCCACATGGTAAATCTAAAATATGTGTCGATTTTGGCAACGCTAAAAATTCAGTTATATTTTTCATAAATAACTGAGCATCAGAATCGTTTCTATCTTTATATAATATGTGATAATAAGAGGTATTAAACCACTCTGTAAACCAATCTTTTGTTTTCATAAGTTTGAAAAATGATTTTTTTTGAAAAAAAAATCTTTAAAATGTCATTCCTGCCTTTCGACTTCGCTCAAGATAAATTCCAACAGGAATCTAAAAATAAATTCTCTAATTTTTTTCTAAAGAATTTATTTTTGAGACGGTAAAAGTAATTAAATCTTACTTCTGAAAAAATGAATTTTTCAAATACTAATTTTTCCTATTTATAAAATGTATTTTTGCAGTCAATTTTTACAAGTATGGACAAGGATTTTAAAATGACGGCCACCACACTTTTCGGTTTAGAAGGTGTATTAGCAAAAGAACTAAAAGATTTAGGAGCACAAGACATAAAAGAAGGTATTAGAAGCGTTACTTTTCGTGGCGACAAAGGTTTTATGTACAAAGCAAATATTGCTTTAAGAACGGCTGTTCGTGTTTTAAAACCCATAAAAACCTGTAAAATTTACGATGAAGAAGATTTATACGAAGCAATTCAAAAAATTAAATGGGAAAATTATTTAGAAACTGAAGGTACTTTTGCAATTGGAGCTGTAGTAAATTCTAAGAACTTTACTTCTAACTCGCATTATATTTCTTTAAAATCGAAAGATGCAATTGCCGATTATTTTCGTCATAAATATAGCAAAAGACCCAATGTAGATTTAGATTACCCAGATTTAAAAATTCACATTCATATCCACAAAGAATGGTTAACAGTTTCTTTAGATTCCTCTGGAGATTCTTTACATAAAAGAGGGTATAGAACTGCAACAAATATTGCACCAATTAACGAAGTTTTGGCAGCAGGTATGGTTTTATTGTCTGGTTATACAGGCGAAGAAAATTTTATAGACCCAATGTGTGGTTCTGGAACTATTTTAATTGAAGCAGCTATGATTGCCAATAATATTCCAGCAAATATTAACAGAAAACTCTTTGCTTTCGAGAATTGGAAAGATTATGACGAGGAATTGTATTTCATAATTCAAGATTCTTTATTGAAGAAAATTCGTTCTTCTCACTTTAAAATAATGGGTTTTGATAAAGCACCATCTGCAGTTCAAAAAGCGCAGGCGAATGTCGAAAATGCAAATTTAGATGAGTTTATTGGTGTACATCATGTAAACTTTTTCAACTCTAAAAAAGAAGTTTTTGGAAACACGACTATTATATTTAATCCACCTTATGGCGAGCGTTTAAATATCGATACAGAAGAATTTTATAAGAAAATTGGCGATACTTTAAAACACAACTACCCAGGTTCTATGGCTTGGTTAATCACTTCAGATACAGATGCTTTAAAGGCTGTAGGTTTGCGAACTTCCAAAAGAATTGCACTTAAAAATGGTGATTTAAACTGTAAATTCGTGAAGTACGAATTGTATGAAGGAACTCGTAAATTTAAAGAGCGTAAAACTGACGAAGAAGAATAGAATTCACCTGTCATTTCGACCTTGTGGAGAAATCTCACAATTGAAAAGTCAGATTTTTCGACTTCGTTTCTCTTCTCTCAAAATGCCAAAATAAAACCTCGCTGTCATTTCGACCTTGTGGAGAAATCTTTTTTATTTGGAGCTATTTCGCGCTTTCCAATATAATTTTTTATCACGCCTAAGTTTGTTTTATTTTATCAAATTGAAATAATTTGATAGACTTTGAAACAAATAATAAAAATTTAAATTTTTAGTCTTCCTTTTTTGTTTTATGAGTTTTTAACCATTCTTCACCTTTTTTATCTCTAAAAAAGTCCATCCAAACATAGTACATTATTTCATCCTTTTCAACAGAAACAGAATGACTAGAGCCAAGAGGAATGTGTAGCACAGAAAATTCTGAAAAATTTATTTGTGTTTTATCTGCATATACAACAGAATTATTTTTAGAAAGACCTAAAAACAACTGTTCTAACATTGGGTGTTCATGAAAACCAACTCTATCTGGTCCCTTTGTTTGAACAGTTCCCATAGCAATTCTTGGTATGTATTTATTGGGTAAAATAGTTCTACTTACTGTATTTGGACTTTTAATTGGCTCTGTATAAGATTCACAGTCTGTAAATTTTGCATAATACACATTTTCTGTATGTTCTTTTGGAAACTCTTTTAAATCTAATACATCTTGTTTTGTTAATTTACTAGATATTTTTAAAAAATGAAGTGTATCTTTTTTACTAACATTTATAGAAATTCGTTGAAATTTATTAGGCAATAAAATAGTTTCAGGAACAATTTCAAATGCTTTATTATTGGCTATTACTGTTCCATTTCCCTTTATAAATAGATATATAACTTTAAAACCATCTTTTCTAGTATCCTCAAAATTTTTAGTAATTGCTTTATGTACAACATGTATTCCTTTAATTTCATTTTCTAAAATTTTCTTAGAATAATAATTGTCGTTTGTTTGTATATAAGTTTTTAAATTTTCTAAAGGTATTTCTCTATTAAGATTAGCCATAACTTTTTGTTTTTGAACTTTTTGTGTATTATTTTTTTTACAAGACAAAAAAATAGTAGAAAGACAGAGAATTAAAATAATTTGATACTTATTCATTAGAAAATGATTTAATAAATTTTCTAAAGATAAGAAAATAAAAAAAAAATATTTAAACATTTGGTAAAGTATTCTTTTTACTTTTTAACCATAAACTTTAATTTTTGCGTAATTTTGGTTTCATACAAAAACAGTAATTATCCACTTTATAAACGTCATATTACCAATTCCATTACAGAAAACTTTTACGTATTCTGTAACCGAAGAAGAAGCAAATTTCTTGCAGAAAGGAATGCGTGTGGCTGTTTCCTTTGGTAAAACGAAAATGTACACAGCATTGGTTTATGAAATTCATACAACTGCACCAACTTTATACGAGGCAAAGGAAATCAACCAAATTTTAGATGAAAAACCTTTGGTAAATGAGCAACAATTAAAACATTGGAGCTGGATTGCTAAGTATTATATGTGTTCTTTAGGCGATGTTTATAGAGCATCTTTGCCATCAGCCTTTTTATTAGAAAGTGAAACTATTGTTTATAAAAACGAAGCTTTTACAGACGAAACTATTTTAGAAGATGACGAGTTTCTCATTTTTGAAGCATTACAACATCAATCGCAATTAACAATACACCAGGTTGCAGATATTTTAGGCAAGAAAAAAGTAATGCCCATTGTAAATGAACTGATTAAAAAATCAGCCATTTACATTAAAGAAGAAATTTACGAACAGTACAAACCAAAATTGGTAAAATATGTTCGTTTGCATTCAGATTATAGTTCAGATGCATCTTTAAATTCACTTTTAGAAGAATTATCAAGAGCAAAAAAACAACGAGATGCTGTTTTAACTTTCTTTCAATTATCAACAACTAAAAAGCCGATAAAAGCCAAAGATTTAGAAGAGAAAGCAAATGTTTCTTCTTCAATATTAAAATCTTTGGTTGATAAAAACATCTTCGAATTTTATCACATTAAAACCGATAGAATTAGTTTTAAAGGAGATACAAACGATTTAAAAAAGCTAAACGAATTTCAAGAAATTGCGCTAAAAGAAATCAAAGAAACTTTTAAAGAAAAAGACGTAACACTTTTACACGGAATTACAAGTTCTGGGAAAACAGAAGTTTACACAAAATTGATGCAAGAAGTTTTAGACGAAGGAAAACAAGTCTTATTCTTATTGCCAGAAATTGCATTAACCACACAAATAATTACTCGTTTACAGGTTTATTTTGGAAATCAGATTTCTGTATTTCATTCCAAATATTCTATGAACGAAAGAGTAGAAGTGTGGAATAATGTGTTGGAAAATAAATCGAAAGCACAAATAATTTTAGGAGCTCGTTCATCTATATTTTTGCCTTTTTCTAATTTAGGTTTAATAGTTGTAGATGAAGAACACGAAACTTCCTACAAACAATTCGAGCCTTCACCAAGATACAATGCAAGAGATTCTGCCATTGTTTTATCTAACATTCACAAAGCAAAAATTTTATTAAGTTCTGCAACTCCGTCTTTGGAAAGCTATTTTAATGCAGAACAAAAAAAGTATGGTTTTGTCCAGTTAAACAGACGTCATGGAAATGTGCAATTACCAAAAATAGAATTAATTGACGTTAAAGATAAGCACAAGAAAAAGGAAATGAAAGGTCATTTTTCGGACAGAATGCTCAAATTAATTCAAGAAGCTTTAGACGAAAAAGAACAAGTAATTTTATTTCAAAATAGAAGAGGATTTTCGCCTGTTGTAGAATGTAAAACATGTGGAATTTCACCTCAATGCCCAAATTGCGATGTTTCTCTAACGTATCATAAATACAGAAACGAATTGCGTTGTCATTATTGCAATTACCAACGTGCAATGCCAAATTCTTGCGGATCTTGTGGAAGCAATACTTTAGATACCAAAGGTTTTGGAACCGAACAAATAGAGTTAGAATTAAAAGAATTATTCCCCGATTTTAAAATCGGTAGAATGGATTTAGACACAACTCGTGGAAAATTCGGTTATCAAAAAATAATTGGCGCTTTTGAAGCAAGAGAAATAGATATTTTGGTGGGAACACAAATGTTGTCTAAAGGTTTAGATTTCGATAATGTTACTTTGGTGGGAATTTTAAACGCAGATTCTATGTTGAATTTCCCAGATTTTAGAGCACATGAAAGAGCATATCAATTAATGGTGCAAGTTTCTGGAAGAGCAGGAAGAAGTAAAAAACAAGGAAATGTAGCAATTCAGACCTACAATCCTTATCATCAAATATTGCAACAAGTCTCTACAACAAATTATACAGAAATGTATAAAGAGCAGTTGCAAGAACGCTGGCAATATAAATATCCACCTTTTTACAGATTGATAAAAATCACTTTAAAGCATAAAGATTACAACAAAGTTGATAGTGGAATCAATTGGCTTTTTAAAGCATTATATAATTCTTTTGGCGAACATGTTTTAGGGCCAACTGCGCCTGCAGTTTCAAGAATTAGGAATCAATATATTAAGAATTTAGTAATTAAAATTCCGCCAAAACAAAATTTAACAAACACAAAAGCGCAAGTAACCAAGATTAGAAATACGTTTGAAGCGGTTAAAGATTTCAGGCCAATTCGTTTTATTGTAGATGTGGATGCTTATTAATATAGTTTGCAACTTTTAATAGATAAGTTTGCAGTAAGCAAAATTACTCTATTTCCCTTCCAATTTTAATAATTGTGTTTTTACATTTTCAACAGTAAATTCAAAAACATTTATTTTTTTAGTTTGGTTCGGTTTTCCCCAATTGTAATAGCTTGTTACTTTTAAAATCGTTGGTTTATAGTGTTTATTTCCTAAATAAGTAAAATTTACAAACCAATCTCCTTTCATTAAATTTTCAATAATTACTTCTTTAGAAGTGTATCCTTTCTTTTTTTGATCTAAAATTAGTTGGTTATATTCTTCTATTGAGTTTTCAGCTTTGTAAGTTAACAAATACGGATTTACAAAATCGAGAAGAAATTCTGCTTCAGAAGTATTCCATTCAAAAACCAATCTTACATCCGCTTCTGTAATTTTTGTTGGATTATTTATTTTAATTCTTTGATACTTATGATTATTTTTTTCATCATTCTTATAATTAGAAATTATTTCCGAGGTTATAATATCTCCTATATCGTTATCTTCGATTTTAAATCCTTTGTTAAAATAATTATTATAAATAAACCAAAAGTTTTTGTAATTCTTTAAATCATAAAACGAATTCGCTAAATCTCTGTAAGATTGTGCGTAATTAGGTCTAATATTTGCAATTTTTCTATATAGTGCTAACGCTTTTTTATTTTCGTTTAGTTCTTGATATTTATAAGCGATACCTTTTAAATCTTCAGGATTATGGGTTACAATTTTCTCATAATCAGAAAGTACTTTTAATAAAATATTCTTGTCTTTATAATTTTTTTGAAAGTAATTTAGAACATTAAAATGATAATTAATTTTGTTTTTATTTTCTGAATATTGATTTATATATGTTTTTAATGCTTCATTTGGGTTAGAAATATTTTTAAAACCATCCAAATATTCTGGTTCGTATATTTTTTGATTTTCATATGGAATGGCATCATAATTATAATAATCTTCATTAGAAAAGTAATAATTATTATAGTCTAAATCTTTAACCTTATTATAATTAATATTTGTACCTACTTTAATAACACATGAACTTCCTTTAGGGTTTAGAATTAAAATAGTTTTTATTTCATACATAAATATTGGAAAAGGAATATCATAACCAATACCATCTATTTCCCAAAGAACTGGACCTTGTAATTCTTTTCCTTTTAGGTAAATTAGGTTTTCACCAAACTTATTTTGTTTGGTAAAAAAAAAAGGAACTTTTTCTAGAATAGCTTCTGTAATTGTAGGAGCGTATTTATTTATATATTTTACATCGAAAGTAATTACTTCGAATTCTCTTTGTAAACCACCAATTGTGCTACCACTTAATTTTAAATCTTTATTTATATTTAATTTTGGAATATCATTTTTAATTTTTAAATCTATATTAAGAGTAGATGTAACGTCTTCAATTAAAATTGTTTTTTCCTCTAAACCTATATAATTAAAAATTAAAGTTTCTCCTGCTTTTGCTTTTATTTTATAAAAACCTTTAAAGTTGGTTTTGGTATTTCTATTCGTGTTTTTTACTTTTACTTGAGCTCCTGGAAGGGTTTTGTTTTTGTAATTTATAAAGCCAGAAATAGTCTTTAAATTGTTTGAAATTTCCGATTGAGAGAATAAAACAAAAGGAATAAATAAAATAATTAGGAGTAATTTATTTTTCATAGTTTTGGTTGAGAGAATTATGATTAATCCTCAAATTCTATGCCAAAAATAGACCTTAAAATTAATTGTTATGGCTATATTTATCAAATATAAATTCATTTTATGGAATTCAAAAAAGAATACGATTTAATATGTGTGGGTGGTGGTATAATGAGTGCAACTTTGGCCTTAATTACTAAATTATTAGAGCCAAAAACCAATATTTTAATTTTAGAAAGATTAGATAAAGTTGCTCAGGAAAGTTCTGCTGCTTGGAATAATGCAGGAACAGGGCATTCAGCTTTGTGTGAATTGAATTATTGTCCAGAAAAAGATGGAGAAATTTCTATTAAAAAAGCAGTGGATATTTGTACACAATATGAAATTTCAAAACAATTTTGGAGTTATTTAACGGACAAAGGTTTGATTGAAAATCCAGATGAATTTATAGCTTCTGTAAAACATCATAGTTGGGTGTTAGGTAAAGAAAATGCTAATTATTTAGAAAATCGATTCAAAGAAATGAAAGACCATTTTATGTTCGATTCTATTGAGTTTACAAGAGAAATCAGTAAAATGAAAGAATGGTTTCCTTTAATTGCAAACGATAGAACAGAAAATGAAATTATGGCAGCTTCTAGAATTAATCGTGGAACAGAAATGAATTATGGTATCTTAACAGAGAAATTATTCCATATTTTAAAAACAGAATTCGATACTCCAGTTCATTGCAACATGGAAGTGGAAGATATAGATCCTGATACAGATTTAGATTGGACTGTTGAAGTAACCAATTTAAAAACGAAAGAGAAACATCAATTAGAAGCAGAACATGTTTTTATTGGAGCAGGAGGAGGAAGTTTGTTGTTGTTACAGAAAGTAGAAATTAACGAAAAAGAAGGTTATGGAGGTTTTCCTGTAAGTGGAGAATGGTTGGTTTGCACAAATGAAAAAATTATAAAACAACACAATGCAAAAGTGTATTCGAAAGCAGGAATTGGAGATCCACCAATGTCTACACCACATTTAGATACTCGTTATATAGATGGAAAAAGACAATTAATGTTCGGTCCTTTTGCAGGTTTTAGCCCGAAATTCTTAAAAGAAGGTTCTAATTTAGATTTGTTTAAATCTATTAAATATGATAATATTCCTTCGATGTTAGGCGCTTTTTGGCACAATTTACCGCTCACAAAATATTTAGTAGAACAAGTAATGATGGATAAAGAAGACAGAATGAATTCTCTTCGAAAATTCGTAAAAAATGCAAAAAGTGAAGATTGGGAAGTAATGTTGGCAGGACAAAGAGTTCAAATTATTAAAAAAGACGAATTTGAAGGTGGAAAATTACAATTCGGAACAGAAGTAATTTCTAGCAAAGATGGCAGTATTACTTGTTTGTTAGGCGCTTCTCCTGGAGCTTCCACTGCAACTTCAATAATGTTAAACGTTATTGAAAAAGCTTTTCCAGAATTGGTGAATTCTAAAAAAGGAAAAGAGAAGTTAAAAGAAATTGTTCCTTTTTATAAAACAAAAGTTACTAAAGAATTATTTGAAGAAGAGTTGGAGAAGAGTAGGAGGAGTTTGAAGTTATAAAAAAAAGTCCATCTTAATCTTCCCAAAGGGAAGAAACACTCTTGCGTTTATCTTTGTGAAACTTTGAGTTTCCTTTGTTTAACTCTGTGGATTATTTTTTATTCACCTAGTTTGTCTTGCTGAAAGCATCTCCAAAAAAAACTTTTTTCCACCAAGCAACCTTTTTTAAACTTTGGTAGTCTATATATTTGTAAGGCAATAAAAACGCAACCAAGAGGCTTGAAAATTATTAAACTGCATAACGAAAAGTCGCTCATTAAAAAAGCGACAGACAACAACAGAGAAGCGCAAAAACAATTGTTTGAGCAGCATTCACCTAAAATGTTGGGAGTTTGTAGGCAATATGTAAAAGATTTACATCATGCAGAAGATTTAATGTTACAAGGTTTCTTAAAGGTTTTTACCAACTTACATAAGTTTAAACACGAAGGTAGTTTTGAAGGTTGGATTCGAAGAATAATGGTGAATACTTGTATTTCTTACCTCCGAAAAAAAAATGTAGTCGATTTATCTGACGAAGAGTATGTATTTAACGATGCAGCTACAGAAAGTTTAGAAAATACTTCTGTAGATGATATTCAAAAACTGATAGATAAATTGCCAGAAGGTTACAAAATGGTATTTAATTTATACGCCATAGAAGGTTATAAACATCAGGAAATTGCCACCAAATTAGGTATTTCTGAAAGTACATCGAAATCGCAATTGTTTAAAGCACGTAAATTATTGCAACAAAATTATAAGATAATGAATAAAACAATTCATGAAAACAAATAAGTTAGACAACAACATAAAAAAGAAGTTCGAAAACAGAACTTTAGAACCATCAGTTTCTGCTTGGGAACGTTTATCGACACAATTAGATGAGCAACCAAAGCAAAAAAAGAAAGGTTGGTTTTTTTATATCGGTTATGCAGCAAGTATTTTGGCGGTAATTTCTATAGGAATTTATTTATTTTCTAATGATGATGAAATGGTGATTCCAAACCAAATTATTGTAGAAAAAAACATAGATACAATTTTAATAAAAAATAAAATTGATGAAATGTTTAATGAAGTTCCCTTAGAAAAAACAATTGTTAAAAATAATAAAGTAGAGGAGAAGGCTGAAAAAAAAGAGGTTACTAAAAATAATGCTATTGCAAATAATGTGAAGCAATCTGAAAATAAAAAAGAAAAAAATATTTTAGATAATAGAAAACCATCATCAAAAAAACGTCAGAATAATTCATCAATAATTGCAAAGGTTGAAGAAAATAGTACGAACGTAAATTCTGATTCTAATGTTCCTGAAATAAAAGTGAATTCATCAAAAACAAATTCAAAAACCACAAATAATAGAATAAAAGTAAGTAGCGAAGATTTATTATATGCAGTCACACATTCAGAAAGTGAAGTAAAAAGATACTATGCTAAACATAATGTAACTCAAGACGATGTTTTAAAAACGATTAAAGATGAGCTCAAAAAATCGAATTTAAAAGTGAATCCAGAAACCATTTTAGCAGAAGTAGAACGAAATATTGGCGACGATGCTTTTCAAAATAACTTTTTAAATACCTTAAAGAATAAAATTACAAATATCGCAACTGCAATTGCAAATAGAAATAATTAAAAAAATAATACATAAAATATCATGAAAAAAATAGTACTAATAATGGTGTTGTTTGTAACAACAATTACCACAGCACAAACAAAAACATTCGAGAAAGAAGTTCGAAAAATTTCTAAAAGAATAGATCTAATTACAAAGACTCAGAAAGATTCTTTAAAAATGAAGGTAATAGAAATTGATAAAAAATTAGAAAGAGGAGAGATTACAAAGTCTACAGCAGATACCTTAAAAAAGGAAATTGCAAGCTATCATGCTAAACAAATTGAAGAAAAAGTTGGCGAACAAGAAAGATTATTACAATTATTGGTGCAAGACAAAACGAACGGAAAAATTGTAAGTGCTACAGAAAGCGATCTTTCAAAAGACGAAGTAAACACATTTACAATTGGAAGTAAGGTATTTCGTTTTACGGTAGATGAAGACGAAACTAAAGAGAAAAAAAGAACAACAAAGAAGAGAAAAAGAAGTTATAATAATAGGTCTACAAGTCAGTTTGTATTCGCAATGGGAGTTAATAATGTACTTCAAAATAACAAACTTTCAACTTTAAGCGATTCTCAATACAAATTATGGCAATCACATTTTTATGAATTAGGTTTTACTTGGAAAACAAGATTCTCTAAGGAACCTTCTCAGTTATATTTTAAATATGGAGTTTCTTTTTTATGGAATAACTTGCGATTAGATAACAATCAGTATCATGTTAAAAATAGAGATATGACAGAGATTCAAACTTTTTCAGAAAACTTAAAGGAAAGTAGATTGCGTCATGTTCAAGTAAATTTTCCAATACACATTGAGTGGGATTTATCAAAAAATAGAACTTATAAAAATGGTTCTGTTTACGATAATACAAACAGATCTATAAGATTAGGAGTTGGAGGGTTTGTTGGTTTTAAATTAGGAACAAGACAATATTTAGAGTTTAATGATGCCAATGGCGTAGAAACAAGACAAGTAGAATATGACAATTTTAATATGAACACCGTTAATTATGGTTTAAGTGCTTATTTAGGCTATAGATCTACTAGTTTTTATGTAAAATACGATTTAAATCCTTTGTTTAAAGATACAGAAACAAGAAATATCTCTTTAGGAATTCGTTTAGATTTAAATTAAGAGTTTTAATTTTTAATAAAATTAACCAGTGTTATTAAAGTCTATTTTGATTTTTAGTAAGACTGGTTTTACTTTAGAAAAAGCTTTTAAAATATTGTAAATAAGATGGTTTAAATATCAAAAAAGTTACTATATTTGCACCCTTAAAAATAAACATTAAATAATTAATTTATGAATCATTACGAAACTGTTTTCATTTTGAATCCCGTTTTATCTGATACTCAGATAAAGGAGACAGTACAAAAGTTCGAAGATTATTTAGTTTCTAAAGGAGCTGAAATAATCGCAAAAGAAGATTGGGGCTTAAAGAAATTAGCTTATCCAATTCAAAAGAAAAAAAGTGGTTTTTATCACTTAATTGACTTTAAAATTTCTGGAGAAGAAATTACTGCGTTTGAATTAGAGTTTAGAAGAGACGATAGCGTTATGCGTTATTTAACTGTAAGACTAGACAAACATGCAGAAGCTTGGGCAGAAAAAAGAAGAGAACGTGTTAAATCTACAAAAAAATAAGAAATGGCTACAATAGAACAACAAGCAAAAGGTGGTAAATCTGCTGACGTTAGATATTTAACGCCTTTAGATATAGACACTAAAAAAGAAGCAAAATACTGTAGATTTAAGAAAAAAGGTATCAAGTATATCGATTATAAAGATGCAGATTTCTTAATGTATTTAGTAAACGAACAAGGTAAAATTTTACCAAGACGTTTAACAGGAACATCATTAAAATATCAACGTAAAGTAGCGCAGGCAATCAAAAGATGTCGTCATTTAGCGTTAATGCCTTATGTTGGAGATTTACTAAAATAATAAAGACGTAAGACATGGAATTGATATTAAGACAAGACGTAGAAAACTTAGGATTTAAAGACGATGTTGTAGACGTTAAAAACGGATATGGTAGAAACTTTTTAATCCCAACAGGGCAAGCTGTTTTAGCTACTTCATCTGCAAAAAAAGTTTTAGCAGAGAATTTAAAACAAAGAGCTTATAAAGAAGCAAAAATAATTGAAGATGCTAATAAAATAGCAGAAGAAATTAAAGGATACGAAATTAAAATTGCATCTAAAACTGGTTCAGGAGACAAATTATTTGGTTCTGTAAACAATATAGATTTAGCAGCAGCAATAGAAAAAGCAGGAACAGAAATTGACAAGAAATTTATTAAAGTTGTTGGTGGTTCTGTTAAAAGATTAGGTAAATACGAAGCTTCTGTAAGATTACACAGAGCAGTTGTAGCAGACATTACTTTTGAAGTTGTTTCTGAATAATTTACTTTAAATTTATTTTATAAAAAGCTCGTTAGAAATAACGAGCTTTTTTTTACTTCCAACTACAAACTTCCAACTACAAACTTCCAACTACAAACTTCCAACTTCAACCTTCAAATGAAATACAGACAACTCACCAAAGAACAATTCGAAAATTTACACGAAGAATTTGCACGTTTTTTAGCATCACAAAGTATCGATGTAAAAGAATGGAACCAGATTAAGGCAGAAAAGCCAGAAGTTGCAGAAGAAGAAATGAATGTTTTTTCTGATGTTGTTTGGGACGACGTTTTAACCAAAGTAAAATATGTAGAACATTTCTCAGAAACTTCTGCGAATCTTTTTAAATGCGAAGACGAAGAAATTCATAGAATTGCTATCAAAATAAATTGGGATATCAATTTATTAGAACAAAAGGGATTTGAGTGGTTAATGCAAAACCCTATGGATAATTCTGTGGAGATATTTAAAGGATCAAAACCTTATAATAACGAGAGAAATTCAGAGATTTTCGATTTAATAGAAAAAGGAAGCTCTATCTCTCAAGGAGAAATTTTCGAGTATATTAATCAGTTGATTTCGTAACGTCATTGCTAGGTACGAAGCAATCTGTTATTATTATCATTAATTATTTTTAGTAGCTATTTCCTGCTTTCCACTATATCTTTTTGTTAAAAAACAAAAAGGATGTCGTTTCAATCAGGGCTAAACCTGTTTACTGGCTTTTAATCAAATTTAAATGGCTGTTATTATTTAGTTACTTTGTAATTAAAATTTTCAACAATTCATCTGTTCCAGAACTAGCAACATCTTTAATAATAGTTAGATTATTAAAAGCGTTTTTAGAAACAGAAGGTTTAGGATCTATAAAATAAATTGGAGTATAGGGTTTTACATAGTTCACTAAACTTGCTGCAGGATACACTTGCATAGAAGTACCAATAATTATTAAAATATCTGCAGTTTGGGTAATTTCTACAGCTTTATCTAACATGGGTACCATTTCTCCAAACCAAACAATATGTGGTCTTAATTGACTTTTATTTCCACATAAATCACCCAAAACTAAATCCTTTTTCCATTCTAAAATAGCATTTTCATTTATAGAACTTCTTACTTTTAATAATTCCCCATGCAAATGCGTAACATTTTTACTTCCAGCTCTTTCGTGTAAATCATCTACATTTTGTGTAATTATTTCAACATGAAAATTGTTTTCTAATTCAACCAAGTTAGAATGTGCTCTATTTGGAGAAACTTCCAATAATTGTTTTCTACGCTGGTTGTAAAATTCTAAAACCAATTCAGGATTTTTGGCAAAACCTTCTGGAGTTGCAACTTCCATAACATCATGTCCTTCCCACAAACCATCAGCATCTCTAAAAGTATTAATGCCACTTTCTGCAGAAATTCCTGCACCAGTTAAAACAACTATTTTTTTCATCAATTAAAATGTTTTGTAAAATGTATTAAGAGTAAAAATAATAGTTTTAAGTTTGTTTTTATGATGGATGAAAAATTATTAACCTATTTCGAAGGTTTTTTAACAGATAAAAGAAAATCGCTCTTCAAAAGAATTTTAGAGGATAGAACAAGACATTTTACAGTTGTTTTAGAAGATATTTATCAAGCACATAATGCAAGTGCAGTAGTTAGAACTTGCGATATTTTTGGAGTGCAAGATGTACATGCAATAGAGAATAAATACACAAATAAAGTGTCAAGACATGTTGCAAAAGGTTCTCAAAAATGGTTAAGTCAGTTTAATTATAGAGAAGATGGAGATAATACTAAAGATTGTTTAAATAAATTAAAATCAGAAGGTTATCAAATTATAGCAACAACTCCTCATAATAATTCTTGTATGTTACAAGATTTTGATGTTTCTAAAAAATCAGCTTTTGTATTTGGAGTAGAAAAAGAAGGCGTTTCTAATTATGTAAAAGAACAAGCAGATGGTTTTTTAAAAATTCCTATGGTTGGTTTTACAGAAAGCTTAAATATTTCTGTAGCAGCAGCAATTATTTTACAAGATGTAACCACAAAACTTCGAAATTCTGATGTGAATTGGCAACTTTCAGAAAAAGAAAAAGAGTTTTTATATTTTGATTGGGTAAAAAAGACCATTAAGAATGTTGATAAAATTGAAGAACGATATTATCAAAAATAATTAGTAATTTTAAAGAGCCAACTTAAAACTAAAATTATGACTTGCGGAATTTATTTAACTTTTAATGGAAATTGCGAAAAAGCAATGCTACATTATCAAGATATTTTTGATGGAGAAATTACAATTACTATGCGTTATTCAGAAGGTCCACCAGAATTTAGTACACCAGAAATTGCAAATAAAATAATGCATGCAACAATGGTATTTGGTAATAATTGTGAAATTAAAGCATCTGATAGTTTTCATGAACCTTTAAATAAAGGGAACAACTTTCACGTTTCAATTTTAGCAGATGATAATGAAAGTGCATATTCTTATTTTTCTGGTTTAGCTGAAGAAGGAAAAATCACAATGCCTTATAATGATGTTTTTTGGGGTGGAAAATTTGGAAGTTGTGTTGATAAATTTGGAGTTCAATGGATGATAAGTTCAAATGCTGAAAATGTATAATTTATGGATAAAAAAATAAAAGAATACATCAGTAAAAAAGAAAAATGGCGAAAAGAATTGGAATTATTACGTTCTGTATTTTCTAATTTACCTGTTGTAGAAACTATAAAATGGGGTGCACCAACATATGTTTTTGAAGGAAAAAATATAGTTGGTTTGGCTGCGTTTAAAAGCTACTGTGGTTTGTGGTTTTTTCAAGGAGCATTACTTAAAGATAAACAGAAAGTATTCGTAAACGCGCAAGAAGGAAAAACGAAAGCGATGTTGCAATGGCGTTTTTCTTCATTAGAAGAAATCGATAAAGATTTAATAAAAGAATATGTTTTAGAAGCAATTGAAAACGTAAGGTTAGGCAAAGAAATAAAACCAGACAGAGCTAAAAAAGAACTTATAATTCCAGAAGAATTACAGCAAGAATTAAATTCGAATAAAGATTTTAAAGAGAAATTTAAAGCATTTTCTAATAGCTGTAAAAGAGAATATGCAAATTATATTTCTGAAGCGAAAAGAGAAGAAACGCGTTTAAGAAGATTGGAAAAAATTATTCCTATGATTTTAAATGGAGCAGGATTACATGATAAATACAAGAATTGTTAAGTTTTTCTATTTGTATTTTCTGCCTTTCGACTTCGATTAAAGTAAACTGCAGTCTAGAAATGGCTTTAAAATAATAGAGTTTTAAAAAAATAAGTTTCGGTTTGTCATTTCTACCTTTCGACTTCTCTCAAGATAAACTTCGGTAGGGATCTTTATTTGGTTCGTTAATTTTCTAAAAGCTTATTATGGATTCCTGCCTTCGCAGGAATGACATTAACTTAATCAACAATAACTTTCTCTATAGTTGAAGTAGAATCGCAACGTTTAACATACAAATGCACATTTTTCAAACTATCTTTTCCAGTAATATAATATTCTGCGCAAGGTTTTTGTCTTGGTTCACTTTTACCAAAATCAACATCTCCATTCGTAAGAATTGTAGAAATCTTTAAAGTATCAATATTAAATTTATGCATTGCATTTTTTGCATCATCAGAAAATAAACGTTCTTTAATACGAATGGTTTTTAATGTTCTTGCATCCATTCCATAATCGAAAGTTGCATTTTTCTTTTGCCAGAAAAAATAAACACCAATAGAACCTAGGGTTAAACCAATTAAATAATAAAAAATTCTTTTTACGAGCATTGTTGAATTTTGAACTGCAAAGTTAGTTTTTTAATGATAAATAACCACTTATAAAATCAACAAATTAATATCTCTAAAAGGTAAATCGAACCAATCTGCAACTGTTTTATTGGTAAGAATTCCATGATAAAAATACATTCCGTTTCTTAAACTTTTATCGAATCTGGCAGTATTTTCGAAACCACCTTCTTCAGCAATATTTAGTAAATAAGGTGTAAAAATATTACTGATAGAAACTGAAGCCGTTCTTGCATATCTTGCAGGAATATTTGGCACACAATAGTGAATTACTCCATGTTTAACAAAAGTCGGTGTCTTATGTGTTGTTACATTTGAAGATTCAAAGCAACCACCTCTATCGATACTAACATCTACAACAACAGCGCCTTCTTTCATTTTTTCAATCATTTCTTCTGTGGCACAAATTGGAGATCTATTTTTTCCTCTAATGGCTCCAATTGCAACGTCACAACGCATTAATGCTTTTAAAACGGATTTTGGCTGAATCGTAGATGTGTAAATTGGTGCATGCAAACAATCTTGTAATTTTCTTAATTTACTAATAGAATTATCGAAAACTTTTACTCTTGCACCTAAACCAATAGCAGTTCTTGCAGCATATTCTCCCACAGTTCCTGCACCAAAAATAACAACGCTTGTTGGTGGAACTCCACCAATATTACCAAATAATAGTCCATTTCCTTTATTAACGCCGCTCATTAATTCACCAGCAATTAAAATAGAAGCAGTTCCAGCAATTTCACTTAGCGATTTTACAATTGGGTACGAATCATGGTCGTCTTTTATATAATCGAATGCAATTGCAGTAATTTTTTTCTTAGATAAACATTCGAAATATTTTTTTGACTGTGTTTTTAGTTGCAAAGAAGAAATTAATATCGCCTTAGGATTTATAAACTCAATTTCTTCTTCTGTTGGTGGAGCCACTTTTAAGACAATATTGCATTTAAAAGCTTCTTCTACATTGTAAGATATTTTTGCACCAGCTTCAGAATATTCTTTATCAGTAAAATTTGCGCCATCACCAGCACCAGTTTCAATAACAATTCTATGTCCATTTGCAGTTAAAGCACCAACAGCATCAGGCGTTAAACAAACTCTTTTTTCGCTTAATTGTGTTTCTTTTGGTAAGCCAATAAATAATTCTCCTTTTTGTTTTTTGATCTCTAACATCTCTTCCTGAGGAATTAGCTCTTCTTTACTAAATGGAGAAAATGAACTCATATTTTGGTTATTTAAGTTGAATGTTACGTTGTCCGTTTTCTAAAGTAGATAAATGAATTGCAACAGATTCTAAAGGTAATAAATTTTCGACATTTTCTGGCCATTCAATTAAGCACCAATCGTTATTATATAAATAATCTTCAATTCCCATGTCTAAGGCTTCATTTTCGTCTTCAATTCTATAAAAATCAAAATGAAAAACTTTATTATTTTCTGAAGTTTGATATTCGTTAACCAAAGAAAAAGTAGGAGAGGAGATATTGTCTAAAACACCCAATTGTTTACAAATTTCTTTGATAAGTGTTGTTTTTCCAACGCCCATTTCACCATAAAATAACAAAGTCTTGTTTTTTACTGATGTAATAAGTTCTGAAACAATTGAAGATAAATCTTCTAAAGAATAGTTTTTGTTCATATTGCAAAAATAATGAAGAAAATGAATTTAATGTTTAAAAAAAGTATTGTTTGTGTCTTTAAAATAGAGTTTCAGAACATATTCTTTTGAAAAAACAAAAAAAAATCGTTTTTTTATAATAGCTATGAAAAAAATAATCAAAAAAGGAAAGAAAGAAGGTGCAATTATTTTTCTACATGCAAGCTCATCATCAAGTTCAGTTTTCAATCATATTTTAAATTCAGATGAGGTTCAGCAGACAAAAATTGCAATAGATTTACCAGGACATGGTAATAGTATTGAAGAATATAAAAATCATGAAGATTTTACGGTCGATTTTTTTACTGAAAAACTAATAGAGTATATAAATTCAATTGAGGATTCTATTTTATTGGTTGGTAATTCTTTAGGTGGACATTTAGCAATTGAAATCGCAAATAAAATTCATAATTTAAAAGGTTTATTAATTTTTGGAACTCCACCTTTAAAAAAACCAATTAATTTTGAAGAAGCTTTCTTGCCAGTTGCTGCATTGCAAACCTTTCTTACAGAAAACCCTTCTAATTCAGAAATAGAAGCTGCAGCTAATGTTGCTGTTGTAAATGAAAAATGTGTTTATACTATTATTTCGGACTTTAAGAATACAAATTCAAATGTTAGAAAGAAGGTTGCAGAAGATATTTTAGGAAATAATTTAGCCAACGAACATGAGATTTTTACAAAATTGCAAGTTCCTAAATTTATAATTGTGGGTGATAAAGACCCATCAGTAAACTCAACATACTTAAGCCAAGTTCAAAAAGATTGTGAACATTATTGTGAAATAATTCCATTTGAAAATTGTGGGCATTATGCAAGTTTAGAAAAGCCAAACGAATTTTTAGATGCTATAAATACCATTTCTAAAAATGTTTTTATATGATGCTATATACAGAAAAGGAATATTTAATTCAAAACGAGCATAGCACATTTCGTTTAAAAAACTTATATAAAGAGAATAGAAATCTCTTTTATGAGATAGTAGATTATTTACCTTTTCCTATGTATGTAAATTGTAGAAAAACATTTGATTATCAGTTTTTTAGTGATTCTTTTTTTAGTTATGGACAAGAAATTGAAAATCTATATTTAGAAGGAGGAAAATACTTGCCTACCATTTCCGAACCTTTTCTTTTAAAAAATGCCATTAATAAAGCAAGAAAATTTAGCTTATTAAATGATTACGATTCCATTTGTTCTTATTTACAGTGCGTTTCTTTGAATAAAAAAATGACTCATTATTATACGAATAAATGTTTAATTGATGATGAACTTACATTAAATACGACTGTTTTTCTAAATCAACAAAATACATTAGCTAAATTATTTAGAATGATTTTGCCAGAGTCAAATTATACTTTAAGATACTGGCAACGTTTCCAAAGTTTAACAAAACAAGAAAAACTAATTTTACATTTAATTGCAAATGGGAATAATAGCAAAGTTATTGGAGAACAGTTATGTATTTCTATACATACTGTTGCAACACATAGAAAAAATATCAGCAATAAATTAGATGCTTCTTCATTGGCAGATTTAATAAGGTTTTCTATGGTTTTAGAATTGTTATAAAAATGTTTTTAGATAAGATTACCTTAATTTTATAATCTTAAAACGTACTTTAAGATTAAAATCGAATAAACAATTTTCTAAAACTTGTCCTTCAACTATATTATGTAAAAACATAAAACATTTTTGGTCTTTAGAATTTTGTTTACTACTAATTCCAATGTGTATAATTGCCTAATCTAAATTCTAGCAAACAATATCTCGAGGAATAGGTACATATTAAACAAAGTTTTACTGCTACTGCAACTAATAACTGCCAACTAAATCTACTTCGGACTATAAACAGCACAAGGAATAATCACTTCTTCCAAAGAAACACCACCATGTTGATACGTATTTTTAAAATACTTTACAAAGTGATTAAAGTTGTTTGGATACGCAAAAAACATATCCTCTTTGGCAAAAATAAACGGACTATTCATAGCTACAGTTGGTAAGAAAATGTCTTTCGGGTTTCTTACAGCATACACATCTTTCTCTTCATAAGACAAACTTCTACCAGTTTTGTATCGTAAATTAGAACTAATATTTTTATCGCCAATCACTTTAGTTGGATGCTTACAATTAATGGTTCCATGATCTGTTGTAATAATTAATTTCTGACCTAAATTTTGCGCTTTTTGGATGATTTCAAACAATGGAGAATTCTTAAACCAACTCAAGGTTAAACTTCTGTAAGCCTTGTCATCTCCAGCTAATTCTTTAATTACTTCCATTTCTGTTTTAGAATGCGAAAGAATATCAACAAAATTATAAACAACGGCTGTTAAATCGTTTTCTTTCGTTCCATTGTAATTATCTGCCAATTCTTTTCCACTTTTTAGCGAAGAAATTTTATAATATTCGTGTTTAATATCTAATCCTAAACGTTTTATTTGAGCCGTTAGAAATTCATTTTCAAACAAATTCATTCCACCTTCATCTGTATCATTTTTCCAATAATTAGGATGTCTTTTCTCCATTTCTGAAGGCATTAAACCAGAAAAAATGGCATTTCTAGCATATTGAGTTGCAGTTGGCAGAATAGAAAAATACGTATACTCTTCGTCTTTTTTATAATGATTGTTAATTAATGGCTCTAAAATTCTGTATTGGTCGTAACGTAAATTATCAATAACAACCCATAAAATACTTTGGTCTTTTTTAATTTCTGGGACTATATAATCTTTAAATAAAGTATGCGAAAATGTAGGTTTATCGTGAGCAGTTAAAAAATCTTCATAATTTTTTTTAATGAATTTAAAAAATTGCGAATTTGCTTCTTGTTTCTGGCTTTCTAAAATACCCAACATACCAGGGTCGCTAATATTTTCTAGCTCTAATTCCCAGTGAATTAGTTTTTTATAGAGGTCAATCCAATCTTCATACGAATTTACCATCGCTAAATCCATCGAAATTTTTCTAAATTCTTGCTGATAATTGGAAGTCGTTTTTTCAGAAATTAAACGTGAGTGATCTAAATTTTTCTTCAGACTCAACAAAATCTGACTCGGATTTACGGGTTTTATCAAATAATCTGCAATTTTAGAACCAATTGCTTCCTCCATAATATATTCCTCTTCACTTTTGGTAATCATTACCACAGGCAAGTTAGCTTGTTTTTGTTTGATTTCAGAAAGCGTTTCCAAACCAGTTAAACCTGGCATATTTTCATCCAAAAAAACAATATCAAAATTAGTTTCGGCAACTAAATCTATAGCATCAGCACCATTTGTACAGGTTGTAACTTTATAATCTTTTCGTTCTAAAAAGAGAATATGTGGTTTTAATAATTCAATTTCATCATCAACCCATAAAATTTGTATGTTGCTCATCGTATCTTTTCGTTTTATTCTGAACGTTAAAAATACCCATTTGTTATAATTCTATTGGTTTTAAAATGATAAAATATTGCCAAAAAATTGAATTAGATTTAAATTAAAATTTGTGCATTTGTAGCAATATGTTGTACTTTGCATAACATAGATAAATTTTTATCAACTTGAAGAAAACAACACCCAATAAACTTAAAATATTAAACGATCCAATTTATGGATTTATACAAATACCAAACTCTTTAATTTTTGATGTTATAGAACACCCATATTTTCAGCGTTTACGAAGAATAACACAAATGGGTTTTTCTAATTTAGTATATCCAGGAGCGAATCACACACGTTTTCATCATGCCATTGGTTGTATGCATTTAATGCAGAAGGCGATACGTGTTTTACGTTTTAAACAAGTCGAAATTTCTGATAAAGAAGAATGTGGTTTGTATTTGGCAATTTTGTTACATGATATTGGTCATGGCGCATTTTCGCACGCTTTGGAACATAGTATTGTGAGTGGAATTTCTCATGAAGAAATTTCGTTAAAATTTATGAAGAAATTAAACGAAGAATTCAGTGGAGAGCTCACACTAGCCATTGAAATTTTCGAAGGCAAAAATCCACGTAAATTTTTAGGTCAATTAATTTCTAGTCAGTTAGATATCGATAGATTAGATTATTTAAAACGAGATAGTTTTTACACAGGTGTAACAGAAGGTAATATTTCATCAGATCGTTTAATTGCAATGATGAATGTTAAAAACGACGAATTAGTTATCGAGAAAAAAGGAATTTATTCCGTTGAAAAATTCTTAATTGCCAGAAGACTTATGTATTGGCAAGTGTATTTGCATAAAACAGGTTTGGTTGCAGAAAATATTTTAGTCAATGTTTTAAAAAGAGCAAAAGAATTGGCAGAAAAAGGAGTGGAGTTGTATTCGAGTTCTGCACTTCATTATTTTTTATACAATCAAATTAATGCTAATAATTTCACAGAAGAAACGTTAGAAATGTTTTCTAAATTAGATGATTATGATATTTTATCAGCTATAAAAGAATGGGTAAACCACGATGATAAAATATTATCACTTTTAGCAAAAATGATTGTCGATAGAAATTTATTACGAATAGAAATGCAAAAAGAGGCTTTTGAGGATTCATACATTGACAAAAAGAAACAAAAAGCAGTCGAAAAACTAAACATTTCAAAAGAAGAAACGCGTTACTTTGTTTTTACACAGCAAATTAGAAATCAAGCTTATAATTTAGAGAAACCAGTATTAATATTGAATAAAAAAGGCAAACTAAAAGATATAGCCAAAGCATCTGACCAATTAAATTTACAAGCATTAACAAAGCCAGTAGTAAAACACTTTATTTGTTATCCAAAATAATATCAGATTAGCCAAAACCGTATTATTTTTATATTTTTGCGATTAATGAAATTTACAGCACAACAAATAGCAGATATTTTAGAAGGCGATATTTTGGGGAATCCCAATGAAGAAGTATCTACTTTATCTAAAATTGAAGAAGGAAAAAAAGGTTCTTTAACTTTTTTATCGAACCCTAAATATAATTCGTATTTATACACTACAAATGCTTCTGTTGCGATTGTAAATAAGAGTTTTGTTCCAGAAAAAGAAATTAATACGACTTTAATTCAAGTTGAAAATGCGTACAAATCTTTCTCTAAATTATTAGAGTTTTACAACGAAGTAAAAAATAATAAACAGGGTAGAGAACAACCACATTTTATTGCTGAAACCGCTACAATTGGAGAAAGCGAATATATTGGAGCATTTGCGTACATAGGCGAAAACGTTAAAATAGGAAATAATGTAAAGATTTTTCCGAACTCGTATATTGGAGATAATTCAATTATAGGTAATAATACTACGATTTTTGCAGGAGTAAAAATTTATTCGGAAACCGTAATTGGGAGTAATTGTAAAATTCATTCAGGATGCGTTATTGGAGCAGATGGTTTTGGTTTTGCACCTAATGAAGATGGAGAATACAAAGCAATTCCACAAATTGGAAATGTTATTATAGAAGATAATGTAGATATTGGTTCTGCATCTACTATTGATAGAGCAACTTTAGGTTCTACAATAATAAGAAAAGGAGTTAAGTTAGACAATCAAATACAAATTGCACACAATGTAGAAGTTGGTAAAAATACTGTTATTGCATCGCAAACTGGAATTGCTGGTTCCACAAAAATTGGAAATAATTGTATGATTGGTGGGCAAGTTGGTGTGGCTGGACATCTAAAAATAGGGAATAACGTTAAAATTCTAGCTCAAGCAGGAATTTCTAAAAATGTAAAAGATGGCGAAATTTTAAACGGTTCGCCAGCTTTTAAAGCTTTAGATTATAATAGAAGTTCTGTATATTTTAAAAAATTACCATCTATAGTAAACAGAATAAACAATATAGAAAAAGAATTTAAGTCTCAAAAAGAGGAATTATAATGAGTAAGAAACAAAAAACGATTCAAAAAGAAGTTAGTTTATCTGGTGTAGGACTTCATACAGGTAATACTGTTAATATGATTTTGAAACCTGCTCCAATAAATCATGGTTTTGCTTTTAGTAGAGTAGATTTAGAAGGTGCACCAACAATTGAGGCAAGAGCAGAATACGTCGTAAATACACAAAGAGGAACAAATTTAGAGAAAAACGGAGTTCAAATACAGACTTCAGAACACGTTTTAGCAGCAGCAGTTGGTTTAGATATAGATAATTTACTAATAGAAATAGATGCTTCTGAACCACCAATTATGGATGGTTCTTCTAAGTTTTTTATTGAAGCTTTAGAAAAGGCAGGAATCGAAGAACAAGATGCAGAAGTTGAAGAATATATCGTAAAAGAAATTATTTCTTACAAAGATGAAGTTTCCGGAAGTGAGATTATTTTAATGCCATCAGACGAATATCAGGTTACAACAATGGTAGATTTTGGCACAAAAATATTAGGCACACAAAATGCGACTCTAGATAAAATTTCTGATTTTAAGAAAGAAATTGCAGATGCAAGAACCTTCAGTTTTTTGCATGAAATCGAAATGTTGTTAGAAAACGACTTAATAAAGGGGGGAGATTTAAATAACGCTATTGTATATGTAGATAAAGAATTATCTGAAAGTACAATGGAAAAATTAAAAAAAGCTTTTAATAAGAAAGACATTTCAATAAAACCTAATGGAATTTTAGATAATTTAACCTTACATTGGGCAAACGAAGCTGCAAGGCATAAATTATTAGATGTAATTGGAGATTTAGCATTAACAGGAACTCGAATTAGAGGAAAAGTTATCGCGAACAAACCAGGGCATTTGGTAAATACAAATTTTGCTAAGAAATTAGCGAAAATTATTAAAGCGGAAAAAAGAAACAATATTCCAAGATACGATTTACATCAACCTCCATTATTAGATATTCATCAAATAATGGATATTTTACCACACAGACCTCCGTTTTTATTGGTCGATAGAATTATCGAACTTTCAGACAAGCATGTTGTAGGAATGAAAAATGTAACAATGAACGAAAATTTCTTCGTTGGACATTTTCCAGGAGCACCAGTAATGCCTGGAGTTTTACAAGTAGAGGCAATGGCACAATGTGGAGGGATTTTAGTTTTAAGTACAGTACCAGACCCAGAAAATTATTTAACATATTTCATGAAAATGGACAATGTAAAATTCAAACAAAAAGTGTTGCCTGGAGATACATTAATATTTAAGTGTGAATTAATTACGCCAATTAGAAGAGGAATTTGTCACATGCAAGCATACGCTTATGCAAATGGTAAGTTAGTTGCAGAAGCAGAATTAATGGCACAAATTGCAAGAAAAAAATAAATTATGAATCAACCTTTAGCATACGTTCATCCGCAAGCAAAAATTGCAAGAAATGCTGTAATAGAACCTTTTACAACAATACATAACAATGTAACAATTGGTTCTGGAACATGGATTGGTTCAAATGTAACCATTATGGAAGGTGCTAGAATTGGTAAAAATTGTAGAATTTTTCCTGGAGCTGTAATTTCTGCAATTCCACAAGATTTAAAATTCGACGACGAAGAAACCACTGTAGAAATTGGAGACAATGTAACTATTCGCGAATGTGTTACTATCAATAGAGGAACTTCCGATAGAATGAAAACAGTAATTGGAGACAATTGTTTAATTATGGCATACTGTCATATTGCACACGATTGTTTTGTAGGAGAAAATTGTATTTTTTCGAATAATTCTACTTTGGCAGGTCACGTAACAATTGGAGACAATGTAGTTTTAGCAGGTATGGTTGCAGTTCATCAATTTGCTTCAGTAGGTAAACATGCTTTTGTAACTGGAGGATCTTTGGTTAGAAAAGATGTTCCTCCATATGTAAAAGCAGCAAGAGAACCTTTATCTTATGTTGGTATTAATTCAGTAGGATTAAGAAGACGTGGTTATACAACCGAAAAAATTAGAGAAATTCAGAATATTTATAGAATTTTATTCCAAAAAAATTATAATTACACTCAAGCAATTGATATAATTGAGGCTGAAATGGAAGCAACTCCAGAAAGAGACGAAATTATTCAATTTATAAAAGATTCACACAGAGGAATTATGAAAGGATATTTTAATGCTAGCTAAATTATTAGCATAAAAAATACCAAAATAATAGACCTACATTAATTTTATTGAAACAAAAAAACAGAACATTATAAATGGCTACAACATCAGATATTAGAAACGGATTGTGTATTAGATACAATAACGATATTTATAAAATCATAGAATTTTTACACGTAAAACCAGGAAAAGGCCCTGCATTTGTAAGAACTAAGTTAAAAAGTGTTACAAACGGAAAAGTTATTGATAATACATTTCCTGCTGGAAGAAAAATTGAAGATGTACGTGTAGAAACTCATAAATTTCAGTTTTTATATCACGATGGAGAATTCTATCATTTTATGAATGAAGCAGATTATACACAAATTCGATTGTTAGAAGCAGCTTTAGACACACCAGGATTAATGAAAGAAGGAGAAATCGTAACAATTATTATAAATTCTGAAGATAATATGCCACTTTCTGTGGAAATGCCAGCAAGTGTAATTTTAGAAGTTACTGCAACAGAACCTGGTGTTAAAGGAAATACAGCTACAAACGCTACAAAACCAGCAACAGTAGAAACTGGTGCGACTGTAAATGTGCCTTTATTTATTAATGAAGGTGATAAAATTAAAATAGATACTGCAAAAGGGAACTATCAAGAACGTATTAAAGAGTAAAATAAGTTTATAGTTTTTAGTCTCAGTTTGTAGTGCTTACTCAAAAGCTATGACTGAAGATTACAAACTGCTGACTGTAGACTAAACAAAAATGAAATTCAAAAAACCTCAAACGCTTCAACAAATAGCATCAATTTTAAATATTGATTTTGTTGGTGATAAAAATTTTGAAATTCTTGGAATTAACGAAATTCACGTCGTAGAAAAAGGAGACATCGTTTTTGTAGATCATCCAAAATATTATGATAAAGCTTTAAGTTCTGCAGCAACAACAGTTTTAATCAATAAAAAAGTAGCTTGTCCAGAAGGAAAATCTCTATTAATTTCTGATGATCCTTTTCGAGATTTTAATAAAATAACCAAGCATTTTAATCCTTTTATAGCATCAAAAGTAAGTATTTCTGAAAGTGCTATTATTGGACAAGACACAGTAATTCAGCCAAATGTATTTATTGGAAACAATGTTTCTATTGGTAAAAACTGTGTAATTCACCCGAATGTTACAATTTACGATAATTCAGTAATTGGAAATAATGTAACCATTCATGCAAACACAGTTTTAGGGGCAGATGCTTTCTATTATAAAAATAGACCAACAGGATTCGATAAATTAATATCTGGAGGAAGAGTTATCTTAGAAGATAACGTGGATTTGGGAGCATCTTGTACAATAGATAAAGGAGTTACTGGAGATACAACAATTAAAGAAGGTACTAAAATAGACAATCAAGTACATGTTGGACATGATACTGTAATTGGTAAAAAATGTTTAATAGCTTCACAAACAGGAATTGCAGGTTGTGTTATTATAGAAGATGATGTAACAATTTGGGGTCAAGTTGGTACAAACAGCGGAATTACAATAGGAAAAGGAGCTGTAATTCTCGGTCAAACAGGCGTTACCAAATCTGTTCCTGGAGGAAAAAGTTATTTTGGAACTCCAATTTCAGAATCAAGAGAAAAATTAAAAGAAATGGCAGAAATAAAGCGTTTTTTAAAAGATAGAAAGAATATATAAAAATTCTTTTTTAGAAAGCGAACAAAGAGCTATTTTTGCATAACAAAATAAAATTAGAAACGAATGAGTGTTTTAGTAAATAAAAATTCAAAAATTATTGTTCAAGGTTTTACAGGTAGTGAAGGTACTTTTCATGCTGGTCAAATGATTGATTATGGAACTAACGTTGTTGGTGGTGTAACCCCAGGAAAAGGAGGTCAAGAACATTTAGGTAAACCAGTTTTTAATACAGTTGCAGAATCTGTAGAAAAAGTAGGAGCAGACACTTCAATTATATTTGTACCACCAGCTTTTGCTGCAGATGCAATTATGGAATCTGCAGATGCAGGAATTAAAGTAATTATTTGTATTACAGAAGGAATTCCTACTGCAGATATGGTAAAAGTAAAAGCTTATATCGATAATAAAGATTGTAGATTAGTTGGTCCTAACTGCCCTGGTGTAATTACACCAGATGAAGCTAAAGTTGGTATTATGCCAGGATTTATCTTTAAAAAAGGTAGAGTTGGTATTGTTTCTAAATCTGGAACTTTAACATACGAAGCTGCAGACCAAGTTGTAAAACAAGGTTTTGGAATTACAACTGCAATTGGTATTGGTGGAGATCCAATTATTGGAACAACAACTAAAGAAGCTGTAGAATTGTTAATGAACGACCCAGAAACTGAAGCAATTGTTATGATTGGTGAAATTGGTGGAAATTTAGAAGCAGAAGCTGCACAATGGATTAAGGCAGATGGAAATAGAAAACCAGTGGTTGGTTTTATTGCAGGACAAACTGCACCAGCAGGAAGAACAATGGGACATGCTGGAGCAATTGTAGGTGGAGCAGATGATACTGCACAAGCAAAAATGAAAATTTTAGCAGAAAATGGAGTTCACGTTGTGAGTTCACCAGCTAAAATTGGAGAAATGGTAGCAAGTGTTTTAAAATAAGTATTTATTTTAAACATTAAAATATATGAATTCCTGTTTATATTGAGATCACTTCAATATTTCAGGAATTTCTTTTTTATATTTGAACATCAACTAAACAATATAGTATGAAATTATTAGAAAATAAATTAGCAATAATTACTGGTGCAACAAGAGGTATTGGAAGAAGTATTGCTATTGAATTTGCAAAACAAGGCGCAAATGTTGCTTTTACTTACAGTTCTTCTGTAGATGCTGCAAATGCACTAGAAGAAGAGTTAAAAGCATTTGGGGTTGCAGCAAAAGGATACCAATCGAACGCAGCAAATTTTGATGCTGCCCAAGAATTAGCAAAAGAAGTACTACAAGAATTTGGTTCGATAGATATTTTGGTAAATAATGCAGGTATTACAAAAGACAATTTGTTAATGCGTATTTCTGAAGACGATTTTGACAAAGTAATTGAAGTAAACTTAAAATCTGTTTTCAACCTAACAAAAGCAGTTATTCGCCCAATGATGAAACAGAGAAATGGTTCTATTATTAACATGAGTTCTATTGTTGGTTTAAATGGAAATGCTGGTCAAGCTAATTATGCAGCTTCTAAAGCAGGTATCATTGGTTTTTCTAAATCTGTTGCCTTAGAATTAGGTTCTAGAAATATTAGAAGTAATGTAATTGCTCCTGGTTTTATTGAAACAGAAATGACAGATAAATTAGATGAAAAAGTTGTGCAAAGTTGGCGAGATGGAATTCCTTTAAAAAGAGGAGGACAGCCTATTGATGTTGCAAATGCTTGTGTATTTTTAGCATCTGATATGAGTGCTTACATTACAGGACAAACTTTATCTGTAGATGGAGGAATGTAATATATAAATACATTTAGTTCTTTAAATTAATTATAAAAACCTGCAACAATTTAACGTTGCAGGTTTTCTTTTTTTAGATAGTTCTTTATATCTTTCCAAATAAATAAAAATCATTGCAAACAACAACTATTTTCTATATCATTATTGCTTTATTGCTGGCTATTTCCATAGCTTTTTTCCAATATTACTACAAAGCAAAGAATACAGCAAAAGTTACGATTTTACTTTTTACACTAAAGACATTGAGTATTTTTTTGATTTTACTGCTTTTTATAAATCCAACTATAAAAAAAGAGTCTCTTATAAATACAAAACCGACTTTAGCAGTTTTGGTTGATAATTCTAAATCTGTTTCCTTTTTTAAGGAAAATGAAAATATAAAAGAATTATTAAATAATATTTCAGATAACAAAGAATTAAACTCAAAATTTAATATTGAAACATTTTCTTTTGGAAATCAATTACAAGTTTTAGATTCACTTTCATTTAATAATAATGATACCAACATTTACGATGCAATTTCTTCTGTAAATGAACTGAATAAAGACAAAAACGCGCCAGTTTTAATTATTTCTGATGGAAACCAAACCATTGGAAACGATTACGAATACATAAACTCTAAACAGCACATTTATCCAATTGTAATTGGAGATACAACAAAATATAAAGATTTAAAAATAAGTCAGTTAAACGTAAATAAATACAGTTATATAAAAAATAAATTCCCTGTTGAAGTAATTCTGAATTATGAAGGAGAAGAAACTGCAAAAAGTAGATTCTCAATTTTTAGTGGAGGAAAAACGGTATTTTCTGAAAACGTTACCTTTTCAAAAATTGAAAATTCAAAAACAATTACTGCAAATTTAACTTCAAATAAAGAAGGTGTAAATTATTACACAGCAAGTATTCGAAAAATTGAAGGAGAAAAAAATACAAGAAATAACACCAAAAGTTTTCCAATTGAAGTAATTGACGAGCAAACAAAAGTGTTAATTTTATCTTCTATTTTGCATCCAGATTTGGGTGCTTTTAAAAAAGCGATTGAAAGTAATAAACAACGTTCTGTGGATGTTCAATTGATACATAAATTTAACAATCAAATCAATGATTATCAATTAGTCATTTTATTTCAGCCAGACAACCGATTTAATAGTATATTAAGTCAGATTGTTGAGAGAAAATCTAACTTCTTATTAGTATCTGGAGCAAATACAGATTGGAATTTTATCAATAAAAAACAAGTAGGCTTTTCTAAAAAAGCAATTAATCAAACCGAGAATTACGGAGCAACTTACAACGAGTCTTTTTTAACTTTTTTTCAAAAAGATATTGGTTTTAATGAGTTTTCTCCTTTAAAAGATAAGTTTGGAGAGATTACTTTTAGCAGAGATCATCAAGATTTGTTATTACAGAATATCAATGGAGTTCAAACGCAACAACCATTACTATCGGTTTTAGAACAGAACAATCAAAAAACTGCGGTTTTATTCGGAGAAGGAATTTGGAAATGGCGTTCTTCGAGTTTTATGGATTCAAATTCTTTTCTAGATTTCGACCAATTTATTGGGAATTTGGTACAATATTTAGCGTCTAAAAAGAAGAGAAATCGTTTAGAAATTAACGCAGAAAATTTATATCCTGCAAACTCTACCATAAATATATCTGCTTTTTATGTTGATAAAAATTATAATTTTGATGATAGAGCTTCAGTAGAAATAACAATTACGAATAAGGAAACGAAAGAGGTTACAAAGCTTCCTTTTTCTTTGATAAACAAATCATATCAAGCCACTGTAGAGAATCTTTCTTCAGGAGATTATAGTTATAAAGTTTCAGTTGTTGGTCAGAATATTTCTAAATATGGTCATTTCAAAATTACAGATTACGAAATTGAGGAACAGTTCACACACGCAGATTCAGAAAAACTACAAAAGTTAGCTCAAAAAGCAGGAGGGAAGATGTTTTATAAAAATCAAACCAATATTCTTTTTAAAGATTTAATTGATAACAAAGCTTATTTTACAACACAAAAATCTATTACAAAAGAAGAAAATTTAATTGACTGGAAATGGATTTTATTTTTCGTGATTGGTTTGTTTACTGCAGAATGGTTTATTAGAAAATATTACGGAAAAATTTAATTTAAAAGTTATATTATTAACATATGTTAAAGTGTGGTTAAAGATATAGTTTTTACCTTTTTTTACTATATTTTTGTATAATAATTTCTGTTTTTGAAACAACTATTCATCATATTATTTACTTTCTTGCTACTTGCACCTCCAATGCAAGCACATACAGATATTGTTGTTTTTAATGAAGTTACAGAGCACAATTCAGATTTCGAATCGAATCATGAAGAGGAACATCATCAAAACGATTCAGACCAAGAAAAGAACAAAGAGCACCATCATCATTGCAATTCTATTAGTCTAGTAAATATCTTTTTACCTGTAGAAAATCAAGTTGTTTTTTCTGAATTTTCAGAAAATAATAAAATTGTTACCTTTTATAAAAATGCTGATTACTCTTCTTACTTAGAAACTATTTTTCAGCCTCCAAGAAATTTTAAATTATAATTGAACGCATCTTTTTACTATAAAAGATGTCTACTTATTACACAATTTTATAATTTAAAATATCAATTAAAATGATAAAAAATTTAATTATAATCCTATTTATAGGATTATTTGTCAATACAACATTGGCACAAAACACGCTACAAGTAAAAGTAATTTCAGAAGAATCTAAAGAAACCATTTTCGGAGTAAACATTCTAGTAAAAAACACAACTATAGGAAGTACAACAGATTTTGATGGATTGGCAACCATTAAAAATATAAAAGATGGAATGCAAACTATAGTAATTTCTTACGTTGGTTTCGAAATAGTTTCTAAGAAAATTATATTTCCTAGAACAAATTCATTATTAATCATACAATTACATGAAGATAAAGAGTCTTTAGATGCAATTGTAATACAATCCACAAGAAGTAAAAGAAGTATTGCTAAAATTCCCACAAGAATTGAAGTTGTTGGAGCTGAAGAACTAGGTGAAAAAGCAATTATGAATTCTGCAAATATTGCGATGGTTTTAAGAGAAAGTACAGGAATTCAAATGCAACAGACATCTGCAAATTCTGCCAATCAAAGTATTCGAATTCAAGGTTTGGATGGAAGATTTACACAACTTTTAAAAGATGGTTTTCCTTTGTTTGGTGGTTTTTCTAGTGGTTTAAGTATTATGCAAATTCCGCCTTTAGATTTGCAACAAGTAGAAATTATTAAAGGAAGTTCTTCCACTTTATATGGTGGAGGCGCAATTGCAGGTTTGGTGAATTTGATTTCAAAAAGACCAAAAGAAGAACAAGAATTAGATATTATGTTAGATTATACGTCCAGAAATGGAAAAACTGGGAATGTGTTTTATAGTAATAAATTCATCAAATTTGGTTTGACATTGTATTCTTCTGCAAATTTTCAAAAAATAGCAGATGTAAATGACGATCATTTTTCTGACATTCCAAAAGTGAGAAGTTTTAGTATCAATCCATCTTTTTTCTATTATCCGAATGAAAATGAAACTTGGAGACTGAGCTTAAATACATCAATAGAAAACAGAATTGGTGGAGATGTAGACGTGATTAATGGAAAACCAAGTGTAAATCATCGTTTTTTCGAAGAAAATAAATCGGAACGTTATGCAACGCAGTTAACCTATAACAACGATATTTCTGAAAATAAAAGTTTCAATTTTAAAAACAGTTTAAGTTATTTTAAAAGAGATTTGTTATTGCCAGACTTTCAGTTTTTAGGAGCACAATTCGCAACTTTTACAGAAGCTACTTATAATTTATACAATGAAAATTCGGATTGGGTTTTTGGAGGAAATATTATTTCAGAAAATTTTAAAGAAGATGAAACTACAACAATAGATAGAAGTTACAGTCAGTTTACAGTTGGAGGTTTTGCACAAAATACTTGGAAATTTAAGGACATTATGACCTTAGAAAGTGGTCTTAGAATAGATTATAACAACAATTACGGAACTTTTATTTTACCAAGAACTTCTTTATTTATTGAATTTAATAATGAAATTTCTTCAAGAATAGGTGGAGGATTGGGTTATAAAATTCCAACAATTTTTACTGAAGATGCAGAATTACGTTCGTATGAAAATGTTTTACCAATAAACACTAATAATTTTAAAGCTGAAACTTCCATAGGTTTAAATGCTGATGTAAATTACAAAAAGAAAATTTTTAATGATAATGTTTCACTTTCGTTTAATCAGTTGTTTTTCTATACAAAATTAGAAAATTCATTAATTTTAGAAGAAAAAGGAGCAGAGTACGAATTTATAAATGCAAATAAACCATTGAATAGCGTCGGTTTTGAAACAAATTTAAAGTTGAAATATAAAGACTTTGTATTATTTACAAATTATGCTTTTAACGATGTTAAAATGGAGAAAAACCAAAAAGCATTGACTCCAAAACACAGTTTTGGTGGTGTTTTAATGTATGAAGTTCATGATGCTTGGAGAATTGGTTACGAAGCCTATTATAAAAGTTCTCAATTCAGAAATAATAGAACAGAAACACCCAATTATTGGACCATGGGTTTTATGGTTATGAAAACGTTTAAAAACATTAGTTTGTATGCTAATTTCGAGAATTTTACTGATACAAAACAGCAAAATTATCAATCTATGATTGAAGCACCACATAACAACCCGACTTTTACAGATATTTGGGCACCAACAGATGGTTTTATATTTAATACAGGAATTTTAATCAAACTTTAAAATAAATAGACTAATAATTGCATCTTTTGAAGTAATTATTGGTCTATTTTAAAAACAATATGGGACATAATCATCATCACGATTCTTCATCAAAAAACATAGGAACAGCCTTTTTCTTGAACCTGTTTTTTACAATTATCGAATTTATTGGTGGTTTTTACACCAATAGTTTGGCAATCACGTCTGATGCCATTCACGATTTAGGAGATAGTATAAGTTTGGGAATGGCTTGGTATTTTCAAAAAATATCTAAGAAAAAACCAACCCAAACCTATTCATATGGTTTTAAACGCTTTTCGCTTTTAGGAGCAATTATTAATTCAGTTATTTTACTAATAGGCTCAGTTTTTATAATTTCCGAAGCAATTCCAAGAATTATCAAACCAGAAGCATCAGATGCAAAAGGAATGATGTGGTTTGCGATTTTAGGAATTATTGTAAATGGAGTCGCTGTTTTAAAGTTAAAAGGAGGAACATCAATAAACGAAAGAGTTGTTTCTCTACATATGTTAGAAGATGTTTTGGGCTGGGTTGCTGTTTTAATAGCAAGTATTGTAATGCAATTTTGGAATGTTCCAATTTTAGACCCAATTTTATCAATATTAATCGCTTTGTTTATTTTGTACAATGTCTTCAAAAATGGAAAAGAAAGTATTCGTATAATTTTGCAAGGAGCACCAATGGAAATTTCTGTAGATGATATTAAATCGAAAATTCTTCAAAATAATGTAATAAAAAGCATTCACGATTGCCATTTATGGTCTATGGATGGAGAATATAACGTATTTACAGCTCATTTAATTATTGAAGAATCTTTAAAAAATGAAGAAAAAATAAGGCTAAAAAGAGAAGTTAGAAAAATTTTACATGACGATTTTCACTTAGAACACATTACTCTAGAATTAGAATTATTGAATGAAGATTGTAGCTATATAGATTGTGTTTGATGAGTTTTAATCGTAAATTTGATAAAATTAAAATAAAAACAAATAAACATGGCAACAAGACAACCAGAACTTAGCTTTCCAAAAGGTGGAGTTCTTTTTATTATTATAGCAGTAATATTAGTAATTTTATTTACAAAATCTACTGTAACAATTGGTCCTGGAGAAGGAGGCGTTATTTTCGAATCTTTAGGAGATGGTATAGATACAGAAAAAACATATGGAGAAGGTTTTCATTTAATGTTACCTTGGAATAAAATGATTGTTAGAAAAGTGCGCCAGCAATCTATTTCCGATGAAATGAATGTACTTTCCGTAAACGGATTAGAAGTAAAAGTAAATGGAACGATTTGGTATGAACCAGAATTCGCAAATCTAGGAAAGTTAATTAAAACAAAAGGACAAGATTACGAACGTGAATTGTTAGATCCTGCAATTAATGCAGCTGCAAGAAGTGTTGTAGGACGTTACACACCAGAACAATTGTATTCTAGTAAAAGAGATGTTATTGAGCAAGAAATTTTAGAAGAAGTACAAACTGTTTTAAAAGATCAATACTTATCTGTAACACGTGTTTTAGTAGAAGACGTAAAGTTACCAAGTACGATTAGAATTGCGATTGAGACAAAGCTAAAGCAAGAACAGGAGTCTTTAGAATATGAATTTAGAATTTCTAAAGCAAAGAAAGAAGCAGAAAGACAAAAAATTGATGCAGAAGGTAAAGCGATTGCAAACAAGATTTTAAGTGCTTCTTTAACCGATAAGATTTTACAAGAAAAAGGAATTGATGCTACTTTAGAGCTATCTAAATCTCCTAATAGTAAAGTTATTGTAATTGGTTCTGGAAAGGACGGTTTACCAATTATCTTAGGAAATCAATAAAAATTATTAAAACTCTTTGATATTTAAAAATCTAGCTTCGGCTAGATTTTTTTTGTTTAACAAGATTTTAAGGGGATTTCCCAAAGTTGTGTTAAACAAAAAATATAGTGTAACGAATCTGTTTTAGTGGCGTCTTATTGATGTAACAAAATTAGAAATAAAAAGATTAAATATATAATTATGAAATCAACACCAACAATCGAGACAGAAAATAAAAAATCAAACCCATTAGAAATAGTTCATTCTAAAAGAGCCACTTGGAATACAAGGAGAAAGTATAACTACAAATACATTACTACTGTATTTTAGTTATTTAGTTAGTTTTTAATAGTTGATCAAGGTCAGGAGTTATGCTTCTGACCTTTTTCAATTTAAAAGTATTTAGTTTTTTTAATTTAGATATAATCTTGTTATATTTTTTTCTGAAAAAAAAATAATTTTTAAAATAGTCTAATTCTTAACTGGAATTTTATTTCTTTCAATTTTACCTTTTTTATGTGCTTTGTAGTTTTCGTAGCAATCTAAAATAGCTTCAATCAATTGTAAATCGGACGCTTTTTTTATAAAATAAGCAGAATAGTTACAATCAGTTAACAGGTCTGAAAGCTCTTGTCTATCCATTTCTAAGTATTCCATCATTACTTCTCTGTCGAATTTTCCTGCAAGCATTTTCCGTAAATCGTCTTCTTTTTTTAATTTTTGGAGTTTTTTTAACTGCTTAGGTTTATCCCCAAAGAGATTATAGAGAAAATCTACAGGCTGAAATAAGGCTGCAATAGGAGAGGAGAAGTCTTTAGCTTGTGGTTTTCCAACTTCATATGTTTGTGGTAACCCATTTATATGAATTCTTGTAAAACGATCTTTTGGAACTTGTTTTACATCAATTTCTAAAACACCAATTAATTTGGTGGATTTTATAACTACTTCTCTAACTTCTTCTGGTTTTTCAAATAGCGCAATTTCAAGTTCATTACCTCTTAATAAATCATTTGTAATTTTTAATTTTATAGAAGAATGTCCCACAAAAGACACTAAGATAGTATCATTAACTCTTGTTGGAAGTTCGAAAAAACCTTTTTCGTTGGTTATGGTTCCATTTACTGTGTTCAAATTTAAAATATGTGCAGCACTTAAAGCTTTTTTAGTTTCTGCATGGACAACTTGTCCTTTTAAAACCTTAATTTGTAGGCTGTCTTTCTGAGAAAATGTGCTTAAAGAAACAAGTAAGCACAAAATAAATAGTATTCTTTGCATATTGCAATATTAATAATAATCCATTATAGTTTGGTTAATTATTTGTGAAAGAAGTAGAATTTATGAAAAAGAATTTAAAGTTTAAAAGTGCGCACGAGAAGATTCGAACTTCCACGTTCTTGCGAACACAGCCCCCTCAAGGCTGCGCGTCTACCAATTTCGCCACGTGCGCATTACTTTAAAGCAAAAAAGCTAAGCGTTAGCTTAACTTTTTTTTTGTGACCGGGCTGGGGCTCGAACCCAGGACCCTCTCCTTAAAAGGGAGATGCTCTACCAACTGAGCTACCAGGTCTTTTTCTTAAATCGGTTGCAAATATACTATCAATCATTGGAATTAGAAACATTATTTTGAAAAATTTTTAACGATATTTGCTAAAAATTAAAATAAATGAAAATTGTACTTTTAGGGTATATGGCTTCTGGGAAATCTACCATTGGAAAAAAGTTAGCTAAGAAGCTGTATCTTAATTTTATAGACTTAGATGATTATATTTCTGAGAAAGAAAAAATGAGTATTTCTGAAATTTTTGGAACTAAAGGAGAAATTTATTTTAGAACAATTGAACACAAATATTTGAAAGAAATTCTAAATTCTGACAAGAAATTTGTGCTTTCTTTAGGTGGTGGAACACCATGTTATGCAAATAATATGGGTGCTATTTTAAATACTGTTGCAAAATCTGTTTACATAAAAGCCTCTATAAATTCTTTAGTGGAAAGATTAGTTAAAGAGAAAAACGAGAGACCTTTGGTTGCGAATCTCGAAAATGAGAAAATAACTGAATTTGTTGCAAAACATTTATTTGAACGCAGGTTCTTCTATGAACAAGCTAATTACTCAATTACGACAGATGGAAAAGAGATTTCGGAAATTGTTACAGAGTTAAGAATTTTATTACACTAAATAAGCTTTTGCTTCTTTTTTGGTAAACTCAACATGAATGTGTTCTTTTATAGAAGTTGATAGAGAAATTCCTTTAAAATCTGCTTTAACAGGATATTTTTTATGATTTCTATTAACTAACACAGCTGTTTTAAATCTTTTTAATGGAACATCTAAGAAATGCTTTATTCCGTAAATTAAAGTAGTGCCCGAATTTAAAACATCATCCACCAAAACCAAAGATTTGTTTTTGTAATCTGTTACTTCTATAGAAGTTGTAACTTTTTCTAATGGTTTTTTCTTGTTTATTTGTACTTCGCAAATGGTTACTTTTAATGATGATATTTCTTTTAGAACAGCGACAATTTTTTCAGCAAAAATATAGCCATTCCCAATAATTCCGGCTATTATAACCTCTTTTTCAGAACTATTACTTTCATATATTTGATAAGCAATTCTTCTAATTTTTTGCTGAATTTGAGTTGTGTCTAAAATTATATTACTAGCTGTTGTCATATTTCTTCAGTTGTATCTTCTTGATAATTATCTATATCTCTTCTGTCTTTCTTAGTAGGTCTTCCAACACCTTTTTTACGGTAATAATCTTTGGCAAATTTTAATAATTCTGTTTTTTCAAATTCTTCTTTAGGAGTAACATCTTTTCTGTATTGTTCTACTAATTTTGCGCCAACTCTACTTTCAGGTAAGCCTAAGACTTTAATTTGATAATTAATTTGGTTTTTTCTAACCACAATTAATTCTCCTCCAAAGACTTCTTTGGAAGGTTTTAGGTTGTTGCCATCAATTTTAACTTGGCCTTTTTTACAAGCTGTTGTTGCAATAGTTCTCGTTTTAAAAACTCGTATGCACCATAAATATTTATCTATCCTCATAAAAAAAGTTAAAATATACTGTTTGCCTTTTTACAAAGGTATAAAAATGGTAAATTGCACGCTTAAAATTAAAGATTAAAAATGAATAAAATTAAAAATATTTTTGCACTGTTAATTATAGCTGTAGTTATATTAAATTCTTGTGATGATGAAAATGGTTTTATAGATCCGTTTGCAGATTTCGATTATGAAGCACAGGCCTTAGTAGACAACGATTCTATTGTAAAATTTTTAAAGAATAATTATTACGATTATTCTGTAGACTCTGTAAAAACTTTGGTTTCTGGAAAAACTTCTTTATTTGATGATAAAGATAATTTAAAAGAGATTACCGTTAATTCTAATGATATTGATCATAAATTATATGTTTATGTTGCAAATGAAGGAGATTATGGTGCAGATCCAGATAAAGGTAATCCAACTGTGGTAGACTCTGTTTTGGTAAAATATTCTGGTTTAGCTATACTAGGTACAGAACTATCTACAACTAATTTCGATAAAAATGATTCTGGATCTTGGTTTACTTTGGTTGGTGTTATTGAAGGTTGGACAAAAGGATTTGGAGAATTTAAAGGAGGAGAATTAAAGAAAGAAGCAAATGGAGATCCTTTTAATGGACCAATTACTTATTTGAATGGAGGTAAAGGAGTTTTATTAATTCCTTCTGGTTTAGCATATCCATCTAGTAATACACAAAATTATAGTAGTCCATTAGTAAATACAAATTTACTTTTTTACATAGAATTATTAGATATTGTAAAAGATACAGATCACGATAATGATGGAACACCTTCTATACAAGAAGATGCTAATGGAGATGGAGATGTTACAAATGATTTTAGCGACACTGATAATCCAAGTTTTCCAGATTATTTAAACCCTAACATAAAATAGATAAAACAAAACTTAAATACAACATTAGAAAATGCTCTTGAGAAATCAAGAGCATTTTTGTTTTATATATATATATAATACAATTAATAAATTTTATCGTTTTATAAGATTGATTTTTAGAAGTTAATCGTTTTCTATTTAATTAAGTATAGGAAGATAAAATTAATTAGTAATTGGGTAATAAGTAGATCTTTCTATTTTAAGAATAAAAATAGGCTAAAAACTAATTTAAATCCCTATTTAAATTAGTTAAACAAAGATTAAAGCAAAAAAAAATGCTCTTGATTTCTCAAGAGCATTTTTATAATATAAAATTCCTAAATAATTATAGCTTTAAAGAAAGGCCAAAAATTATTTGATTAGTTCTATTATCTACTGAAAAATTACCATTATTGGCCGCAAATTTTGCTTCGTTTGAAGACAACCCTCTTTCCCAACGAACATCTACACCTAATCTACCTAATTCTACACCAACTCCCATTTGTAAACCTACAGAGAATTTATCAAATTCATCTGAAGATAAATCTTTAAAACTAATATTGTCGTCTATAATATATTGGAAAGAAGGACCAATAAAAGCATTTGCAAAACCTAAAAACTTTTTACCTAAAAGTACAGGTACGTCTAATTTCTTAAAAGAATATTCATTTGTAGCACTTTGTTCTTCAAACTCCGTTTTTACTTGAGTATAAACAAGTTCTGGCCTTAAATATAATCCAATAACTGGAATTTTAAAACGAGTCCAAATTCCTGCATGATAACCTGTTTTGGAATCTGCACCCTCTGCAATGTCGTTAGTTGCATTCTTAAAAGAACCTTTACCATTATTATTGTAGTTAAGACCTCCTTTTAGACCAAAGTCTACTTGAGCGTTAGAAGTTTGGCTAAATGCGAAGGCAAAAGTCAAACAGACTAATAAAATTACTTTTTTCATGATTTTCATTTTTAAATTAATTTAATAGTTTTTATATAAACCAATTTATTTTCTAGAAATTACTTTCTTTACAGCTTTTACAACAGCGTTTGCATCTAAACCATATTTTGCCATTAATTGATCTGGAGTTCCAGATTCACCAAAAGTATCGTTAGTTGCCACAAATTCTTGTGGAGTAGGAGTGTTAGTTGCTAAACATCTTGCAACACTTTCACCTAAACCACCATATTTATTATGCTCTTCTGCAGTTACAATACAACCTGTTTTTGCAACAGACTTTAAGATAATTTCTTCGTCTAAAGGTTTAATGGTGTGTATGTTTATTACTTCCACAGAAATTCCTTCTGCTTCTAATTTTTCTGCAGCTTGTAAAGACTCCCAAACTAAATGACCTGTAGCAACAATAGTTACATCTGTTCCTTCAGTTAATTGTATTCCTTTTCCTATTTCGAATTTAGCATCTTCTGGCATAAATACTGGTACTTTCGGACGACCAAAACGTAAATAAACTGGTCCATCAAAATCTGCAATAGCAATTGTTGCAGCTTTAGTTTGGTTATAATCACAAGGATTTATAACTGTCATTCCAGGTAACATTTTCATTAAACCAATATCTTCTAATATTTGGTGTGTTGCACCATCTTCACCCAAAGTAACTCCTGCATGAGATGCACAAATTTTTACATTTTTTCCAGAATAAGCAACAGATTGACGAATTTGATCGTAAACACGTCCAGTAGAAAAGTTTGCAAAAGTTCCTGTAAAAGGAATTTTACCACCAACTGTTAAACCAGCAGCAATACCAATCATGTTTGCTTCTGCTATACCAATTTGGAAAAATCTTTCCGGGTTTTCTTTAATAAATTGATCCATTTTTAAAGAACCAATTAAATCTGCACATAAAGCAACTACGTTAGGGTTTGTTCTACCTAATTCAGTTAAACCGTCTCCAAAACCAGAACGTGTGTCTTTTTTTTCTGTGAATGTGTATTTTTTCATTATAAATTTATAAAAATGTTGTGTTGTAAAATTCGACGTAAAAATAAACTTTTATTTCACTTTAAAGAAGAGAAAAGATGTTTTAGAAAAAAGACTTTTTAACATACTGTGAGGAAGTCTTAAAATAATATACTTTAATATTAAAAAACGCTTACTATTTATAGACTCATTAGTACTTTGTAGAGTTTATGTACAGGCAAACCAACTACGTTAAAATAACTTCCTTGTAGGTTTTCAATGGCGATAAAACCTATCCATTCTTGAATTCCATAAGCACCAGCTTTATCAAAAGGTTTGTAGTTTTTAATGTAATAATTAATTTCTTCGTCGGTTAATTTTTTAAAAGTAACTGTAGTAACGTCTGTAATTATTTCTTGAAAACTCTTATTTTTTATGCTGATAGAAGTAATTACCTCATGACTTTTTCCTGATAAACTTCGTAACATCTCAAATGCTTCTGCTTCGTCTTTCGGTTTTCCCAACATTTTGTTATCTAACCAAACAATAGTGTCGGAAGTTATTAAAATATCATTTTTTGATAAGTCTGTAAAAGGTTTCGATTTTAAATCCGCCAAAAACTTCGTAATTTCTTTTCCTTTTAATTCCTTCGGATAAATTTCTTCGACTTCTTTTAATTGAATCGTAAAATCGATATCTAAATCTTTAAAAAATTGCTGTCTTCTTGGCGATTTAGAAGCTAAAATTACATTATAGTTTTTTAGTTTTTCTCTTAACATTTATTGAATTGTAAATAATAACATTGATAAAATTCCGAAGAGCATAATAAGTTTCATTAAACTACTCAATTTAGAAAAGTCTTTTTTCTTTTCGGCTTTCCATAATAAAAACATAAAATAGAGTAGTGGTAAGAGAATTAAAACAATACCATAGAATAGAAGAAAAGCTTTATTTATTATAAATTGTGAGAGAATTAGTAGTAAAAATAATAAAATGCAACTACATAAAAAAGCAACTTTAGAAGCTCTTTTTCTACCAAATAAAATAGGTAAAGTTTTCGCTTTTATTTTTAAATCTCCATCTACATCTTCGATATCTTTTATGATTTCTCTTATTAGTGTTGTTATAAAAGCGAAAAAGCAATAAATATTTACAGTATTTTCTAAATTATAATAGTTAATTAGAACTTGATCATTAATATTATTAAAAAGAGATAAACTAATAGAACTAACTAAAAATATTGGAAATGTTATTAATATGGAAATTGCCAAATTTCCAAAAAGAGGTAACTTTTTTAAAAATTTAGAATATAAAAAAAGTATAATTATTGAAGCAAAATAAAGGCATAGAGTAATTTCAGTAAAATTTTTTATAGACAAATAAAATCCAATGAATAGGCCAGATAAAGTAAATAGAAAATAATTATACCAAGCTATTTTTTTAGGTATTAAAACATTAATAAAAACTTTATTGGGCTTATTAATTTTATCTGTTTCAATATCAAAAATATCGTTAACTATATAACCTCCAGCAGTTATTAAAAGTACAGATAAAATTAGAAGAAGAAAATCAAAATTAGTTAAATATGTATTTTCTAAAAATGAGTTAATTAAAGCATATTTAGTCAAAACCATCGTTAATAAAACCATCAATAGGTTTTTGTAACGAATTAGTTTTAAGAAAGAAATCATCAAAAAAAATTATGAATTAAAGCTCTTTTTAATACGTGCTAAATCACGTTTATTGTCACGATCTTTTAAAACTTCACGTTTATCGTGCGTTTGTTTTCCTTTCGCGAGTGCGATTTCAAGTTTTGCAAAACCTCTATCATTTATAAACAAACGAAGTGGCACAATTGTATTTCCTTTTGCTTCCACATCCTTTTTTAAACTACGCAATTCACGTTTATGCATTAATAATCTACGCTCGCTTTTTGGTTTGTGGTTAAAGTGATGCCCAAACATATATTCTTGAATGTACATATTTACGATAAACAATTCTCCACGCTCATTAAACTCACAGAAACTCTCTGTAATTCTTGCTTGGCTTAATCTTATCGATTTTATTTCTGTTCCAGTTAATTGAATTCCAGCAACATATTTGTCTAAAATTTCAAATTCGAAACGTGCTTTTTTATTTTTTATGTTGATGTTTTTTTGAACCATCAATAATCAATTTTTATTTTTAACAAAGATACATTTTTAGATTCGGGAAAGAAACGTAATTTTGAATTCTATTTTCGATCAAATCAAACAAAACTCCATGAGATATTTATCTTTCTTTTTGCTAATCCTTTTTATTTCCTGCAAAACATCCGAAGAAAAATTAACTGCACAACAAATTATAGACAAAACAATTTTATATGCTGGAGCAGATAAAGTTGCAAATTCAGAGATTTCATTTAATTTTAGAAATGTAAATTATTTGGCAGTTAGAAATAATGGAACTTTTAAACTAACAAGAACTTTTAAAAAAGATTCTTCACTAATTAAAGACATTTTAACGAATACAGATTTTGAAAGATTAGTAGATAACAAAATTGTAGATTTAGAAACAAAAATTGCTTCAAAATATACAAATTCTGTAAACTCAGTGCATTATTTTTCGGTTTTACCATTTGGTTTAAATGACAAAGCAGTTCATAAAAAACTACTAAAATCATCAACAATTAATGGAAAAGAATATTATAAAGTAGAAGTTACTTTTGCAGAAGATGGAGGAGGAGAAGATTTCGAAGATGTCTTTATTTATTGGATAGGTAAAGAAGATTTTTTAATAGATTATTTGGCTTACTCTTACCACACAAATGGAGGTGGAAAACGTTTTAGAGTTTTAAAGGAGCAATGTGTAAAAAACGGAATTCGTTTTGTAGATTACCATAATTACAAACCTTTAAATAAGGAGATTAAACTAATAAATATCGATAAAGCATTCGAAGAAAATAAGCTAGAAAAAGTATCTGAAATCGTTTTAAAAAATATCGAAGTTACCATTTTAGAGTAATTTTTTTTGGAGCTATTTCCAGCTTTCCATTATATCTTTTTGTGAAAAACAAAAAGGATGTCATTTCAATCTGGGCTAGACTTGTCTGCCAACAAAAAGAGAATTAATAAATATTTGCTAAATTTAAAAAATGTCTAAAAAACAACTCATAACAAATGAATTAGAAGATTTTTACAACAAAGCTTCCGAAGAAACACGTTTAGATTCTGGTATGGGTTTTTTTGAATTTGAAAGAATAAAATCTCTAATTGAAAGACATATTTCTAAACCAAAAGCAACAATTATAGATGTTGGTGGAGGCACAGGAAAATATAGTGAATGGTTGGCAGAAAAAGGACACAATGTTCATTTGATAGAGCCTGTTGAAAAACACATAAAATTAGCGCAAAAACGGGCCAATAAATCAAAAAATAAATTCTCTGTAACTTTAGGAGAATCTCGCAATTTAGACGTTAAAAACGAAGTCGCAGATTTGGTTATTTTACATGGACCTTTGTATCATCTTCAACAAAAAGAAGATCGTTTACAAACGATAAACGAAGCAAAAAGAGTTTTAAAAAAAGGTGGACATATTTTAGGTTTCGCCATTAATTCTTCAGCATCTACAGTTGCAGGTTTAATGCAAGGTTTGGTACACAAAAAGCCTTTTTTAGAAATGTGTAAAACCGAATTAACTTCAGGAATTCATAATCCGCCAAAGGAGTTTCCTTGGTTATTAGCAGATGGGTTTTATCACAAACCAAAACAATTAAAAAAGGAATTTACCTCTCAAAATTTAGAAATAATCAACCTTTTTGCAGTTGAAGGAATGATTTGGTTAGACAACGAATATTTCGCGAACATGCTAAATCCAAAGAAAAAAGAAACATTATTAGAACTTTTAAAAACCACAGAATTAGACGAATCTGTTTTGGCTTTTAGTCCACATATGATGTTAGTTGCTAGAAAATAAAATTACTCTATTTTCTTTACAATGCTTTCTTTTTTATCTCCAGAAATCGTAACAATAAATAAACTTGCATTGTCATTATCATCTAAATCTTCATGTTTTTTCTCGCCTAAAATTTTATTTACAAAAGCAGGAGTGGTATTGCTATGACCAACAACTAAAACCGTTTTTCCTTTTGTTGCTTTTTCAAATTCAGCATCAAACATGTTTCTTGGGTCGTAGTTTAGAATCTCCAAATCTTTACTTTCTGCAGTTGGAGTCGCAGTTTGCATGGTTCTATTGTAGTTAGTAGAATACACAGCATCTAAATCGATATCTTCGAAATAATCTGCCCAATTTGTAGCTCTTTCTTGTCCATCTTCGCTCAAATCTGGATTTCTATTTGTTTTATCAGATCTGTCTTTTTCTGAATGTCGAATTAAATAATAGGTCGTAGTTTCTTGAGAAGTACAAGAAGTAAATAAACCAAAAGCGAATACAAATAAAAATAAGATTTTTTTCATGATAGTTAAATTTGAACAACGAATATAATCAAAAAAGAAAAAGCGATGCCTTTTACAACATCGCTTTTTCCAATCTAACCAAACTTAACTTATATATTCTCTACCAAATCCGACTGATTTCTAAAAACTAATTTATCATCAAAAGAATCTAATAAAATAATACTATCTGTTGTTATTTTTCCTGATAAAATTTCTTTCGAAAGCTCGTTTAAAACTTCTTTCTGAATAACTCTTTTTACAGGCCTTGCTCCAAATTCTGGCTGATACCCTTTCTTTGCCAAGTATTTAATTGCTTCATCTGTAGCATCTAATGTAATTTCTTGTTTGCCAATTACTTTCTTTAAATGCTCTATCTGTAATTTTACAATTTCGAAAATATTCCCTTGTGTTAATGGTGTAAACATAATTACATCATCAATTCTATTTAAAAATTCTGGTCTTACAGATTGTTTTAACAACCCTAAAACTTCAATTTTCGCAACTTCTGTAACTGCTTCTAAATCTGCTTTTGGGTCTGCAAATTTCTCCTGAATTATATGACTTCCCATGTTTGAAGTCATAATAATTATGGTGTTTTTAAAATCTGCAACACGTCCTTTATTATCCGTTAATCTTCCTTCATCTAAAACCTGTAAAAGGATATTAAAAGTATCTGGATGCGCTTTTTCAATTTCATCTAAAAGCACTACAGAATAAGGTCTTCTTCTAACAGCTTCCGTTAATTGTCCACCTTCATCATAACCTACATATCCTGGAGGAGCTCCCATTAATCTACTTACAGAGTGTCGTTCTTGATATTCACTCATATCAATCCTTGTCATTGCATTTTCATCATCAAAAAGATATTCTGCCAATGCTTTTGCCAATTCTGTTTTTCCAACACCAGTTGTTCCTAAAAACAAGAAACTACCAATTGGTTTATTCGGGTTTTGCAAACCAGCTCTCGATCTTCTAACAGCATCTGAAACTGCAACAATTGCTTCTTCTTGGCCAACAACACGTTTGTGTAATTGGTCTTCTAATTTTAGTAATTTCTCACGTTCAGATTGTATCATTTTTGTGACAGGAATCCCAGTCCATTTTGCAACAACTTCAGCAATATCATCTAGAGTAACTTCTTCTTTTATTAAAGATTTCTCATTCTGGTTTTCGCTTAATATTTTCTGAAATTCTTCTAATTTGCCTTCAGCTTCTTTAATTTTTCCATATCTAATTTCCGCAACTTTACCATAATCTCCATCTCTTTCTGCCTTTTCTGCTTCAAGCTTAAAGTTTTCGATATCAGATTTTGCATTCTGAATATTATCTACAACCTCTTTTTCAGATTTCCATTTTGCATTAATTTCGTTTCGTTCTTCCTTTAAATTTGCTAAATCAGATCGTAAAGATTTTAACTTCGTTTCGTCTTTTTCACGTTTAATTGCTTCAATTTCAATCTCTAACTGCATTACTTTACGGTCTAAAACATCTAATTCTTCTGGTTTAGAATTAATTTCCATACGTAATTTAGACGCAGCTTCATCCATTAAATCAATAGCTTTATCTGGTAAAAAACGGTTGGTAATATAACGTTGAGACAATTCTACAGCACCAATAATTGCTTCGTCTTTAATACGAACTTTATGGTGCGCTTCATATTTCTCTTTAATTCCTCTTAAAATAGAAATGGCACTTTCTGTATCAGGTTCGTTTACAATTACTTTCTGAAAACGTCTTTCTAAAGCTTTATCTTTCTCGAAATATTTCTGATATTCATCTAAAGTAGTTGCACCAATTGCACGCAATTCTCCACGAGCCAATGCAGGTTTTAAAATGTTTGCAGCATCCATTGCACCTTGTCCACCTCCAGCACCTACTAAAGTATGAATTTCATCAATAAAAAGTACAATATCTCCATTTGCATTTGTAACTTCTTTTATAACTGCTTTTAAACGTTCTTCGAATTCTCCTTTGTATTTTGCACCTGCAATTAATGCGCCCATATCTAAAGAGAAAATTAATTTATCTTTTAGATTTTCTGGTACATCTCCATCTACAATTCTATGTGCTAAACCTTCTGCAATAGCGGTTTTACCAGTTCCTGGTTCTCCAACTAAAATTGGATTGTTCTTTGTTCTTCTTGATAAAATTTGTAACAATCTTCTAATTTCTTCATCTCTACCAATTACTGGATCTAATTTTCCATCTTGCGCTAATTTATTTAAGTTTTTAGCGAATTTGTTCAACGAATTGTAGGTTTCTTCTTGGGATTTAGAAGTTACTCTTTCTCCTTTTCTTAATTCTTCAATTGCTGCCTTTAAATGCTTTTCTGTAACACCTTGGTCTTTTAAAACCTGTGCAATGTTACTTTTCGATTTAAATATTGCCAAAATTAAATGTTCGATAGAAACATAGTCATCTTTCATGTTTTTAGCAATTACAGACGCTTCTGTAAGCGTTTTACTTGCTTCTCTCGAAATCATTAATTCTGCTCCAGAAACTTTAGGTAAACTCTCTAATTGTTTGTCTAAAATTTGGTTTACAACATTTAAGTTAATGTTTAATTTCTTCAATAAAAAAGGCAACACATTTTCATCTACTTGTGTTAAAGCTTTAAAAATATGCTCATTTTCTATTTGATTATGACCAAAACCTTGCGCAATCTGCTGCGCCATTTGTATGGTCTCCTGCGATTTTGTTGTATAATTATTAAAATTCATATTTATTTTTTTCAGCAAAGGTTTTAAAGCCCTTGTTGTTATTTAATTTTTCATTTACAATCGATTAAAAGCAATTTTAATACCAAATATATAGCGAATCAAGAATAAGTCATTTTGTCTTGTTAATCCTTGTTTTTACTGACTTTTTGACAATTTACTAGTAAAAAAGTCTTTAAAAGCTTTCTGTATTGTTTTTGTATTGGTCATTTTTTAGAGATTAGCACTTTAAGTAAGTAGATTTGAGCATTATTCTATATAAAACAGCTATGCGAAATTTTTACCTATTATTTTTTATTCTAATTGCAACAACTTCAACTTTTTCACAAGAAATTAAAGACGATTTCGAAGGAAATGGAAATATTTCCACTTGGTATGAAGACAATTGTAATTTAGACATCAATTTTACTAATCCTCATAAAGAAAGTATTAATACATCTAATACTGTTTTAAAATATAGTGATGTTGGTGGACAATATGCAAATGTTGGGTATAATAATTCCACAAATTTCGATTTATCGACAAACTATGTTTTCACTTTAAAAGTATATATTCCTTCAAGTGGTATAACTGGTTCGCAAACGAACCAAATCTCCTTAAAATTACAAGATGGAAATTTATCTGCACCTTGGTCTACCCAAAGTGAAATTATTAAAACCTTGGAATTAAATAAATGGCAAGAAGTAACCTTCGATTTTAAAAATGATGCATTTAGAAATTTAGATTCTGGTTCAAAACCACCAACTGAAAGAACTGATTTTAATCGAGTTTTAATTCAGATGAATGGAGAAAATAATTCAGACTTTGTAGTTGCTTACGTAGATGATTTCTATTATGATGGTAAACCCTCAGAAAATGCAAATACTACTTTTAATAAATTGGTGTGGGCAGACGAATTTGACGGAAATGGAGAAATAGATACTAACAAATGGTATCAACAAACAAAATTAATTGCTGGAAATAGTTGGGCAAATAACGAGCAACAACACTATACAAATCGTCAAAAAAACGCTTTTGTAAGTAATGGAACTTTAAAAATTAAAGCTTTTAAAGAGGTATATTCAGATCAAGGTCATCAAAAACAATATACTTCAGCAAGATTAAATTCAAAGTTTTCATTTAAATATGGTAGAGTAGAAGTGCGTGCAAAATTACCTTCTGTAGCTGGAACTTGGCCTGCAATTTGGTTGTTAGGAAAAAATATTAACGAAGATGGAACCTATTGGGATAATGAAGGTTTTGGAACAAAACGTTGGCCATTTTGTGGTGAAATAGATATTATGGAGCCAAATGTTGCAAAAACAGAAATTTTAGGAACTTGGCATTGGGATAATGGGCAAGGATATAAAATTTCCAGCAAAGCTGTTGCAACTAGTAATGCAGATACTTCCACTAATTTTCATATTTATAGTTTAGAATGGACAGAAACTTCGATGAAAATTTATTTAGATAATCGATTGATAAATGAATTGGAAACCATAAATCCTTTTAAAGAAGACTTTTTCATTTTACTAAACCTTGCAATGGGTGGAAGTTTAGGAGGAAATATTGCATCTAATTTTTCTGAAGATACTTTAGAAATCGATTATGTTAGAGTATTTCAAGAAAGTAGTCTTTCCGTTAAATCTGAAGTAAAAAAAGAAACCATTTTAATATATCCCAATCCAGTTAAAGATTATGTTTCAATTAAATTATCTGATAATTCTGAAATTGAAAATATTCAAGTTTTTGATATTACAGGAAAGAAAATATTGAATACTAAAACACCAAAATTTTCTTTAAAAGAGTTTTCAAAGGGAATTTATTTGTTGAAAATTAGAACCACTTCAGGAGCAGTAATCAATAAGAAGTTTATAAAACAGTAGTTTTTATTGCTGAAAGCTTTTTCTTAAATTTACGACCGATCAAAAAAACATAAATGGGCATATTTAACAACATATTTGGCGATAAAAGTGAAAAGGAAACAAAACCAGAAAAAAAATCATTTTTAAACTGGATTCCACTAACTACTTTGGAGCAATTAGAAACGATTAAAAAGGAATCTGAAACAGAAGCTGTACTTATTTTTAAGCATTCTACAAGATGTGGTATTAGTAGTATGGTTATAAAACAGTTCGAAAAGTTGTTTTCGGAAGAACATGAAAATTTAAAAGTGTATTATTTAGATTTACTAAATTATAGAGATGTTTCAGATGAAGTAGGGTATAAGTTCCAAGTAATGCACCAATCTCCGCAATTAATTGTTGTTAGAAATGGAGTTTCTGTCTATGATGCTTCTCACTACGAAATCACACAAACAGACTTATCGAGATTTATGTAGTTAAAATTTGGGTAAAACCTATAATAAGTCTTATTTTTGTCTTTCTAAATTTTTAAACTTTTGGCAGAAACAAACACTTCGCAAACAATTATAGGTAAAGAATTATACGGTTATCAAAAAGATGCACTTCAAGAGATTTTTAATCGATTTGAAACAGCGCCTCAAGATTATCATTTATTATATCAATTACCAACAGGAGGTGGAAAAACAGTAATTTTTTCTGAAATTGTAAGACGTTATATAGAAACTTTTAAAAAGAAAGTTTTAGTACTAACGCACAGAATTGAATTAAGTAAGCAAACTTCTAAAATGCTTATTGAGTTTGGTGTAGAAAATAAAATAATAAATAGTACTGCAAAATTAGACGATCAAGACGAATTTATGTGTTTTGTGGCGATGGTTGAAACTTTAAAAAATAGATTAAATGACGATAAGTTAGATATTTCTGATATCGGTTTGGTTATTGTAGATGAGGCACATTACAACTCTTTTACTAAAATCTTTAAGTTTTTCGATCAATCTTTCATTCTTGGTGTAACAGCAACTCCTTTAAGTTCTAACATTAAATTACCAATGTATGAGAATTATCAGGAATTATATGTTGGTGAGCCAATTCATCATTTAATTGAAAGTGGTTATTTAGCACAAGCAAATATGTATTCTTACAATGTTGGTTTAACTTCTTTGGAAGTTGGGGCAAATGGAGATTATACTGTAAAATCTTCCGAAGATTTATACATGAATACAGACATGCTTACCAAATTGGTAAGTGCTTATGAAGAAACTGCAAAAGGTAAAAAAACGTTGATTTTTAACAACGGTATAAATACTTCTATTCAGGTTTTTCATGCGTTTAAGAAAGCAGGATACCCAATTGCGCATTTAGACAATACAAATACAAAAAAGGAACGTGAGCTTATTTTAAGATGGTTTCACAAAACTCCAAATGCAATTATTACCTCTGTAAGTATTTTAACAACTGGTTTTGATGAACCAAGTATTGAAGCAATTATCTTAAACAGAGCAACAAAATCGTTGACTTTATATTATCAAATGATTGGACGTGGTTCTCGTATTTTTGGAGATAAAAACACGTTTGATGTAATTGATTTAGGAAACAATTTCCACAGATTTGGTCCTTGGGGTGCAGATTTAGACTGGCAAAAAATGTTTAGAGCACCAGATTATTATTTAGATGCAATTCTTTCTGATGAAGAAATTGAAAGTACCTTTAGATATGAATTACCAGCAAATGTAAAAGTAGAGTTTGCAAATTCTACAGATACTTATTTCGATATGAAAAATGTATATATCGAAACAATAAAAGCTGGAGAATCTTCTAAAAGAGTATTAGAAAAATCAATTGTACATCATGCAAAAATGTGTATTGAAAACAGTGAAGATGTTTTTGATGCTTTAATTTTGGCTAAAATGTTAGGTGAGGAGATAGATGATAGAATTAACAGATATGCAAAATGTATTTCTAAAAGTACGCACAATTTTGTAACTTGGTTAAAAGACGATTACAGAAAGAAACTAAACGCTTATTTAAGAGAAAACTTCGATGAAGATTTTGAAGAAATTCATGGTCATCCACCAATAGATGAATAAAAATGTAAATTAAAAGCTCTGAAAATTCAGAGCTTTTTTTATGCTTTATAATTGCGTTTTTATAAGGAAGAATGTTTTTTATAGTTTTTGTTGATAATTGACGTTTTTAGGCAGAAATTATAATCAAATTTTAGAATAAAATTTCACTTCAGTATTAAAATCGCATTCAATTATCATTCGAAACACCTGTATTTACTGATAAAAAATATATTTCAAAAAAAAGTTACTTTTTTTTTGCTTTTGTAATTTATATTAAAAAATAATATACATTTGTTGTACTTATTTAAGTAAAATGTTTAGTTTTTCTTATTTCGGATGTAATACTCAATTGGAGAATACGTATTACAATGCATTTTGGAAATGCAACCGAAAAATTAAGGTTTCTCCATTTTCAATTCTTCAAGAATTGCAACTTTTCTCAAAGTTGCACGTAGTTTACTTACAAATTATACAGTGATAATCTTACTTTTTTAAAAGTACTTATTTCTATTTCAACATTTTTAAAATGTTCTGATTTAGACAAATTTATCATACCTATAATTTAAAAACCAAAGTGAATACAAAATATATAGATTTAGTCGAGCAAACGTTCGATTTTCCACAAGAAGAATTTAAAACAGAAAACCATAAATTATTTTGGCATGGCATTAATTTAATGGAACTTATTGAAGAATATGGTTCTCCATTAAAATTTACATACCTACCAAAAATATCAGAAAACATAAACAGAGCAAAAGACTGGTTTAAAAATAGCTTCGAAAAACATGATTATAAAGGAAAATACTTTTATAGCTATTGTACAAAAAGTTCTCATTTTAAGCACATTTTAAACGAGGCTTTAAAAAATGATATTCATATTGAAACATCATCTGCTTTTGATATAGATATTGTTAAAAGCTTAAAGAAAGAAGGCAAAATAAAAGACGATACTTTTGTTATTTGTAACGGATTTAAAAGAGACCAATATGTAAAGAATATTGGCGAGTTAATAGAATCTGGACATAAAAACTGTATTCCTATTATCGATAATTATGAAGAATTACCGTTAATAAAAAAAGAAACAAAAAAGAAGTTTAAAGTTGGTATTAGAATTGCTTCTGAAGAAGAACCAAAATTTGAGTTTTATACGTCAAGATTAGGAATTGGATATAAAAACATCGTTTCTTTTTATGAGCGTGAAATTGCTGATAATACCCAAGTTGATTTAAAAATGCTACACTTTTTTATCAATACTGGTATTAAAGACAATGCGTATTACTGGAACGAATTAATGAAATGTTTAAATGTGTACATCAACTTAAAAAAGGTGTGTCCTACTTTAGACAGTTTAAATATTGGTGGTGGTTTTCCTATAAAAAACTCCTTGGCTTTTGATTATGATTATCAATATATGATTGATGAAATTACAAATCAAATAAAACAAGCCTGTGATGAAGCAGGAGTAGACGTACCAAATATTTTTACAGAGTTTGGAAGTTTTACAGTTGGTGAATCTGGAGCAGCTATGTACAAAGTTTTATATCAGAAAAAACAAAATGATAGAGAGCGTTGGAATATGATAAACTCTTCATTTATAACCACTTTACCAGATTCTTGGGCAATTAACAAACGTTTTATCATGCTGCCAATTAATAAATGGAATACAAAATACGAACGTGTTTTATTAGGTGGTTTAACTTGCGATAGTGACGATTATTACAATTCAGAACAACATGTAAATGGAATTTATTTACCAGTTTACGAGAAAGAAAAACCACTATACATTGGGTTCTTTAACACTGGAGCATATCAAGAAACCATTGGTGGTTTTGGTGGATTGCAACACTGTTTAATTCCAACTCCAAAGCATTTAATTATCGACAGAGATAAAGAAGGTAATTTGGATATAAAGGTCTTTAAAGAACAACAAAAAAGTAGCGAATTATTATCAATATTAGGATATTAACAAACAACACAACAAGGGTTTAAACCCATTGCAACAAAAAATAAAATGAACACAAAAAATACATATGCAGGAATTCCAAACGAGTTTGGAAACTTGTCAACATCAAAAATAGTAATTATCCCAGTTCCTTATGATGGAACTAGCACTTGGCAAAAAGGGGCAGACAAAGGTCCTAAAGCTTTTTTAGAAGCTTCAGAAAACATGGAATTGTATGACATAGAAACAGATTCTGAAGTTTATAAAGAAGGTGTTTTCTTAACAGAACCAATTACAGAAAATTCTTCTCCAGAAGCAATGGTAGAAGCTGTTCACCAAGAAACGAAGAAGTATATCAACAGAAATAAATTTGTGACTGTTTTTGGTGGAGAACATTCAGTTTCTATTGGAACTATTAGAGCTTTTAACGAATGTTTTAGCGATTTAACGGTTTTACATATAGATGCACATGCAGATTTACGTAAAGAATATGAAGGTTCTTCTTGCAATCACGCTTGTGCAGTTTACGAAGCGAATCAGAATACAAACTTAGTCCAGGTTGGAATTAGAAGTATGGATATTTCTGAAAAAAGAAGCATGAATTTAGACAAAGTTTTCTTTGCACATGACATGGCTGTAAACGAAGATTGGATGGATGATGTAATTGATCAATTAAGTACAAATGTGTTTATTACTTTTGATTTAGACGCGTTAGATCCTTCAATTATGCCAAGTACAGGAACTCCAGAACCAGGAGGATTATTTTACTATGAAACTTTAGCATTCTTAAAACAAGTTTTCGAGCAAAAGAATGTTGTAGGTTTTGATATGGTTGAATTATGTCCGAATGAAAATGAAAAATCATCTGACTTTTTAGCGGCTAAATTATTCTATAAAATGTTGAGCTATAAATTTGCTTCTAATGACGATTCTTATGACAATGGAGATGATACTACTGATAACAATCCTTTCAGTAAATTATCGAAATTTAAAAATGATGACGACGATTTTTAAATCATTATGAAAATCGAAAACATAGAAAATATAGAGTTGCAATATTTAACGATTGAAGATTATCAAGCGTTAAAACAAGCAATGATTGAGATTTATTCTAATATGCAAAGTACGCATTGGGAAGAACCTCAAATACAATCTTTAATAGATAAATTTCCTGAAGGACAAGTAGTTATTAAAATTAATGGACAGCTGGCAGGTTGTGCTTTGTCTTTAAGAGTTGATTATGATAAGTTTGATGATCATCATACATACAAAGAGATTACTGGGAACTACACTTTTAGCACTCATAGTGATATTGGTGATGTTTTATATGGAATTGATGTTTTTATAAAACCAGAATATAGAGGTTTAAGGCTAGGAAGAAGATTGTATGATTACCGAAAAGAATTGTGCGAAAAACTGAATTTAAGAGGTATTGCATTTGGTGGAAGAATTCCTAATTATCATAAATATGCAGTGCAAATTTCACCAAAAGAATATATAGAAAAGGTAAAACGTAAAGAAATTCACGATCCAGTTTTAAACTTTCAAATATCCAATGATTTTCATCCATCAAAAGTGATGAAAGGTTATTTAGAAGGAGATGCAGATTCAAACGATTTTGCAGTTTTATTGGAGTGGGATAATGTGTATTACAAAAAAGAAACTGCAAAAGCGGCCATTAAAAAGAAAGTAGTTCGTTTAGGATTAATTCAGTGGCAAATGCGTTTGTACAAAGATTTGGAAGAATTAATGCAACAAGCAGAATATTTTGTAGATGCAGTTTCTGCATACAGAGCTGACTTTGCATTGTTTCCAGAGTTTTTTAATGCGCCTTTAATGGCAGATAATAATCATTTGCCAGAATCGCAAGCCATTAGAGAATTGGCAAAATATACACCAGAAATAGTTCAGAAGTTTTCTGAATTGGCTATTTCGTACAACATCAATATAATTACTGGAAGTTTCCCAGAATTAAAAGATGGAATGTTATACAATGTTGGTTATTTGTGCAAAAGAGATGGTTCTACAGAAAGGTATGAGAAATTACATGTAACTCCAGATGAAGCAAAAGTTTGGGGAATGCAAGGAGGAAATGAGCTAAAAACATTCGATACAGATTGTGGTAAAGTTGGAGTGTTAATTTGTTACGATTCCGAGTTTCCAGAATTGAGTAGAATTTTGGCTGAAGAAGGTATGGATATTTTGTTTATTCCGTTTTTAACAGATACACAAAATGGATATTCTAGAGTGAGACATTGTGCACAAGCAAGAGCCATAGAAAACGAGTGTTATGTGGCAATTGCAGGAAGTGTTGGAAATTTACCTAAAGTAAATAACATGGACATTCAGTTTGCACAATCGATGGTTTTTACACCTTGCGATTTTTCATTTCCAGCAAACGGAATTAAAGCAGAAGCAACTACAAATACAGAAATGATTTTAATTGCAGATGTAGATTTAGATTTGTTAAAAGATTTGAATCAATTTGGAAGTGTTCGAAATTTAAAAGATAGAAGAACAGATATTTACGAAGTGAAAAAACTTCATAAAAAATAATTAAAAATTAAAATTTTAGAAATTAAATAAAATCATTATTGATAACTTTTAGTGTCAGTTCATGTGATTTTTCCTTTTTTGAAAAATCGTATCGAGAACATTTTAAAGGATATCATAAAAAATATAAAAATGAGCAAACCAATTACAAATTTTATAGAAAAATACTTTTTACACTTTAATGCAGCAGCTTTAGTAGATGCAGCAAAAGGTTATGAAGCGCAATTAAACAAAGGATCTAAAATGTTAGTTTCTTTGGCAGGAGCAATGAGTACAGCAGAACTAGGAAAGATTTTTGCAGAAATGATTCGCCAAGATAAAGTGCAAATTGTTTCTTGTACAGGTGCAAATTTAGAAGAAGATGTTATGAATTTAGTAGCACATTCTCATTATAAAAGAGTACCAAATTATAGAGATTTAACTCCACAAGACGAGTGGGATTTGTTAGAAAAAGGCTTAAACAGAGTTACAGATACTTGTATTCCTGAAGAAGAAGCTTTTAGAAGAATTCAAGAACATATTGTAAAAATATGGAAAGATGCAGAAGCAAAAGGAGAACGTTATTTACCACATGAATACATGTACAAATTATTACTTTCAGGAGTTTTAGAGCAGTATTATGAGATAGATATTAAAGATTCTTGGATGTATGCAGCAGCAGAAAAAAACTTACCAATTATCTGTCCTGGTTGGGAAGATTCTACCATGGGTAATATTTTTGCTTCTTATGTATTAAAAGGAGAATTAAAAGCAAGTACAGTAAAATCTGGTATAGAATACATGACTTTTTTAGCAGATTGGTACACAGATAATTCTGAAAACGGAATAGGATTTTTCCAAATAGGAGGAGGAATTGCTGGAGATTTTCCTATTTGTGTGGTGCCAATGTTGTACCAAGATATGGAAAAACCAGAAACACCATTTTGGAGTTATTTCTGTCAGATTTCAGATTCTACCACAAGTTATGGTTCTTATTCAGGAGCAGTTCCTAACGAGAAAATTACTTGGGGAAAATTAGATATAGACACTCCAAAATTTATTATAGAAAGTGATGCAACCATTGTTGCACCTCTTATTTTCGCTTATTTATTAGAAATGTAACATCACTAACGTTTTTTTTAAAAAAGTTTATTATTTTTATTTTAAACTTGATTAAAAAACGGACCAGAAATATAAAAGGTATTATAATGAAAAGAGTAATAGTAGAATACGCAAAACTGACAAAAGACATCTTAGATATGTTAATTGATAAATATCCTGATGGTTATGATTATAGTGATGTAATTTCCTTTAAAAACGCCAAAGGAGATACTGTAAAAGCAGTTGAAGTAAAAACGGAAGACACTGTTTATTTAGTTAAAATAAGTGATCGTTTAGAAAATGCCATGGAAGAATATGCAGAAGATGAAGAATTTTTTGATGATAATGACGATTTTGAAGCCAATGATTTGGAGGATGAAGATTAGGTAAACTAATTGATTTCTAAAAATATAAAAATCTCTTTTCTTGACAGGAAAAGAGATTTTTTTTATGTTTCGTTAATATGTTTGTATATGGTTTAAGTACTAAATTCAGCAAATAAAAACCGAATAGAAAATGATGTGCACCCAAAAGTTTAGACAAATTTATAATTAATTCCAAAAATTTTTTAAATTCTCAAGTCCAAATCCTTCATCTCCATTTGGAATATATATGTTTTCCCAATATAGTGAATTGTCAATTTTCATAAATATTCTGTAGTATCCAGATTTTAATGTATTCAATTTTAAACTAAATGAGTTTTTATTGATGTCTAAAGATTCTAATTCAGCATTAGATTTGATTTGGTTTTCATCGTAAGTATGTGTATTTAATATAGTATTAAAATCAGTTTGTTGAAAAATTTTTTCGGCAATAGCTGGTATAATCCAAATTTTGCTTAAGTTTTCATTTGAATTAATAAATAAAACGTTTTTCGCAGGAATAGGATAAACAGTAATTTTATTATTTATCAATATATTCGGATTTCCAAACTTGCCATTTGGATTTCCACTATTATCAATTAGATTTATTCCAGTAAGTAAACTTAACTCTGTTTCAACAATAGAATTTGATTCATCACTATTGCAATTGAAAATTAGTATTATTGTAAATAGACTTATTATTTTTTTCATTGTTTTAGTTTTGTATTTGTTAACTGAGTTATATTTTTTAAAATATAAAATCAAGCAGTTAAAAACTTCTTTTTTTTTAAATAAGGTCTTTCAACTCCAAAAAATCGTGAATAACAGCATCAGCATTTTTTAAAGTTTGTCCTTCCGAAAGTTTATTAGCATAGCCAAAAACGAAAATATTAGCATCGTTTGCCGCTTTTATTCCATTATCGGAATCTTCAATAACAACACAATTTTCTTTTGGTATGTTGGCTAAAATAGATGCTTTATTGAAAATTTCTGGATGTGGTTTCGATTCTTTTAAATCTGCACCCGATATTTTCGCAGAAAAATAACCATTCAAGTTAAAACGATTAAAAACCCTGTCTATATTAATCATTGCAGAAGAAGAAGCCAATATTAAAACGATTCCTTTTTTGTTGAAATACTTTATAATTTCTTCAACATTTTCAACTAAATGTAAATTTGGGTCATTTTCAAAGAAATTTACATAACGCCTTCTTTTGTCTAAAACGAGTTCTTCAGGTTTTTTATCTAAATTAAAATGAGCCACCAATCTTTGAAAAGCATTAATGGTAGAAGAACCTGTAAAAGATTTGTACAATTCATCAGAAACATTTAGTCCTAAAGAAACAAAGGTTTCGTAATATGCTTTTTTGTGAATTTCTTCGGAATCTATAATAACGCCATCCATATCAAAAATAACGCATTTTATTTCTTTTGGGATTTTTTTCATTCTTTTTTAAAATAATAATTTTATAATTAGTGAATTCGTGGCAATTTTTAATCCAAAAATTTCGCTTTTAATTCAGGTGTAGGAATCATGCAACTTTCTTTCTTGCCAAACCATACATAACGGTTTTTGGCGATATAATCGTAAACAAAATTTCTAAAACCTTCAGGAAAAACCCATAAGAGTTTTGTTAAGTTCCAAATGCCACCAAAATCATTCATCACTTTTAAAGCTGCAGTCGATTTTACATCGTAAGAAACATTTGGTTCGTATAAAATTATAGAATCAATTTTTGCAGTATTTATTCCTAAGTAATTGGTAATTTCTTTTCCAGAATCCGATTGTAAGGATGCGAATAAAAAAGTTTCTTTTTTATCGTATTTAATCGCTTTTATTACAGAATTATTGCATAAATTACAAACACCATCAAACAAAATTACCTTCTTATTTTTAGGAATATCAATCATTTAACCAAATTAAATTAAGTCGAAAACAAAGATACTTCAACTTTTTTTAAAAATCTTGTAACAATATTTAAATTAAGACGTCTTATAGTTGTATTTGATTTTATATTGCAATGGCTTTTAACAAAATATTAATAATTGCAGTGAATAGCTTTAGGTACTTTCGTGATAAAATAACCAACTGATGATTAAAATTGAAGAACTGCACAAGTCTTATCCAATTGGAAAAGATTCTCTACATGTATTAAAAGGAATAGATTTACACATAAAAGAAGGTGAATTCGTATCTATTATGGGGTCTTCTGGATCTGGAAAATCTACATTATTAAATATTGTTGGTTTATTAGATGTTCATGACGAAGGTAATTATTACTTAAATGGACAACTAATTAAAGATATGAATGAGAAAAAAGCTGCGCAATTGCGTAACAAATTCTTAGGTTTTATCTTTCAATCATTTAATCTTATTTCTTACAAAACAGCTTTAGAGAATGTTGCTTTACCTTTGTATTATAAAGGAGTAAGCAGAAAAGAACGTTTAGAAATTGCTTTGGAATATTTAGATCAAGTGGGTTTAAAAGATTGGGCAGGACACTTACCAAACGAACTTTCTGGAGGGCAAAAACAACGTGTTGCAATTGCTAGAGCTTTGGTTACAAAACCAAAAGTTGTTTTGGCGGATGAACCTACTGGAGCATTAGATTCTACAACTACAGATTCTGTAATGGATTTGTTAAAAGATATTAACGACAAAGGAATGACGGTTTTCGTTATTACACACGAAGAAGAAGTTGCAGAGCAAACAAAAAGAATTGTTCGTTTAAAAGATGGAAGAATTATTAGTGACGAATTAACAAAAGCCTCAAAAGCAGTTTAATATGTTTGATTTAGATCGTTGGAGAGAAATTTTTCAGAGTATCAATAAAAACAGGTTACGTTCTGTAATGTCTGGTTTTACTGTTGCATTTGCAATTTTATTATTCACATTACTTTTTGGTGTTGTAAGTGGTTTAAGTAACTCCTTTACAAGTGCTTTTAACGATGATGCGCAAAACTCTATGTTTGTGCGTGTTTGGAAGACTTCTAAACCTTTTAAAGGATTACAAACTGGAAGAAGAATTCAATTAAGAAACGACGATTATAATTTTGTAGCTGAAGAATATGAAGATAAAATTCAATATCAATCTGCAAGAATCTATAAAAACTTTAGTATAAAATATAAAAGTGAAGCAAGTACTTATAGTATTCGAGCTGTAAATCCCGATCATCAATTTTTAGAAAAAACAATTATTGATGAAGGTAGATATCTAAATGAAAGAGATCTTAAAGATAAATCGAAAGTTATTGTAATTGGTCGTTTGATTAAAAAGGATTTATTTGGAGAAAAAATTGCATTAGGAAAAAGAGTAAACGTAAATGGAAGTTCTTTTTTAATTATTGGTATTTTTTCTGATGAAGGTGGAGATAACGAAGAAAGAATGGCTTATATACCTGTTTCTACTGCACAAATGATGTATGGTAACAACGATTATATCAGTCAGATTAATTTAGGATACAACCCAGATTTAAGTTTAGATGCTGCAATTGCATTTGGTAATAAAATGGAGCGAGATTTACGTAAAAAATTAAACATTCATCCAGATGACCAAAGTGCGCTTTCTGTTAGAAACATGGCAGAAGCAAACAAAGGAGTTGGTATGTTTATGTTTGTTTTGTATTTAATTGTAATTTTTGTTGGTTCTGGAACTTTAATCGCAGGAATTATTGGTATTTCTAATATTATGATATTCGTTATAAAAGAAAGAACTAAAGAATTCGGAATTAGAAAAGCATTAGGTGCAGTGCCATCTTCAATTGTTGGAATGGTTGTGCAAGAATCTGTTTTAATTACTACAATTGCAGGTTATTTAGGGCTTTCTTTAGGAACTTATATTTTAAGTTTAATTGGTAATAGTTTAGAAGAAGATTATTTTATTAAAGACCCAAGTGTAAGTCCAGAAATTGTAATTGGAGCTACAGTTGTATTAATCTTATCAGGATTAATTGCAGGTTATGTACCAGCAAAAAGAGCTGCAAATATTAAACCTATTGAAGCATTAAGAGCAGATTAATTATGAAATTTTTATTCGATTCAGATACTTGGCAAGAAATTTACGGAAGCATTCGTAAAAACAAAATGAGAACCGCAATTACTATTGTTGGTGTTCTTTGGGGAATTTTCTTGTTAGTTGTTTTATTAGGTGCAGCAAGAGGAATGGAAAATGGTTTTAACAAACTGTTTGGTAATTTTGCGACCAATAGTGTTTTTGTTTGGACACAATCTACAGACACACCTTTTAAAGGTTTTCAAGAAGGTAGAAGGTTTAGTTTAACAATGAATGATATAGATGTTTTAAAATCTGAATATTCTGATGAAATTAAATTATTAGCTCCAAGAAATCAAACAAACAATTTAATTATAAAAGATTTTAAATCTGGTAATTTTCAAGTGAGTGGAGATTATCCAATTTTAGATCAAATTCAGAAAAAACAATTATTATACGGACGTTTTTTAAATGGAAATGATATTTTAACTACTGCAAAAGTAGCTGTTATATCAGAAGATATGTATAAGCAATTGTTCGATAAAGATGAATTTCCAATTGGTCAGTATATAAAAATAAACGCGATTGGTTACCAAGTTATTGGTGTTTATAAACCTTCTAATACAATTGATTTTGATGGAGATTGTGCATACATACCATTTACTACTTTTAAAAAGGTTTACAATACAGCCAATAAAGTAGATTGGATGATGATTACTGCAAATGAAGGCACTAATATCGAGCAAATGGAAAAAGACGTTTTGCTTACTTTAAAAGGACTTCATAAAGTACACCCAGAAGATGAACGTGCTTTTGGTAGTGTTAATTTAGGAAAAGAAATAGGTAAAATTACTGGCTTTTTAACAGGAATGCAGTTCTTAACCTGGTTTGTTGGTATTGCTACTTTAGTTGCAGGAGTTTTTGCAATTGGTAATATTTTATTAATTACGGTAAAAGAAAGAACAAAAGAAATAGGAATTAGAAGAGCTTTAGGTGCTACACCAAAAAGTATTAGACAGCAAATTATTTTAGAATCTGTTTTCTTAACAACAATCGCTGGTATGTTAGGTATTGTCTTTGGTGCATTTGTTCTATTTTTAATAGACTTGGCTTTTGGCCAAGGAGAAGATGCCGCTTTAATAAACCCAACAGTTAATATACCAATTATATTAGTAGCATTTGTAACATTAATTGTGTTAGGAACCTTAATAGGATTAATCCCTGCACATATAGCAACAGTAGTTAAACCAATAGAAGCATTAAGAGAAGAATAAAATCAATTAACAACAAATCATGAGCAAGAGATCAAAAATTATTTTAATAGTTATTGCAGTATTTTTTATTGCAGCACTTATTTGGTTCGGTAAAAAGAACGCAAAAAGTATTGTAGAATACGAAACTGAAACTCCATTTAGAACAACAATTGTTAAAAAAACAGTAGCTACTGGTAAAGTAATTCCATTGGAAGAAATTGAAATTAAACCTCAAATAACAGGTATTATAGACAAAGTTTTGTTGTTAGAAGGTTCTAAAGTTAAAAAAGGAGATTTAATTGCAACAGTAAGAGTTGTACCTAATGAGCAATCTTTAATTAGCGCTAAAGGTAGAGTAGATAACGCAAAGTTAAGAGTTAATAATTCTGCTGTTTCTTATAAAAGAACGAAGAATTTATTCGATAAAGGTGTTATTGCAAGAACAGAATTCGAAAGTGTAGAATTAACATATAATCAAGCTAAACAAGATTTAAAGAATGCTCAAAACGATTATCAAATTATAAAAAGAGGTTCTGCAGGTTCTGGTGGAAGTGCAAATACAAATATTATTGCACAAATGTCTGGGACAATCTTAGAGATTCCTGTTAAAGAAGGAGATCAAGTAATTCAGTCTAACAATTTTAATGCAGGAACTACAATTGCATCGATTGCAGATATGGCCAAAATGATTTTCGAAGGAAAAGTAGACGAATCTGAAGTTGGTAAATTAGTAAAAGGAACAGAAATTGAAGTTTCAATTGGAGCCATTGAAGGAACAAAATTTCCAGCAAAATTAAACTTTATTGCACCTAAAGGAACTGAAGAAGGTGGTGCAGTACAATTTAAAATTAAAGCAGATGTTTCTTTAGATGATAAATTCTTTATTAGAGCAGGTTATAGTGCAAATGCAGATATTGTTTTAGTAAAAAAAGATAGTGTTTTATCTATAAAAGAAGCATTGTTAAGATTTGATAAAAAGACTGAAGAACCTTATGTAGAAGTAAAACAAGCAGATGGTAACTACGAAAAGAAAACTTTAAAATTAGGAACTTCTGATGGTGTAAATGTGGAAATTTTAGAAGGAGTTACAAAAGACGACGAAATTAAAATTTGGAACAAAGCTTCTAAAGACGATAAGAAAAAAGAAGACTAATTTTTAGCAATTAGTTGATTTTAAAAAAGAGGGATTTCATATATGAAATCCCTCTTTTTTTTGTTTTAAACAATCATTATCAGTCAATTAATTTAAAGATTTCCACCAAACAAAAAAGAATTTTTCAATTTCTCCATTTGGTTTTTTCAACCAACAAAGTGGAGAAAATTGTCTCTCTAAATATTCTAAAGAATTTTCTTTAAATTGATAAAAAGATTGCCATTCTACATTTTGGTGCGGAATTACCAACCAATCTTTTTTATTAGGAATGTAAAATTTACACTCTGTAAATTGACTTAATTCATCTTTATTGATGTAAAAACCAATAACACAATCAGAATTTAATTGTTTTAATTTGATATTTCTATTTGAAAACGGAACAAATAATTGTGCTTTAAAATAGACTTGTTGTTCAATTTTGTTATTTTCTAAATTCAGTGTTAGTAAATATTCTGTACATTCTTTAGAGTAGAGAAGTGGCAACTGTTTATGTTTTAGTTTGTATAACTTTTCAACCAAAGAATCTTTTTTATTCGGACCAATAAAATGCTCAATTTCATTTGTACCAATAGTGTTATCATACAAATAGAATTTATAAATTATTTCTAAATGAATAGGTTTTTTATTTTTTGATAAAATACAGTCTAATTCCCCTAAAGTAATTTTCCCTTTCTGAATTTGGATGTTTTCGCATAAAATTTCAATAGTAGTTTCTTGTTCCAGTTCAAAGGAAACAAACTTTTCTATGTATTTTCCTAAACGTAGTTTTTCATTTATTTCAGTATCAATTTTCATTGATTTCGATTCGATTTTAAATTGCTGTATATCATATACAGCATTATCTTTCCACAAACAATTTGTTTGTAGAAAACCATCATATCTTTTCTGAATGTCTTTTGTTTTTTGATGCATTTCAAATTCGAAGTTACAATTCTATTTTGTAAATTGAACTTTTAAAACACATCTAAAATGCAATTCGAAAAATCTACTTTTAAATACTTACAAGATTTACAAAAAAATAACAATAGAGATTGGTTTGCAGACCACAAAGAAACCTATTTAAAAGCGCAACAAAATGCGAAAGATGTATTTGCAGAGATTCATTTAAACTTGCAAAAACATGATGAAATAGAGAAATCTAAAATGATGCGTATTTATAGAGATGTTCGTTTTTCTAAAGATAAAACACCATATAAAGCTCATTTTGCAAATTCATATTCCAGATTAGGAAAAGAATTAAGAGGTGGTTATTTTTTAAGAATTAGACCAGGAGAATCTTTTTTAGCTGGCGGGTTTTGGGAACCAAGTAAAGAAGACTTGTTCCGAATTCGTAAAGAAATTGAGTTAGATGCATCAGAGATAAAAGATATTTTAGAAGAGAAAAATTACAAGAAACATTTTGGTGGAAAATTCGAAAGTTTTAGCGAATTAAAAACAGCACCTAGAGGTTTTGATAAAGAACATCCAGATGTAGATTTATTACGTAAAAAAGGTTTTATAGCAACCAAAAATTTTACGGATGAGGAAGTTTTGTCTCCTAATTTTGTGCAAGAAGTAGACAAAAGTTTTAAAGCTTTACGTCCGTTTTTTAATTTATTTAGCGATATTTTAACGACAAATTTAAATGGTGAACGAATTATTTAAAATTTAAAAGTAAATACAACCAAGAACGATTGTTTCAGTTTAAAGCAACTTATTCTATCACAGAAATTACATCATAAATTACATTTTGCAATTTATAATCGTCTTCAGGAAAGCTTTTCATTATTTGTAAACCTTGGTAAGAAGTTAACAAGTAATTTGCATATTGCTTGCTAGATTTACTGTTATTTATAGAGCCTAAACCTTGTCCTCTTTTTACAATGTCTTCAAACAAATCTAAAAAATAAGCTTGTTGGTTTTTAACTAATCTATTAATTTGTGTTTCCTTATTTTTAATTTCAGAAATATAATTTGGAATTAAATATCCGTTAATGGTTTCATTTATAGATAGTTCTAGAATTTGACGAACTGTTTTTAATGGATTAGTTGAAGCCATTATTATTTTCTGAACATCTCTTCTGTATTTTGTTTCACAAGTATCAAAACAAGTGATAAACAATTCCAATTTACTTCCAAAAGTATTGTAAAGACTAGATCTGTTTAAGTTACTAACTTCAACAATATCTTGCATAGAAGTAGCACAATATCCCTTAGAATGAAAAAGGTGTGTTACTTTATTTAAAATAGTTGTTTTACTAAAGGATGTTTTTTTTGACATAGATATGAAACAATCATTTCAATATTAATAATAAGTCTAATTTACTAAATTAGTCATTAATTTAATTGAAAAAACAAAAATGAAACTATTTTATTAAAAGGATATTAACAATATGAGAAAAACTATTGAAGGTTTTTATTTACTTCTCTTTTTAAAACGATAATTGTAATAATTGTAGAAAGTGTATCTGCAATTGGGAAAGACCACCAAACTCCATTTACTCCATAATACATGGGTAAAAAATAAGCTAAAGGAATTAAGAATATACCTTGTTTTAAAAGTGTTAAAAATAATGCAGGCATCGCTTTTCCTGCAGCTTGGAAATAGGCAGATCCAATTAATTGCATCGTTACAATTGGGGTTACTAAAAAGACAATTAACATTGCATTTGGTGTTTTATCTAACAAAGTTGCATCGTTGGTAAAAACCCAAATTATTTGTTCCTTAAAAATTACAATTCCAATAAAAATAATAGTTCCTACAATAGAGCCGAAATAAATCGACTTTTTAATGGTTTCTTTTACGCGTTCATTTTTTTCTGCACCAATATTAAATCCTGCTACTGGTAAAAATCCTTGAGAAACTCCTAAAACTGGCGATAAAGCAAACATCATAACTCTATTGATAATTCCAAATACTGCAATAGAAATTTCTCCTCCATAAGTAAAAAGAGAGTAATTTAAAACAATCATTAAAATACTAATTGCACCTTGTCTAACGATAGAAACTCCACCAAGCTCAACAATTTCTCGAACAATTTTAAAATCTAATTTAAAGTTTTTCGGAATTATTTTTAATTCACTTTTAGAAGACAAGAAGAAATATAAGATGTACAAACCACAACTAGCGTAAGAAATTGAAGTTGCTAAACCAGCTCCATACATTCCCCAATCGAAAACTTTAATAAATAAAATATCTAAAAGAACATTTAAAACTGCAGGAACCATCATTGCATACATTGCAAATTTTGGTTTTCCTTCGGCTCTTATGGTTGGGTTACCCATCATCGCAAATGCCAAAAAAGGAACTCCATAAATAATTACACCAAAATATTCGGATGCAATTGGTAAAATATCTCCTTTTGCGCCAAATAAATTTAAGATAGGAACACTAAATACATTTCCAAGAATTACAAAAAGAATAGCTAAAATTACCGTTAAACAAATTTGATTCCCAAACGTTAGAAAAGCTTTTTCAGAATTATTAGCACCTAAAGCTCTTGATATGATAGAACTTCCTCCAATTCCAATTCCCATTCCAATGGAAGAAATTAAAAAGGCAATTGGTAAAACCACAGTAATTGCAGCAATTGCTAAAACACCAATCCATTGTCCAACAAAAATGGTGTCTACAATCATATTTAAAGACATTACAAGAATTCCTATAGTTGCAGGAACTGCTTGTTTTATCAATAATTTACTTATTTTTTCGGTACCTAAATTGCCTGCGAGTTTGTTCATAAAGAAATACAAAGAACGGAATTATTAACTGTTTTATCTAAAATGAAACATTAATAATTGTTATAGAACTATTAAAATTTTTAAGTTTGTAAAAAATTGAATTATGAAGTCCGTTTTTGAATATAAACTAAAAGTAAAATCAGAAGATTTAGACGATTTAAACCATGTAAATAATGTGGTTTATGTAAAATGGATGGATATTGTGGCTTTTGAACATTGGGCATTTCTAACGAAAGAAAATCCTATGAAACAATTTATTTGGGTGGTTTTAAAACATGAGATAGACTATTTAAAACAAGCGGTTTTAGGTGATAAAATTACAGTTAAAACTTGGGTAGGAGAAACTAGAGGTTTTAAATCTGAACGTTTAATGGAGTTTTATAAAAATGAAGAATTGTTAGTAAAAGCAAAAACAGTTTGGGGAATGTTAGATGAAAAGACATACAAACCAGCAAGAATTAGAGAAGATGTTTTGGATGTTTTATATTCTAAAGAATAGACATAAATTGTACAAATTTTTCTTGTTCGACTGTTTTGTTCTTAATTTATTATAAGAGTCTTTAAATTTTGCTTTTGTCTCTTAAATCGTGTCTCAAAAAACCGCACTTATCTTTCTTAAAATAAAATCTATTCAATCACTTTCCTTATTATTCTCTTCAATAAAAGTATCTTTGCAAAATATATAAGAAAGATTTATTATGTCTACATTTTCAGAATTAGGAATTAAAAAAGAATACCTTCAGGGATTAAAAGAATTGGGAATTAAAATCCCTTCAGAAATTCAAGAAAAAGCAATTCCTGTTTTATTAAATTCAAAAACCGATTTTGTTGGTTTAGCACAAACAGGAACTGGTAAAACAGCTGCTTTTGGTTTGCCAATTTTACATGCTATTGATGCTGATAAAGATGAAATACAGGCGTTAATTTTATCGCCAACAAGAGAATTGGTGCAACAAATTAAAAAGCAACTTTTTAAATATACGAAATACTGTACTGAAAAAATCTTTTTAGAAGCCGTTTTTGGTGGCGAAAAGATTGATATTCAAATAGGTAAATTAAAAAGAAAAACACATGTAGTAATTGCAACCCCAGGAAGATTGGTAGATTTAATTGAACGTGGAGAAATAGATATTAGCAATATTAAAACATTGGTTTTAGATGAAGCTGATGAGATGCTTTCTATGGGTTTTAAACAAGATTTAAACCGAATCTTAAAATTTACAACTGGAGAAAGAAATACATGGTTATTTTCTGCAACAATGCCAGATGAGATTCAGCGAATTATTAAAACATATATGGACTCTAATGCTCCAAGAGTTGAGATTAATAGAAATTCTTTAGTAAATGAAAATATTAGACACCAATATGTTAGGACCTCAATAAAACAAAAAACAAACGATATTATTTCTTATATCGAAAAAAGAGGAACTGAAAGAGGAATTATTTTCTGTAGAACAAAATTAGGAGTTCAGAATTTGTATAATCAGTTGAAAGATGAAGGTTTTTCAGTGGGTGCTTTAGAAGGAGATATGCAACAAAGAGATCGTGAAAAAGCGATGAGAGCTTTTAAAAATGAAAGTGTGCAATATTTAATTTCTACAGATGTTTCTGCAAGAGGTATTGATGTGAGAGGTTTGGAATTTATCATTCATCATCAATTACCAGAACAGTTAGAATACTATACACACAGAAGTGGAAGAACTGCAAGAGCTGGAAAAACTGGAAATTCTATCGCTTTTATTCTACCTAGTGAATTGGAAAGAATTCACGAAATTCAGAAAGAATTAAATATAAAATTTACAGAACTTAAAGTTTAAAATGAGTCTTATTTACGTTTTAGATATCTTAGGAACTTTTGCATTTGCAATAAGTGGAGCTTTGGTTGCTTCTGATAAAAAGTTCGATCTATTTGGTGTCTTAATCATTGCTTTTGTTACAGCAGTAGGAGGTGGAATGTTGCGAGATGTTTTAATAAATGCACATCCCATAAATTGGATTGGAGACTTAAATTATTTGTTTGTAATCTTTACTGCAGTAGTTTTTACATTTCTATTTAAAAGTAAGATTGCGCATTTAAGCAAAACCATGTTTTTATTTGATACTGTTGGTATTAGCGTGTTTACTTTATTGGGTTTAGAAAAAGGTCTTTCTTACGATTTACATCCAATTATTGCGTTAATTATGGGAATGATTTCTGCTGTTTTTGGTGGTGTTTTACGTGATGTTTTAACGAATAAAATTCCATTAATTTTTCAGAAAGAAATATATGCTTCTGCATGTTTAGCTGGTGGAATTACTTATTTAATTTTGAATCATTTTCATATTCCAGAAAATATAATTTTTATTATTTCTGCTTCTATCATTATAATTATAAGAGTTATAGCCGTAAAATTTGAATTGGAGTTACCAAAAATAAAAGACGATCTATTCACAAAAAAGTAATGTATGAAACCGTTAGAATTCGAAAGTTTTAAAGAGTTTAAATCTATGATTGGTAAAAAATTACCAACTGGAAATTGGTACACAGTTACTCAAGAAATGATTAACGATTTTGCAAACGCAACTTTAGACAAACAATGGATTCATATCGATGAAAACAGAGCAGAGAAGGAGTCTCCTTTTAAAAGTACAATTGCACACGGATTTATGTCTGTTTCTATGATTTCTAAATTATTGGAAGATTTATTTGTGATAAAAAGCATAAAAATGGGCTTGAATTATGGTTTGAATAAAGTCCGTTTTCCAAATCCTGTTCCTGTAAATAGTCAATTAAGAATGCTTGCGGAAGTGAAAGAAATTGAAGATTTAGACAATAATGGAATTAAAATAACTTTCTCTTGTTTAATAGAAATTAAAGGTCATAAAAAACCAGCCTGTGTTGCAGAGTTTTTGTGTGCTTTATATGAGTGAGTTTAAAAATTTATACTAAAAACTAAATAAAAACCTTATCGAATAAAATCGATAAGGTTTTTATTTTTAAAAGCTTAATAAAATTACTTTAAAAGACCATCTGCAATACATTTCTTGGAATACCAAATTAAGAAAATACAAATAACAATTATCATTATTGGCATAATTATCATGTTTAATTCTGCATTCATCATAATATAAACTTGTTGAATAGTTGCACAAACCCCAGAAAGTAGAAATAAATAATACGCTAATTTCTTTCTTGCAAGTAATAGAATACAAGCTAAAACACCTCCAAAAACAGCGAGTGCAAATAATGCAGTAATCCAAGCAGGATATTCTACCATCATTTCTATTTGTTGTTCAGGAGTCATTTCTGAAATCATTTCTTCTGTTGCTAAAGCCTGAAATAAATACGCACTTACACCCATAAGATTCCATAAAAGTGCGAGTACACCAATAATCCAAAAAGCTGTACTTGGTTTGTTTGAATTTGTTGTCATAAATAAAAGTGTTTGGTTAATTGATTTTTAAATACAGTAAATAAAATTTGTAGAATTATAAAATGTAAAGTATATTTGTCATTATATAAAGTTAATTTGTCTAATTGTAAAATAAATAAGATGTCGAAACAATCAATTTGTGAAAGAGAAAGAAGTCATTTAGAAAGAATGAATAAATTTCAACTTGGAAATCAGTTTAAAAAAATAGGTCTCATTGTTGCAATTGGAACTTTTATTTTAATGATAGGAAGAAAATATATTGAAAATTCTGAGTGGATAAGACCCATTTTGCATGGAGTATTATTAATTGGTTTGTTAATAATGTCCTTATCAAAAGAAAAAATAGAAGATGAATTTGTAGATAGTTTGCGTTCGCAATCTTACAGATTGGCTTTTATTATGGCAATTGTATATTCTTTAGTACAACCTTTAATTAATTATGGTGTAGGAGCAATCTTAAATCAAAATGATGAATTACAGGGGTTTAGTTACTTTCAAGTATTATTTTTTATGTTAATTGTTCAATTGATGTTTTTCTGGCAATTAAAAAGAATGAATAAATAAGATGAAAAATACACTTAAAGTACAGCGTGCAATATTAGATATTACACAAGACGATTTAGCTAAAAAGATAGGTGTTTCTCGTCAAACAATTAATTCTATTGAGAAGAATAGATATGTTCCATCCACTGTTTTGGCTTTGAAACTATCGAATATTTTTAAAATTTCAGTGAATGAGTTTTTTATATTAGAGCAGGATGATTAATTTTTAAATGCAAAGGCGCAAAGTTTTTTCGCAAAGTTCGCAAAGTTTTTTTGTAAAGTTTCCAATCAGAATTTTGAGTTTTTTACCTCGCAAAGACGCAGAGTCGCAAAGTATTTATGTTTAAGTGACACAAGTATTTTAAGCAAAACTTCCATCCAGAACTTTAAATATTGAATTTTAAACTTTGAACATATTATTGCGCAAAGGCACAGAGTTGTTTAGAGAAGAGTGTTTTCCCCTTTGGGGAATTAAAGGGGCTTTAACACAGCTTCTTTAAACAAAGTTGCTTTCGATTTAAAGAAAGAATTTTCTAAACTAATTGCTTTTAATTTGGAATCAATATATTTTTCTTCTCTGTAATTTACTAAGAAAAGAGAGCTTTCTCCTAAGAAGAACTTGCGTTCTTCTGCTTTTAGTAAAACATCGTAATCTCTTACAATATTAGCAGTAAAATCACTCTGAATTATAAATGAGCTTAATTCTTGCTGAATGGCATCAATTTTATTTTTAATCACAACTTTTACAGTTTCACTTTCTAATTGTTTGTCTTGCAATTTTATTTTAGCCAACTTTAAATCTCCTCTTTCTTTTCTAATAAATAAAGGCATGCTAAAATTGATTCCTGCTTTGTAGTTATTGGTGTTAAACGAATTTATTTGGTCTCCATTTGGAGAAATAAAATTGTACTGTAAATCTATTTTTGGTAATAAATTATTCATTTTTAAACGCTTTTCAACATCTAAACTTTTAATTTTATACTCTAAAGATCTTATTTTTGGATGATTTTCAATTTCAAAATTTTCATTATTAAAAAGTGCGATATTAAACGTCTTATCAATTGCATTATAAGTATTTAAATCCGGGATTATACTTTCTTTCAATTCAACTGGCGTGTTTTCATTGAGCCATAAAAAATTAGACAATTCTAAAGACGCTTTTATCAATTTAATACGTGCCTTTTCTAAATTTAGTTTTCTTGTATTTAAAGTAATTCTTGCTTCTAAAGTATCAATTGCAGGTTTTTCTCCTTCTTGGAAAGCCCTTTTTGTTCCTTCAAAACGAATTTTCGCATTGTTTAGAAAATCGTCATAAACTCTTTTTTCATTATACGTTTTTAACCAATTGAAGTAAGAGAGAGAAGCATCATACAAAATAGTATTTACAGTTATTTGCTGGTCTTCTTTTGCTTGTTCTAAAAAATATTTTGCTTGTTTTAGAGAAGCCATTCTTTGGTTGGTAAGTAAACCTCTTGCCAAAGAAACAGAAACTCCTGCACTATATAAACCATCTAAAGGAACACTATTTTCAGGATTTAAAAATACACCATCATTTTGTTCGAAATTGGCTTTAAACTCAACACCATACCAAGTTGGTATTTTAAAAGCACCATTCAACTTGTTGTAATATTCCTTTTCTTTGAATTGCTTTTTGGTATAATCTACTTCAATTTTAGGGTCGAAAGAACCTCTTGCTTTTAGTAAATTAGCTTCACTATTATTAATAATTAAATTCGCCTGTTTCACAATTGGGTGATACATTTTTACATACCCCAAATACTCAGAAAGCGTCATTTTAGAAACAGCTTCTTCCTGTGCTTTTAAAGATGAAAATGAAATGACAAATAAGAATATAATTAGTTTTCTCATCTAAATTATTTTTTAGAATTCGCTTCTTCTTTTCCAGAATTTTCTGGCTGATAATAGTTGGGAGGGAAGCTGTTTAGTTGCCTCCATAATTCGAACCAAATAGGTACATCTTCTAACAATGCAATGGTTCTTGCACCAGAACCAACTCTAATAGCTTCTGGCCACGCAAAATCTTTTTTATCAGAAGCTAATAAAACTCTGTATTTTCCATTACTACTTATAAAATTCTCTATAGCAACTACTTTAGCACCATAAGTTCCATAAGATACATTAGGCCAACCAGAAAAAACAATTGCTGGCCAACCATCAAACTGAACTCGTACTTTTTCTCCAACATGCAATAATGGTAAATCTATTGGCCTTACATAAGTTTCTACTGCTAAATCGTATTTTTCTGGCATAATTCCAACCAGAGATTCTCCTTCTTTAAATGTACCTCCAATACCACCTTTTATGGCTTTATTTATATACCCATTTTGTGGAGCAGTAATGTATAATAGACTATTTCGAACTCTATAATTACTATTGCTGTTTTCTAATTTAGAAACTTGTGCTTTTGCATCAAAACCACTGGATTGTGCAGTATACATATCGCTTTGTGCTTTAGAAATTTTATCTGTGTAGGTCGCGCCTATTCTCGATAATTCTAATTTTGCATTTAAAACTTCGTTTTTAGTGGCTAATAATTTATTTTCTTGTGCAATTAATTTAGCCTGAGTTTCCTGTAATTTTAAACGTTTTTGTTCTACATCCACAACAGCTTTTAAACCTTCTTTTTGTAACGTTTCTGTTCGTGTAAACTGCTTTTTGGCAATGTTTAAATTTGTTTTAGCAGCTTCAAAAGAAATGCTATCACTTTGTACTTTTAAACGAGCTTGTAATAATTTATTTTTTGTTTGTTCAATCTTTAAACCTCTTTCTTGTTTTAAAGCTTGCACTTGTCTTTGCAACGCTTCCACTTTACCTTGATATGCATTTACTGAAGATGTTTTTGCATTAATTTGGTCGTTTGTTCTTTCAATTAAACGATTATCAAAATATTCGCTTTTTACTTCAGAAATTCTTAGAATGGTGTCTCCTTTTTTAACATAATCTCCTTCGCGAACAAACCATTGCTCAATTCTACCAGGAATTTGAGATTGTATGGTTTGTGGTCTTTGGTCTGGTGTTAGAGTAGTTACAGTACCTTGACTTGTAATATTCTGTGTCCATGGTAAAAATATGAATATAAAACCTATGATAGCAAAAGCCAACAAGAACTTGTTAAATGCTTTATAATATTTTTTAGAAAAGATTTCTTTGCCAGATTTAAATTGATTTAAATCTATTTTTTTATTTAACTGATTGTTAGAAATGTTTAACATAATTAGTTTTTTATAGATTTAATTTTCCCATTTTTTAATGTAATAATTTGGTTACATTGGGTTCTCCAACTTTTTTTACTACTTACTACAATTAAGGCCCAAGGTTGTTTAGGGTTTGTTAAATATTCGATAATTCTTAAAGTTTCGTCTAGATTAAACTGGTCTAAAGGATCTTCTAAAATCATTACTTTTGGTTGCTTAATAATGGCTCTTGCCAAAATTAATTTTTTCGCTTTTGTATAAGACATCTGTTTACCTTCTGGATGAATAATAGTGTCTAAACCATTAGGTTGTTCTTTTAAAAATTGATTTAAACCAACAACATCTAAAACGTTATAAATTATGTTATCATCAATGGATTTATTTCCAAAAACTAAATTTTCTCTAATGGTTCCTTCAAAAGGTGTTTCTCCAGAAAGAGATAAACCTAATTGAGAACGATAATGGTTTAAATGTAGGCTCTTTAAAGATAAATTATTAATGTAAACATTTCCTGCAGTAGGTTGAATTACACCAGCAATTAAACGTAATAAACTAGATTTTCCTGCACCACTTTCTCCCATAACTAATATTTTACTAGATGGGTTAATGGTTAAAGAAATGTTTTTAATAATATGTTTTTCCCTTTCTTCTACATTGTAAAAAACATCATCTAACTCAACAGTTAAGCCATCTTTAAACATAGGTTTTTCACCTTCTTGAGGCTCTAAATTCATATCTACAACTTGTCCTATTTTTTCAATGGAAGTTAAAACATCGTAAAAAGATTCTAAACCGATAATTAGTTTTTCTACAGAAGCAATTACTAATAAAATAATAATTTCTGCTGCGACAAATTGGCCTATATTCATTTCTTGATTTAATACTAAAGCTCCACCAATTAAAAGTAAACTAGCAGTTACAATTACTTTAAAACTAATCATTTGTATGAATTGAATCATTAAAATTTTAAAGTGATTTTCTCTAGATTTTAAATACTCATCAACTAAAATATCGTTTTTTTCCATGGCTAAATTGGTGGTTCCAGAAAGTTTAAAACTAACAACGGTTCTTGCAACTTCCTGAATCCAATGTGCAACTTTATACTTATTTTTAGATTCTATAAGACTTGTTTCTAAACCTCTTTGTGCAGTAAACTTAAAAACGATGTATATTAAAAGCAATAATAAAATTCCAAAAATGATAAAAAATGGATGATAGAATGATAACAATATTAATGCAAAAATAATTTGTAATAATGCTGTTGGAACATCAATTAAAATTTTAGATAATCCTTTCTGAATTGTTAATGTATCAAAAAAACGATTTGCCAATTCTGGTGGATAATATTTATGTAATTCATTCATTTTAATCTTTGGAAAACGATAACTTAACTCAAAAGATGCTCTTGTAAATATTCGCTGTTGAATGGTTTCTATAATTCTTAATTGCATTAATTGCAAAGATCCAGAGAAAATAACACCAATCGTAACTAAAATAACCAGCACAACCCACGATGTGGAAATTTGTGCACCTTGTAGTAAGTTTATAATTGCTTGAATTCCTAAGGGTAATGAAAGAGCTACAAGTCCTCCAAAAATTGCATAATAGAAAATTTGAAAAATATCTTTTTTTTCTAATTTTAAAAGGCCTAAAAAACGTTTCCAAGGTGTTAATTGATTATTTTCCATATCTATTGTAAAGCGGTTTTAGCTAATTGAATAAAAAACTGAGTGGGTGTATTGTTTTTCTCGATATTTGTTAAAGATGGGAAATGTTCTTGTAAAAAGTGCTGGTGTAAACCACCTTCTAAAATAGTACTTGCCAAACTAAAACTATATTTATAATTTGGTTTTACGCCTAAAATCATTTCATTTAATCTAGAAATAAGCCTTTTGTAAATTTCGAAATATCCTTCTTTATTTTTTGAATCGACTTCTTTTGTTAAAAAAGATTTAGAGCTTTCATTTACAATAATTTTATATAAAATAGTTTCGTTAATATGAGAGTATTTACTGTCTTCTATTATTTTATTTGTAACTGTAATAATTGCTTTTTCTAATTTCTCGTAAGCATTGGAAATACTAAATGTTTCTAAAACTAATTTATATTCTAACCAAGCCCAATACCATGAAGATAGGTAGAGTAGTAGCATATGTTTACTTTCAAAATACCTATAAATAGAACTCTCATTTGAACTAATTTTTGTGCCTAATTTTTTAAATGTAAAGCTTTCGAAACCAATTTCATCAATTAAAAAAATACTATTTTCTATAATTCTTCTACCTAAATCGGATGTTTCTGGGTCTTTAATAAAAATTTTATCTGGAACAGAAATTTTTAAAACAGATAACAAATCTTTCATATTAAAATATTTATTTGCAAATATAATAGTAATACTATTAAAAAAGAAAATATTACTAATTTATTAATATATTATTAACAATAATAAAATTTTACCATAAAAAAAGCCTTTCGTTTTCACGAAAGGCAAATCAATCAAATATCAAACTATAACATAAAAAATGTTATTCTTTATGCAAATACACTGCAGAAGCTTTAGAAAGCGTTGCATTGTATGCAGGTGTTAGATTTCCACCATTTCCTATATTATTGAAGGCTAAAATTCTTCCTCCACCATTTCCAGCTTCTGCAATAAAAACTGTTTTAGAATCACCATCATAAGCAACATCTACTGGGTTTCCTAATAAAGTGCTTGTTCCAGCAACTCTTGTTTGGTTAGAAATAGCTAAAGTTTCATTATTAGCAGTTCCATTAAAATTGGCTGCAAAATTATTAATTACATGAAAACCACCATCATCTTGTCCATTAGATGCTTCTCCAATATCTGTTAGAACCATAACATCTGTAGCTGTGTCGTAAGTTAAACCATGTGTTCTAACAATTCCTTCTATAGCAATTGTTTTACTGGCAGATAAAGTAGCGTTTGAAGAATTATTTAAAAAATTTGTAAATACAGCCAATTTATTTGTGGTATCTACAATTGCATATAAATCATTTCCAATAAAAATTATTCCCCATAATTTAAAATCGGTAGTAATTGTATTTCTTAAAGTAAAGTTTCCTCCATTGTTTGTGTAAACGAAAAGCTTACCATCTTTTGTATCTGGATCTCCATCTACATCTGCATTGTCTGCAACTACATAAATATTATCTTTTACTGCAATTTCACGTGGACTCGTCATATCTAAAGTTCCTGTAACATTTGCAGAAACTGTTGTAGATGTTGCAAAATTTGTAATATTTGCATATCCTTCTACACCAAAAGAACTTCTAGAAGCTTGTACTACTAAGTCTTGGTTTCCATCGTAATAAATACCATCTGCAGCTGTTGCAGTGGTAGTTAAAGTTGCTTTGGTAACATTATTTAAACTTGTTACATTATACATATTTACATTTCCATCTGTGTTATTGGAGGTAAATAAAATTTTAGAGTCTAATTTAATTTCTGCATCATTATCGTTACTAGAACAAGATACTAATGTCATAGCTGTAGCAAATATTAATGCTAGTGTTTTAATCGTTTTCATAATTGTTTTAATTTTAGTTATTTAATATACTTACGAGAAAAAAATAAATTCGGTTTTTTATTTTTCATTTTTTTTAAAAACAACTACAAAAATTAAAATATCTAACAAAGCTTTATTTTGAAAAAAATTAAATTTGTACTATCTTTGCAATGTGTAGAGAATATCTTCTAATTAATAATACTTTGTTATTTAAAGTTGATTTTTTTTTGAATTCATTTTTCAACTTACACAAACTCTTAATAAAAATCTATTTAAAAATTTAATGGCAAAGTCGCAACAAACATTTAGTAAAAGTGAAAAAGAAAAGAAACGTTTAAAGAAACGTTTAGATAAACAGAAGAAGATGGACGCTCGAAAGGCGGAAAAGGAAGAAAACGGATCAACAGGAATCCAGTTTGCATATGTAGATCATAATGGAAATTTAACAGACACTCCACCAGATCCAGAATTAAAAGTAGAAATCGAATTAGAAGATATAGAGATTTCTGTAACTAAAAAAGAAGATTTACCAGAGGAAGATCCAGTAAGAAAAGGAAAAGTTTCTTTCTTCGATACTTCTAAAGGTTTTGGTTTTATTATCGATACAGAAAATAATGAAAAATATTTTACTCACGTTAGTGGTTTAATTGATGAGATTGGAGAAAACGACAAAGTTTCTTTCGAATTAGAGAAAGGTATGCGTGGTATGAATGCTGTTAAAGTGAAAAGAATCTAACTTAAACAAGATTTTTTTTTGAATTTAAACTCGTTTTAAAATAAAATATAAAATCCTTCTTTTGAAGGATTTTTTTTGTTCGAGATAAAAAAAAATACTATTAATTCTTAATAATTTGGTATATAATTTATAGTTCCCTCTTTTATTTTTAGCGTAAATTTGCGGACTTTTAAATCTATTAAAGCAAAATTATGAATTTAAACAAATGGATTTTTCTACTTCTAATTTTTATGGGTAGTAAAGTTTCTTTTTCTCAAATAATAGGTAAAGTTGTTGATAATGAAGATAATTATCCACTTGAATACGCAACAGCAGCTTTATATAATCAGGTTGATAAGAAGTTAGTTGCAGGGGTTGTTACCAATAATAATGGTGTTTTTTCAATTTCGAATATAAAACCAGGAACATATTATTTAGAAGCTTCTTTTATTGGTTATCAAGTAAAAACAATTTCTTCAATTGTTATAAATAGTAAAGGAGAGAAAAAAGATATAGGAACTATAAAAATTCTTCTGGGTTCTGGAAATCAATTAAATGAAGTAGTTATTAAAACTGAAAAGCAAACGGTTTCTCATAAAATTGATAGACAAGTTTTTGACACAAAAAAATACCAAAGTACAGTTGGTGGAAATGCAGTTGATGTTGTAAAAAATTTACCTTCTGTAACCATAGATGGTTTAGGGGAAATAAGTGTTCGTGGAAGTAAAGGTTTTACAGTTTTAATTAATGGAAAACCAACACAAGGAGATCCAACAACTATTTTAGCTCAATTACCAGCAAATGCAATGCAATCTATCGAATTAATTACGGCACCTTCTGCAAAATACGATCCTGAAGGAAAAGGAGGAATTATAAATATCTTAACTAAAAAAGGAGCAATTAACGGAATATTTGCACAAATAAATGTTCGAGGTGGATTTCCTTCCATTGAAGGTTATGATACGAAAGTTGCAGCAAAAAGATATGGAATTGATGCAACTATCAATAAAAGAACAGATAATTGGAATATTTCTGTAGGTGCCAGTTATCAAAAAAACGATAAAACAGGGAGAAGAGAAGGAGATATGTTTATTGTGAATACTCCAGAAAATAAAACAACTTTTTTACCTTCTGATGGCGAACGTAGTTTCGATGAAATTACATATAATGGTCGTTTTAATGTGGATTATACTCCAAATGAAAAAGATAATTTCTCTTTAGGATTTTTCGCAGGAAAAAGAACAAAAGAGCGTTTGGCAGATATTGTTTACTTCGATAATCATGCAATTTCTCCAATTAGGAGTAACAATCGTGAATATACATTTGCATATTACAATCATAACTTAAGAATTAGAAAAGGAGATTTTGCTTTAGGAAGTTTCGATTATTCGCATAAATTTGATAATAAATCTAAAATTTCTACTTCTATATTATATGAATACACTTTTTTAGGAGGACCAACAGAAAATGATAACTTAGGTTTTCCAGATAATACTATTGTGTATCAAAAAGAATTTAATACAAACGATAATCCTTTATATGGAACACGTTTCAACTTGGATTATCAATGGAAACCTTTTTCATTCGGTACTTTAGAAACTGGTTATCAGTATCGTGATTTAGATCACACAGGAAAATTTGTTTATGAAAGAGATGGTGTTTTAGTACCTGAATTTTCTAGTGATGTTAGTTTAAAAAGAGTAATTCATTCTGGTTACGCACAAATTACTGGAAAAAAAAATAAATGGGATTATGCTGTTGGTGCTCGTTTAGAATCTATGGATAGAGAGTATAAAGAAGCTTTACAGAGTGAAACTGCAGAAAATATATATGATTATGATTTTGTAAAGTTATTCCCTTCAGCATCTTTACAATACAAAATTGATGATAAAACAAACATAAAAACTGCATATAGTAAAAGGGTAGAAAGAACAACAACTTTTAAGATGAATAGTTTTGCAGAACGCGAACATTCAGAAGTTTTTGAGCAAGGAGATAATACTTTATTACCAGAATTTATAGATTTGGTTGAATTAGGAATTACTAAAAAACTAAAAGGAGGAAATTCCATTTATGGAACAGTTTATTACAGACATGTAAATAATGTAATTAATCGTGTAAACACTTTAGCTTACGAGAGTAATGGTGCAGTTTTAGATAGTATTATTAATCGAGTGTATTCAAATGTTGGTAAAAGCAATTCAATTGGTTTAGAAATAGGAGCAACTATAAAACCAGCTAAAAATTGGACGAATTTTATTGGAGCAAATGTTTATAATTACGCAATTAATGGCGTTTTAAATTTTAGACATAGAGATGGTGTAGAAAGAAATTATGATATTGATACAAAAGCAACAGTATATTCTTTCAATTTAAATTCTACTTATAATTTCTGGGAAAACGCTTCTTTGCAATTCACTTTTAATTATTTATCTGACAGAAATACAGCTATGGGTGAAGATTCTCGTTTTTATTCGCCAAACTTAACATTCCGTAAAAAATTTATGGACAATCGTTTAACAGCGACTTTGCAATGGCAAAATATGGATATGGGCTTGTTAAACACAAACGAACAGCGAATTACAACATCAAGAGCAAATCAGTTTTATACGACTACAAATTATAGATATGAAGTAGATATGGTTTCTTTAAACCTTTCTTACACATTTAATGCAGCTAAAAATAAATCTAAATTTATTGATAGTGAATTTGGAAAACGTGAGTTTTAATTTTTAAAAAAACCAAACGCTATTTCCTCGAGCATTACTGAAATAAAAAAAATATTTTTATTGAAAGTAGCTTACGAAGTAAATTGAGAGGTCAATTAAGGTCTCGACTGCGCTCGACCAGACTTGTAAAAAAAAAAGACCAAAATGAGTTTAAAATCATTTTGGTCTTTTTTTTAATCTTGTTTCAATTAAGTCTTGATTCTTGTATTAAAAAAAATATTAAAAATTATAAAACTCCATACTATCCACAATTAAATCTTCAGTAACTTTACAATCTAATTTATGGTTTTCATAATCATTTAACAGCACGAAATTTACTTGTCCGTTTACGTTTTTCTTATCGTGTTTTAATAATTCCATAATTCCAGCGAAATCTTCTTTTAAAAGATTTATTCTATCATAAATAGACAATACAACCTCTTTTATTTCGTTTAATTTGGTTTCTGGAAAATTTAAAAGTTTGTTAGAAATGTAACTTTCACAAACCATTCCAATAGCAATTGCTTCACCATGAGTTAGGTTTTTTTTGTCCTCAGATTCAAGATAAAAAGATTCAATTGCGTGCCCAATTGTATGACCGAAATTTAATATTTTACGTAAATTTTTTTCTTTTGGATCTTGTAAAACTACTTCATTTTTAATCTCAATAGACCTGAATATTAAATCGTTGATATGTAATCCTTTATTTTTCTTTATCTCTTTGAATAGTTTAATGTCGTATGTAACTCCATATTTAATAATTTCTGCCATTCCAGATTTTATTTCTCTCTCAGTTACTGTAGTTAAAAAATCTACATCTACAATTACCATTTCTGGGTTCGAAAACAAACCAATTTGGTTTTTTAAAACACCTAAATCAACACCCGTTTTTCCACCAACAGAAGCATCAACCATAGAAAGTAAAGTTGTAGGAATATTTACAAAGTCGATTCCACGTTTAAAACAAGAAGCCACAAAACCACCTAAATCTGTTATTACACCACCACCCAAAGTAATTAGTAAACTTTTTCTATCACCACCAAGTTCTGTAATTGCGTTCCAAACACCTATACAAGTTTCTATGTTTTTATTAATCTCTCCAGATTCAATTTCTATCACTTCAATTCTTTTTTCTGAATCTAAATTTGGAATAAATTTTGGATAACAATGCTCAAAAGTATTCTCATCAACTAAAATAAAAATAGTAGAATAACCATTTTTTGTAATTAAACTAGAGAGTTCTTTATATGCTTTATCCTGAAAATGAACAGGATAGCTTACTGCTTGAATAGTTTTCATTTTATAAAAATTAAAGATGCAAATTAAGTAGAAAATATTGAATTATTTGCAGTCTTAAACTATATTTGTTCTGTATAAAAATTACATTCGATGAAACTTTTCGATAATACTGAAGTAGCTTTTGCTTTAAAAACAGATTCTCAACTAGAACGTGCTTATTTTCTATTTAAAATGATTCAAAGTCAACCAATGGTAAGAATTGGTAGTGCAGTAACCAATTTTGCGTTAAAAGCGCATTTGCCAATCGAAGGTTTAATACGTTCGACTGTTTTCGACCATTTTTGTGGTGGAGTAACAGAAGAAGATTGTCTACCAATTATCGATAATATGCATAAAAATGGGAGTGTGCATAGTGTTTTAGACTATTCTGTAGAAGGTAAAGATAAAGAAGTAAGTTTCGATGGAGCTTTAAAAATTATTTTAAAGATTGTAGACTTTTGTGAAGAAAAAAAGTCCATTCCTTTTGCAGTATTTAAACCATCTGGGTTTGGGAGATTTGGTTTATATCAAAAAATATCAGAAGGAAAAGAATTAACAAAAGACGAGCAAGCAGAATGGAATAGAGTTTTAGTTCGTTTTCATACAGTTTGTAAGGCAGCACTTAAAAAGGACGTTCCATTATTAATAGATGCAGAAGAAAGTTGGATGCAAAAAGCGGCAGACGAGCTTATTGAAGATCTTATGGAAACTTACAACAAAGAAAAAGCCATTGTATTTAATACACTTCAAATGTATAGACACGATCGTTTGGAGTATTTAAAAGATTTACATCAAAAAGCACATCAAAAAGGGTTTCATATAGGTATGAAAGTTGTTAGAGGAGCTTACATGGAAAAAGAAAGAGAAAGAGCAGAAGAAAATGGATATCCATCTCCAATTTGCGAAAATAAAGCAGCTACAGATATAAATTACGACAAAGCGATTGAATATATGATGGAGCATCCAAAAATGGCACTTTTCGCAGGAACTCATAACGAAGAAAGTTCCTATTTAGTAATGGATTTGGCTAATAAATATGGTATTAAAAAAGACGATAATAGACTTTGGTTTGGTCAATTATTTGGTATGAGCGATCACATTAGTTACAATTTAGCAGACCAAGGATATAATGTAGCAAAATACCTTCCATTTGGTCCAGTAAGAGATGTTATGCCATATTTAATAAGACGAGCAGAAGAAAACACATCAGTTTCAGGTCAAACAAGTAGAGAGCTAAATTTAATAAAAACAGAAAAAAAACGTAGAAAATTATAATGAAAACCGTAGAGGAAATTAAAATTTTACTACACAAAAATAAATTGAGGTTACACCAAGAGTTACTTCAAAGTAAAGAAGCTATGGCTTTAATAAAAAAAGCAACACATACAAATTTAACAGTAGAAGAGAAGTTAAAAATTCGAATTCAAATGTTAGATATTTGTAAGGCAATACCAGCTTTAACTGTGTTTATGCTTCCAGGTGGCGCACTTTTATTACCACTTCTAATAAAATTAATTCCCGATATTTTACCATCCGCATTTAGAGACACACCAGATAGCAAATAATAATTTGGGCGTTCCCTTTCAGGTCGCGCTTTCCGTTTCAAGTCCTCGTTCGTACCTCACTGTGGGCTTTCCACTACAATCGCTAACGCACATTTCTGTTAACTTTTTTAATAATTTAATTACCTACGTTTTTTTTAGAAAACCTTTCAAATCTGTATTAAAAACGAATGTTTTTAAAAATCAATCATCAAAATCAAAAAATAAATAGAGAGAAGTCGTTTAAATTACTTAGAAACAACTACTTTTGCACGAAATTTAAGAAATTAAGCATGCAAATTAGAAACATCGCTATTATAGCTCACGTTGATCACGGAAAAACAACATTAGTAGATAAAATTATAGATCAAGCAAAAGTTTTAGACGATCGTAAAGAACGTACAGACTTATTGTTAGATAATAACGATTTAGAACGTGAAAGAGGAATTACAATTCTTTCAAAAAACGTTTCTGTACAATATAAAGGAACAAAAATTAATGTAATTGATACTCCTGGTCACGCCGATTTTGGTGGAGAAGTAGAGCGTGTATTAAAGATGGCAGATGGAGTTTTATTATTAGTAGATGCATTCGAAGGGCCAATGCCACAAACTCGTTTTGTATTAGGTAAAGCTTTAGAATTAGGGTTAACTCCAATTGTTGTAGTAAACAAGGTAGACAAAGAAAACTGTACACCAGATATTGTACACGAAAAAGTATTCGATTTAATGTTTGCATTAGAAGCAACAGAAGAACAATTAGATTTTGCAACTATTTATGGGTCTGCAAAAAACAATTGGATGTCTACAGATTGGAAAAACGAAACAGACAATATTATACCTTTATTAGATGCAGTAATAGAATCTATTCCAGCAACAAAATATAACGAGGGTACTGCTCAAATGCAAATTACTTCTTTAGACTTTTCTTCTTTTACAGGTAGAATAGCAATTGGACGTGTTTTTAGAGGTGATTTAGAAGTAGGTAAAGATTATATGCTTTGTAAAGCAGACGGTTCTACTAAAAAAGTAAGAATTAAAGAATTACACGTATTCGAAGGAATGGGTAAAGCACAAGTAGATAAAGTTCCTTGTGGAGATATTTGTGCAATTACTGGTTTAGATGGTTTTGAAATTGGAGATACAGTCGCAGATTTAGATAATCCAGAAGCATTGCCAAGAACAGAAATTGACCAACCTACAATGAGTATGTTGTTTACAATTAACAATTCTCCTTTCTTTGGTAAAGAAGGTAAATATGTAACATCTCGTCACTTAAGAGACAGATTGTTTAAAGAATTAGAAAAAAATCTTGCATTAAAAGTAGAAACTACAGATTCTGAAGATAAATTTAACGTTTTCGGACGTGGAGTTTTACACTTATCTGTTTTAATAGAAACAATGCGTAGAGAAGGGTATGAATTACAAGTGGGTAGACCACAAGTAATCCTTAAAGAAATAGATGGTGTAAAGTGCGAACCTTACGAAACTCTATCTATAGATGTTCCTGAAGATGTAGCTTCTAAAGCAATTAACTTGGTGTCACTTAGAAAAGGAGACATGTTAGTTATGGAGCCAAAAGGAGATTTACAACATTTAGAGTTTTCTATACCTTCTAGAGGTTTAATTGGTTTAAGAAATAAAATTTTAACTGCAACAGCTGGTGCAGCAATTATAAATCACCGTTTTTCTGAATATGGGCCTTACAAAGGAGATTTTACTGAGGAGATAAAAGGAGCAATTGTTTCTTCTGCTGCAGGTAAAGCAACTGCATATGCGTTAAACCGTTTACAAGATAGAGGACGTTTCTTTATTGATATTAACCAAGAAATTTACATTGGTCAGGTGATTGGAGAAAACTCTAAATCAGATGAAATGGCTGTGAATTTAATTAAAGGAAAGCAATTAACAAACATGCGTAAATCTGGTACAGATGACGCAATGAAAATTGCACCAAAAGTAGATTTCTCTTTAGAGGAAAATATGGAATATATTAAAGATGATGAGTATTTAGAAGTTACTCCAGAGAGTTTACGTATGCGTAAAATCAATTTTAAAGGATAATAAATACATTTTAAATTATATTTAAAAAGCTCAAGTTTTAAAACTTGAGCTTTTTTTATCTTTGCATTATGAGTGATTTTAAACAACTTTTCGAAACATTACAACAAAGTCTTAAAAACGATGTTTTTGTGAAATTAACCTTAAGTAAACCTCTTAGAAAAAGTGAAGGTTTATTAAATGTATATATGCGTTTACATATTATTGAGGGGAAGCAAGTTTTTGAATTTAAATATCGTCATGAAAGTGAAGAAAAATACAAGCAATTTTCTTTGGAAGACGCAGTTATAGAAATAGAAAGATTATTAATGGAGTCATTTAGAACAGGTACTTTATTTACCTTAAATGAAGATTTAATAGTGTTGGTTTCAAAAAAGAAACTAGTTTCTTACAGAGAGAATTACCCAAGCTTTAAAAATAAATTGCCAGAAATTTCGCCTCAAGAATTATAATATTAGTTTTTTAAAGTGAATTGTTTTTTAATATTTTCAATATCATTTTCAGAAATATTTTTAGCAGATTTTTTTAATTTTTTAATAAAAGTATTAACTTCTTCAGGGCTTGCAGGTCCACCTAAATTCTGATTCTTATCATTATAAGAATTCGTAATTACATTCATATTAGCATCTAAAATTACCCAGAAAGGTAAACCAGCTTTATCTCCATTATATTTTTTTAGTAATTCTGTGGAACCAGGGTTTTCTAATTTTTTATTTTTTGCAGATTCTTTTACAACGATAGGTACAATTACATAGTTATCTTCAAAAAAAATCTTAGTTTCTTTAGCTTTCATGTCTTTTGTCATTTTATGACACCAACCACACCAAGAAGCTTCAAATTTTATAAAAATAGCTTTATCCTCATTATTTGCCTGTATTTTAGCTTCCTTTAAAATTTCATCTGTAGATTTTTGAGAAAATGAATTTGATGTAATAAATGCAATGAAAATTGTACTAAGTAGTATTTTTTTTAGAAACATGAGATCTATTTTAGATTTTAAAAGTAATCAAATTAAATGCAATTTTTTCTCCATATTTATAAAATAATTTAGAATATTTGTACTAAAGATAATTATGTTAAATCATATTTTTTATAATAAAACTAATATACGTAACTAATGAAAACGAAAATAGGAATAATTTTACTCGCTTTTTTATTATTTAATTGTCAACCAGAATCAGATAATGAACAGAACGTGAGCTTTATGGCTTTTAATATTTATCAAGAAGGCACAAAAGTGGACGATGGATTTACACATATTAAAAATGTACTTTTAAATGTAAAACCAGATGTTGTTGGTTTTACAGAGGTTAGAAATTACTCTGGAGATTGGACTTCTAAAATGCAAAAAGCATTAGAAGAAAATGGTGTAAAATATTATAGAGGTTATGCAGGTGGAGATACTTCAATCTTAAGTAAATATCCAATAAAAAATTCTAATTTAACAGGAAAAAATAGCATCAGTAAGTTTAAATTAGAAGTAAATGAGAAAGATATTTATGTAGCAGTTGCACATTTAGATTATACAAAATATGCATGTTATTTACCAAGAGGATATTATGGAGGCACACCAAATTGGGGAGAAATCACCAATAATAAAGGAGAATTAACACCCGTAAAATCTGTAGATAGTATTCTAAGCTATAATTTGTCTTCAAAAAGAGATGAACAATTAAAAGATTTTGTTTCAAATTTAAAAGATTCAGAAAAACCATTAATATTATTGGGCGATTTTAATGAACCTTCTCATTTAGATTGGCAAGAAGAGACTAAAAATTTATATGATCATAATGGTTTGGTAGTAAATTGGCAGAACAGTTTATTTCTAAAAGATAAAGGTTTTGTAGATGTTTACAGAGAAAAATATCCAAACGCACTTAAAAACCCTGGCTTTACATGGCCATCTGAAATGAGTAAAGATGTGAGTACAAGTTGGACTCCTAAAGCAGATGAAAGAGATAGAATAGACTTTGTTTATTATTTAGGTGAAGATATTTCTGTTGAAAATATCGCAGTTGTTGGTTCCAAGAATTATTTTGTAAGAAATAAAAAATCATCAGAAAATGTAGAAAACGATGTGTTTTTAGCAAGCGATTTGTCTTGGCCATCAGATCATAAAGCAGTATTCGCAACTTTAATCTTTAAAAATTAATATATTTCATAAAAATTAAACATATTTATTAATATTGATAAATATTAGCATCTTAACTTAAATTTTACACATATCCTTTGCATTTTAAAAAATAAATTTAAGATATTTGCACAACAATAAAAGACATGAACTTTATTCAATTTCATCATCATCATTTTTACAATTGCAATCAAGCGATTTAAAAGTGTATTGAATAAAATCAAGATATTTTAAAAACCCGTTTGAGCAAATCAAACGGGTTTTTATTTAAACCGTATTTGCTCAGGCATAAAACAAAAAATAATGAGTAATTTAAGAATTGCAGTACAAAAGTCAGGTAGATTAAATGAAGATTCTATGAGTATCTTAAAAGATATCGGAATTTCTATCGACAATGGAAAAGATCAATTAAAAGCAGCTGCAAGAAATTTTCCTGTAGAAGTTTTCTACTTAAGAAATGGAGATATTCCACAATATTTACGAGATGGAGTAGTAGATGCAGCCATTATTGGAGAAAATGTTTTAATAGAAAAAGGAAGTGATTTAGAATTTGTAGAACGCTTAGGATTTTCTAAATGTAAAGTTTCAATTGCAGTTCCTAAAGAATCGAAAGCGAACTCTTTAAAAGATTTATCAGGAAAGAGAATTGCAACTTCGTATCCAGAAACCGTAAAAAAGTTCTTAAAAGAACAAAATATAAATGCACAATTACACAACATTAATGGTTCTGTAGAAATTGCGCCAAATATTGGTTTGGCAGACGGAATTTGCGATATCGTTTCAAGTGGAAGTACCTTATTTAAAAACGGATTAAAAGAAATTGAAGTTTTATTTAAGTCGGAAGCGGTTTTAGCGGTTTCACCTCAAATTTCAACAGAAAGAAAAGCAATTTTAGATAAAATTCAGTTTAGAATTCAGTCTGTTTTAAAAGGTAGAGATTCTAAATATGTGTTATTAAATGCGCCAAATGACAAGTTAGATAAGATTTTATCTTTGTTGCCAGGAATGAGAAGTCCCACAGTTTTGCCTTTGGCAGAAAAAGGTTGGAGCTCTGTACACACAGTTGTTACAAAGAATAAATTCTGGGATATTATCGAAGATTTAAAAGCAAATGGAGCAGAAGGTATTTTAGTTTGCCCAATTGAAAAAATGGTGCTTTAATTTAAAAAGTTGAATGATTTTTTGGGCGTTTTAACGGGTTTTCATTACTCGCTTTCTATCTCTTTTCAAGAGATAAAAGAGCTCAAACAAACCATTCAATCCCTAACGCTCACGCAAGTTTAAAAGTGAATAGAATTATGAAAATAATTAATAATCCATCTAAAAAAGATTGGAATAGAATTCTAGAAAGACCTACAAAAACAGTCGACGATATTGAAGGAACTGTAAATGAAGTTTTTCTTGAAGTACAAAAAGATGGAGACAAAGCAATTGAAAAATACACTCAAAAGTTCGATGGTGTTTCTGTAAAAGACAATTTAGTTTCAGAAAATGAAATTACAGAAGCAATTTCTCTAGTTTCAGATGAATTAAAAGAAGCAATTAAAGTTGCTCATAAAAATATTACGGTTTTTCATAAAGCTCAAAAAACCGAAAAAGTTTCTGTAGAAACTACAAATGGAGTTTCTTGTTGGCAAGAAAAAAGACCCATTCAAAAAGTTGGTTTGTATATTCCTGGAGGAACTGCACCACTTTTTTCAACAGTATTAATGCTGGCAATTCCTGCACAAATTGCTGGTTGTAAAGAAATAGTTTTGTGTTCTCCTCCAAATAAAGAAGGTAAAATTCACCCAGCGATTTTATTTACGGCAAATTTATGTGGTGTTACTAAAATTATTAAAGTTGGCGGAATTCAAGCTGTTGCAGGTTTAACATTCGGAACAGAAGCAATTCCGCAAGTTTATAAAATATTTGGTCCTGGAAATCAATTTGTAACGGTTGCAAAACAATTAGCAACAAAATACGGAGTTGCAATTGATATGCCTGCAGGACCAAGTGAATTATTAGTAGTTGCAGATGATTCTGCTAATGCAAGTTATGTCGCTTCAGATTTATTGAGTCAAGCAGAACATGGAGCTGACAGTCAAGTTATTTTGGTTTCTACTTCAAAAGACTTAATCAGTAAAGTTGATAAAGAAATTCAAAAACAAATTTTAGACCTGCCAAGAAAAGAAACTGCTCAAAAAGCAATTGATAATTCGAAATCTATTTTTGTAGAATCTGATGAAATTGCGTTGGATTTAATCAACGAATATGGACCAGAACACTTTATTATTTGTACAAATAACAACGATTTTTACATCGATAATATAGAAAATGCAGGTTCGGTTTTTATTGGAAATTATACACCAGAAAGTGCAGGAGATTATGCTTCAGGAACAAACCATACTTTACCAACAAACGGATTTTCGAAAGCATATTCAGGCGTAAATTTAGATAGTTTTACAAAAAGTATTACTTTTCAAAAAATATCTAAAGAAGGTATTTTAAATATTGGAAGTTCAATTGAGTTAATGGCAGAAGCAGAAGGTTTACAAGCTCATAAAAATGCTGTTTCAATTCGTTTAAAAGATTTGAAAAATTAATGTAACATTATTCGTAAAAACAAGTCTTTTAAGTATGAAATCAACCTTCGATATAAACAATTTAGTAAGGCCAAATATTAAGAATATTACGCCTTATTCTTCAGCAAGAGATGAATATAAAGATATTTCATCTGACGAAATGATCTTTTTAGATGCCAATGAAAACCCTTTTGAAAATGGTGTAAATAGATATCCAGATCCTCAACAAATTGGTGTCAAAAGAATTTTATCAAAATGTAAAAAAATAGATGAGAAAAATATTCTTTTAGGAAATGGAAGTGACGAAGTTTTAGACTTAATTTTTAGAGCTTTTTGTGAGCCAAAAGAAGACAATGTAATTACATTACCACCAACTTACGGAATGTATTCTGTTTTAGCGAATATCAATAATATAGAGAATCGAAAAATTTTATTAGATAAAGATTTTCAACCTAAAGTTGAAAAAATTCTAAGTACGATTGATAATCAGACAAAAATTTTATTTTTATGTTCGCCAAACAATCCTACAGGAAATAGTTTTTCGGAAGATAAAGTAATTGAATTGTTAAAGAAATTTAATGGTTTAGTAGTTATAGACGAAGCATATATCGATTTTTCTGAACATGAAGGTTGGTTAAAAAAGATTAAAAAGTTTCCGAATTTAATAATCACTCAAACATTGTCAAAAGCCTATGGATTGGCTGGAATTAGATTGGGCGTTTGTTATGCTTCAGAAGAAATTATTAAAATTTTAAATAATATAAAACCTCCATATAATGTAAATGAGCTTACTCAGCAAAAAGCGGTGGAGCGTTTACGAAATTATGAGGATGTTAAAAACGAAATTTCACAATTAATTAGCGAAAGAAAACGATTAAAAGACGAATTAGAATGTTGTGTTAGTTATATTGAAAAAGTGTATCCTTCTGATGGTAATTTTTTATTAATTAAGGTAGATGATGCCAATAAACGCTATAACCAGTTATTAGAATATGGTGTTGTCGTTAGAAATAGAACGACACAACCTCTGTGTGAAAATTGTTTGAGAATTAGTGTTGGTATTTTAGAAGAAAATTTAAAATTGATTCGTGCTTTAAAGGCGATTCAGTAAAATATAAAAAGATCCTGAAACGAAGTTTGGGATTGATGAACAAGTTAATCATGAAGAAAGTATTATTTATAGACAGAGATGGAACTTTGGTGTTAGAACCGCCAGTAGATTATCAATTAGATAGTTTAGAAAAGTTAGAGTATTATCCGAAAGTGTTCCAATATATGGCAAAAATTGCCAAAGAATTGGACTATGAATTGGTGATGGTTACCAACCAAGATGGTTTAGGAACAGATTCTTTTCCAGAAGATACTTTTTGGCCTGCTCAAAATAAAATTATTGCTGCTTTCGAAAAAGAAGGTGTTGTTTTTTCTGAAATTTTGATTGATAAAACGTTTCCACACGAAAATGCAGAAACTCGTAAACCAAGAACTGGTTTACTAACAAAGTATTTTTCTGATGAGTATGATTTAGAAAATTCGTTTGTTTTAGGAGACAGAATTACAGACATGGAATTGGCGAAGAATTTAGGTGCAAAAGGTATTTATTTATCGGAAAACCCAGAATTAGGAGCAGATGAAATTGAAACTTCTAAACAAGAAATTTTAGACTGTATTGCATTAACAAGTACAAATTGGTTAGCGATTTACGAGTTTTTAAAATTAGAAGATAGAGTTGCAGAAATTACAAGAAATACAAATGAAACGAAGATATATATCAAACTAAATTTAGACGGTTCTGGTAAGAATGATATTTCTACAGGTTTACACTTTTTCGATCATATGTTAGATCAAATTGGGAGACATGGTGCTATGGATTTAACGATTAAAGTGGATGGCGATTTAGAAGTAGATGAACACCACACAATAGAAGATACTATGATTGCTTTTGGTGAATTATTCAACAAAGCATTAGGAAATAAATTAGGAATTGAAAGATATGGTTTTTGCTTACCAATGGACGATTGTTTAGCGCAAGTTGCTGTTGATTTTGGAGGAAGAAATTGGCTAGAATGGGACGCAGATTTTAAGCGTGAAAAAATTGGGGATATGCCAGCAGAAATGTTTTTTCACTTATTTAAATCGTTTACAGATGGCGCAAAATGTAACTTAAACATTAAAGCAGAAGGCGTTAACGAACATCATAAAATTGAAGGAATTTTTAAAGCATTTGCGAAAGCAATGAAAATGGCAGTAAAAAGAGATTCAAATAAGATGTTTTTACCATCTACAAAAGGAATGCTTTAAAAAGTGTTGAGTTATCAATTTTTAGTTTTGAGTAATTTAACTTAAAACTAAACACTAAAAATTAAAAACTAATTATGAAACTCATAATTATAAATTACGGAGCAGGAAACATAAAAAGCATTCAATTTGCTTTTAAAAGATTAGGTGTAGATGCTATTTTGTCTAATAATATTGATGAAATTAAAGCTGCCGATAAAGTGATTTTCCCTGGCGTTGGTGAAGCAAGTTCTGCAATGAAAATGCTGCAAGAAAGTGGTTTAGATAAAATAATTCCGAATTTAAAACAACCTGTTTTAGGAATTTGTTTAGGAATGCAATTAATGTGTAATTCTTCTGAAGAAGGAAACACAAAAGGACTGGGTATTTTTGATGTTGATGTAAAAAAGTTTTCAAATGCTGTAAAAGTTCCACAAATGGGTTGGAATGTTATTTCTGATTTAAAATCAGATTTATTTACAGGAATTAAAAACAAAGAATTTATGTATTTAGTGCATAGTTTTTATGCAGAAAGTTGTGCTGAAGCAATTGCAACAACAGATTATGAAATTGAATATGCTTCTGCTTTAAAAAAGGATAACTTTTATGGAGTTCAGTTTCATCCAGAGAAAAGTGGAATAGAAGGAAGTAAGATTTTACAAAACTTTTTGAATTTATAATTTAGTCTGTCATTCCTGCGAAGGCAGGAATCTATAAATAACCTAGTATGGGTTCCTGCCTTCGCAGGAATGACAAAAACGTAATAATAAGACCCTGAAACAAGTTTAGGGTTGATTAACAAGTTAATCAATGAGAATAATACCAGCAATAGATATTATTGACGGAAAGTGTGTTCGTTTAACAAAAGGCGATTACAATACCAAGAAAATATATAATGAAAGTCCGTTAGAAGTTGCCAAAGAATTTGAAGCTGCGGGAATCGAATATTTACACGTTGTAGATTTAGATGGCGCAAAAGCGAGTGAGATTATCAATTATAAAGTTTTAGAGCAAATTGCATCAAAAACAAACTTAAAAATTGATTTTGGAGGTGGTTTAAAGTCTGATAAAGATTTGGAAATTGCTTTTAATTCAGGAGCTAATCAAATTACTGGAGGTAGTATTGCTGTGAAAAACTCTACGATTTTTGAAAGTTGGATTGAAAAATTTGGAGCTCAAAAAATTATTTTAGGAGCAGATTTTTATCCAGATAATTCAGGAGGAAAAATAGCAACAAATGGTTGGCAAGAAGAAAGTTCTTTAGAATTGATTCCTTTTATTGCAGATTATCATAAAAAGGGAATTCAGTATGTAATTTGTACAGATATTTCTAAAGATGGAATGTTGCAAGGACCAAGTTTTGATATTTATAAGGAAGTTTTATCCGAAGTAAAGGATTTAAAATTGATAGCTTCTGGTGGAATTTCAACATTTGATGAATTGCCAAAATTAGCAGAAAATGGTTGCGAAGGTGTAATTATTGGAAAAGCTATTTATGAAAATAAAATAAGCTTAAAACAATTAGAAAACTTCATTTTAAATAAATAAAATGCTCACAAAAAGAATAATACCTTGTTTAGATATTAAAAATGGAAGAACTGTAAAAGGTGTAAATTTCGTTAATTTAATAGATGCTGGAGATCCTGTAGTTTTAGCAAAACAATATGCTGAATTAGGTGCAGATGAATTGGTTTTTCTTGATATTTCTGCCACTTTAGAAGGTAGAAAAACCATGAGAGAAATGGTTTTAAAAGTTGCTGAACAAGTAAATATTCCATTTACAGTTGGTGGTGGAATTTCTTCAGTTGAAGATGTAGATTTGTTATTACAATGTGGAGCAGATAAGGTTTCTATAAATTCATCAGCAATTAAAAGACCAGAGTTAGTTAACGAATTAGCTGATAAATTTGGAAGCCAATGTGTTGTTGTTGCAATTGATGCAAAACAAGTTGATGGAGAATGGATTGTGCATTTGGCTGGCGGAACCATTCCTACAGAACTCAATTTATTTGAATGGGCAAAAGAAGTAGAAAAACGTGGAGCTGGAGAAATTTTATTTACTTCTATGAATAATGATGGTACTAAAGCAGGTTTTGCCAATGAAGCTTTAGCAAAATTATCAACAGAATTAAATATACCTATTATTGCTTCTGGTGGAGCAGGAACTGTGCAACATTTTATTGATACATTTGTAGAAGGAAAATCTGATGCAGCTTTGGCAGCAAGCGTTTTTCATTTTGGTGAAATTCCGATTTTAGAATTAAAACAAGAATTAAACAAGAATAATATTCCAGTAAGACTATAATAATGAACATAGATTTCAATAAAAATAACGATGGATTAGTTCCAGCGATCATTCAAGATGCAACTACAAAAAATGTGTTAATGTTGGGGTATATGAATGAAGAAGCTTTTGCTAAAACTCAAGAAACAAAATTAGTAACATTTTTTAGCAGAACTAAAAATAGACTCTGGACAAAAGGTGAAGAAAGTGGAAATGTGTTGAATTTAGTCGATATTAAATTAGATTGTGATAACGATACTTTATTAATTCAAGTGAATCCAAATGGACCAACGTGCCATAAAGGTTCAGATACTTGTTGGAATGAAGAGAACAATTCGAATTATGGTTTCTTTTCTACTTTAGAAAACGTAATTACAGAAAGAGTTTCTAATAAAGATACTCAAAAATCTTACGTAGCAAGTTTGTTTGCTAAAGGAATTAATAAAGTAGCGCAAAAAGTAGGAGAGGAAGCTGTAGAAACTGTTATTGAAGCAATGGACAATAACGACGAATTGTTTTTATATGAATCTGCAGATTTAATGTTTCACTATTTAATGTTATTACAAGCAAAAGGCTTTACTTTAAAAGATATCGAAGCAGAATTAATGAAAAGACAGAAGTGAAATTAGAAAGTTTAATTAATTAATATTTTTTTAGAAACTGTTTTACCATCTACTAAAATTTTGGCTATATAAACACCTTTGGCAATTTTCTTAGGCAATTTTATATACTGAACCCCATTCGCAGTAAAATAACTGTTATGCACTTTTTTACCCAGTAAAGAATATAATTTACTTTGTACTTTACTACCCAAAATAAGTCCATTTATAACTAATTCTCTTTGCTGATTAGCATAAATTGAAATATTTGTTGTAATAAAATCTTCTAAAGATAACACAGATTTTGTACTCGTATGTAAATAAAAGCGTCCATTTCCTTTTAGATTTTTATCTACTTTAATTTGATAGCTATTTGTAGTTATATTTTTTATAATTGCTAATTCTTTGTCTTCTATAAATACATTAATATCTGGAGGTAAATTTTCTATTGTAGCATTAAAAGTTAATTCTTTACCAGTTTCTGCATATACAGATAAAGGAATTATATTACTTTCATAATTTTTATTTGGTAATACTTGTATTGTAAAATCTACTTCATAACTATTATCAACTAATCTTGTATTTAATGCATATTTTGGTGTACTTGTTTGATACGCACCTGCATCATAACCAACATCTAAACCTTTGGTTCCGTTTGTTAAATAACGAATTGTTGTATTTTTTTCTGTTTCCCCATCATTCATTATAATTTTTACACGAACTTCATTATTATTAGTAGTTTTATAAAATGTAGTAGCTTTAGATTGATGACTAGTTAAAGCCTCTGAGAAAGTAAAACTTTCGTTCGCACTTTTAGGGTTTACCATAAAAGCTTGTCCTGGTGCAATATGAAATGCAGCATCATCTATTGCTATTGGCTGGTAACTTGTACCATTAAAAACATATAAAAACGAAAAAAGAGGGTTTAAACTTGCATTATTTTGACCTAGAATATTTGTAGCTCCTGCAGCAGTATTTCCAGGTAAAAAGGAAGGGAAAGGATTTCCTACACTATGCCATAAATGTGATCCACTTGCTGTGATTAATGGTACAGAAACATTATTAGTAGCGATATTACCTGTAAAAGTTAAAGAACCTGCAGTTTTTCTGCTTACAGTATATCCTTTTCCGCTAGTTAAATCGCTTGTAAGTTCTGTTGGCATATCACTCGTGTCATAATAACTCCATTTTGTAGTTTCTGCATTTTCTGAAATATAAACACCTAATGCAGATTTAGTTCCATTTGTATTTAGTGCAGGAGTGTTAGTTGTAACGAAGTCTGCAACAGATTGCGAAGTTATTGGTGCACTTATTAAATACCAATTTGCACTATTTAAAAACCGATTATAAGTAATTTTCCCTATTGAAGTTCCTGCTACTAATAAAGAAGAACTATGGCTTGCATCAGAATTTAATATTACAGAACCACCAGAATTTACTGTTATGTTGTTTATAGATAAAAAGCTGTTTTTTGTAAGTTGTATACTTCCATTAGAAGCAACTTCCAAATACTGCGCATTTGCAATATTCGTAAAAAAGATAAAACAAAGAATAGCTTTAAAAGTTTTTATCATAATTAATTGTGTGTTTCAAAACGTTTAAAAAAACATATTTAACACTTTCATATTATTTTTAAATAAATCTAAAAATAATGATTATTTATTAAATTGAGCTTTTTTCAACTCTGTAGATTTAGTTTTGTAAATTTATAAGTACTTGATAAAACTAAATAAACTATATTGTATTCATTATTAGAATATAAAGTAGGTAAAATTACAAATATTGTATTTTTATTAAATTTGTATCATCTCAAAGTATCAATTGTTTTAATATGAAAAAGTTTAAGTATATTCTTGTTTTTATTCCATTCGTTTTAATTGCTAATGCATCGTTCGCACAAAAAACAACAAAGGAAAATCTACTTGAAAAAAAAGAAAAAAATTTAGATAGTATTGTGTTAAATAAACAACACAAAAGCAAGGCAACATCTTCGTCTACAACAAGAACTGTAGGAACTGTCACAAACATAGAACCTGCAGTTATTATGGGGCAGAATAATTTTTTAACAGGAAATTCGGCTTCTAGTTTTACAGAAAACTTACGAAGTACTTCAAATAGTACAGATTGGACTTTTGGAAACATTAATTTATCTGATTTTACAGGAAATACAGATATTACGGGTGTAGTTGGTGGCTATAATGTTGCCTTAAAAGATGGAAGTGGAGCCGCACAAAGTGTGTATGCAAATCTTTTAGGAGCAAAAAATTCTGGTGCTGGAACAACAGATTTTTTAGTGGGTGCTGTAATTCAAGTTAATGCTCTTGGAAGTGGTACTGTTGATTATGCCAGATTAACTTCATCTACATTAAAGGTAGATGACTCAAATATTACTGTTAATTATGCACAAGGAATGCACAGAACATTAAGTTTACAAAACGGAACTATAAACAATGCAGCATCTGTTCTTTACTTAGATTATGATGTAGCCAATACAATTAATATTACTGGAGATGTTTCTTATATTGAAGCTGGAGAAGATGTTAGTTTAACAAGCTTAACTACAGGAGGAGAAAAAAGGTTTATTTACTACAAAGGAAATTTAAAATCTGATTTTAATGGTGTTATAAATGTTAATAAATCTATAGTTGATTTAGAAAATGCAACAGATAAGGTTTTAGTAACCAAAGAATTTGTAAAAAATGAATTTACGCTTGGTAAAAACCAATCTCCTTGGAACAATACAAATACTACAAATGCGAATCAAAACAGCACAGATATAAATTATTTAAATGGAAATGTAGGTATAGGAACTAATGATACACAGGGTTTTAAGCTTGGTGTAAATGGAAATGTTGCAGCTTTAGATGTTAAAATAGATACTTATGCAAATTGGCCAGATTTTGTTTTTGGAAAATTGTATCAGTTGCCTAGCTTAAAACAAGTTGAAGAATACATCCAAAAAAACGGACATTTAGAAAACATTCCAAGTGCAGAAAAAGTAAAAGAAGACGGTTTTTACTTGGCAAAAATGAATGCTAAATTATTGCAGAAAGTGGAGGAGTTGACATTGTACATTATTAACCAAGACAAAAGAATTAAGGCATTGGAGGAAAAAATGGTTAAAGAAAAAAAGTAATATTTTATACTTCAAACAAAGTTTTCATAAAACCTAAAGTAACCAAATAAATATTTTTTTTGGTCGGTTTTGCTTGTTTAACTTAAATGTTTTCTTCATTTAAGTCAATCTTGTAATTATTTTAATAGTAATTTTGCAACTTCTATTAAAGTAGGTTATGAAAACGAATAAATCTCAAATTTTAATTATTGTAGCATTTATATCCATTTATGTAATTTGGGGTTCTACCTACTTATTCAACAAAGTTGCAGTAACAGAATTACCACCATTTTTCTTGGCTTGTATTCGTTTTTCTACAGCTGGAGTTTTAATGTTATTAATTGCCAAAATTTTTGGTTTTAGTCTTAAAATTACTAAAAAGCAATTCCTCAATTCAGCCATAGCATCATTATTTTTTTTGATTTTAGGAAATAGTGTTTTTGTTTGGGCATTGCAATATGTAGATAGTGGTTTTGCAGCTTTAATAGCTTCTACTCAACCTTTATTTGTATTGTTAATTTTACGTTTTTTAGACCGAAAACCAATGCAAAAAAAATCTATTGTAGGAGTTTGTTTGGGTGTTTTAGGGATGGTTTTATTAGTAAGTCAGCAAGAGTTAGTCACATCAGATGAAACCATTTTAGGAATTGTAGTAATGTTAGGTTGTGTTTTAGGTTGGAGTTATGGAGGTGTTTTTGTTTCCAAAGCAGATTTACCAAAAAATTTCTTTGTAAGCACAGGAATACAAATGGTAATTGCTGGAGTTGTTTTGGCTATTTTAAGTCTTTCTTTTAAAGAAAATTGGACTTCTCCATTAACATGGAGCTCTAATGTTCAAATCTCAATGTTTTTATTAGTTATTTTGGGAGGTATTGTCGCTTTTACAGCATTTAACTACTTATTAAAAGTAGTTTCTACAGAAAAAGTAGCAACTTCTGCATATGTAAACCCTGTTATCGCTTTATTTATGGGCTGGTATTTTCTAGAGGAAAAAATCTCTACGCAATCTATGATTGCTTCTGCCATTTTATTAACAGGTGTTTATTTTATAACTTCAAGAAAAAGGAAAGTGAAAAATGTAAATGGTACTTCTAAAACTTAAATTCCTGTTTTTTTTTATTGATGTTAATTTTTAAAATTGAATTATAATTTTCGAAATGAGTTCAATATACTATCATTCACGCAAATTATAAAAAAAGAATATCCTTAATTTTACATTTATAAAATTAACCTGTGCAAGCAAAAAAAATCATAAAAGACTTTCCAAAATTATTAAAGAAAACAGGAAGTAATTGGTTAGATAGTGGCCCTTTTGAATTAAGTGCAATTGTTGCCTATTATGCCATTTTATCTTTACCTGCCTTAATTGTTATCATCTTAAATTTGGTTGGAAATATTTGGGGAAGAGAAATTGTAGAAGGCGAATTATTGGATGAAATCACGAAAGCTGTAGGAATTCAAACAGCAGAATCTATTCGAGTGATGATGTTGGATAGAGGTGATGAATCTGTCTCTATTTTTACAACATTTATTGGAGTTGGAACACTTATTTATGGTGCAACAGGAGTTTTTTATCAGTTACAAGCAGCGTTTGATAAAATTTGGAAATTAAAAGAAAACACAAACACAAACGGATTTATAAAGATGATTGTAGATCGCCTAAAAAGCTTTGGTTTTATTTTAATTATTGGTTTTTTATTACTGATTAGTTTCATTTTAACAGCATTAATTAGTGCATTTAGCAGGAGAATAGAAGTATTTGTGCCAGATAATTTGTTTGAATATATCTATGTTATAGATTTTTTAATGTCCATTTTATTTATCTACGTTTTATTTGCTGCAATGTTTAAATATTTACCAAGTAAAAAAGTGCGTTGGAGAGCTGTAAAAGTAGGAGCAGCTTTAACAGCTATTTTATTTGTAATTGGTAAGTATTTATTGGCTTGGTATTTTAGTGAAATGGATCCAGGTTCTACTTATGGAGCCGCAGGTTCTGTAATTTTGATTATGTTATGGGTTTCATACTCAAGTTTAATTCTCTTTTTTGGAGCGCATTTTACAAAAGTGTATGCAGATACATATTTGAATAATAAAGATGAAATAATTATTAAAGAATAAAATTATTCAGCTTCTACATTTGGTAATTTATAACCTATAAAAGAGCTATGAATCCTAAATATTAATATATCAAATAACACAAATAAAATTAGAAGTAATTTCTATATAATTATTTACAATATCTTTTTCTTTAAGGTTTAATGTCTTGTTAGTTATATCTTAATCAATCCAAATTGATTTTGTATTCACAAATTCACGAATTCCATAACTTGATAATTCTCTACCATAACCAGAATTTTTAATACCACCAAAAGGTAATCTTGGATCTGAAGCCACCAATTTATTTACAAAACTATTCCCTGCTTCTAATTGTAAAGCCACTTTTTCTCCTCTTTTAGAATCGCCTGTAATTACACCAGAACCCAAACCAAAAGTGGAATTATTTGCTAATTCAATCGCTTCTTCTTCTGTTTTTGCTTTAATTACAGAAGCAACTGGACCAAAAAGTTCTTCATCAAAACCAGTCATTCCAGCTTTTAAATCCGCTAAAATTGTAGCAGGATAATACGCACCTTTTCTATCTGGAATTTTACCACCTAAAACCAATTTACCACCTTGTTTAACTGTTTTTTCTACTTGTTCGTGCAATTCATCCCGTAAATCTACTCTTGCCATTGGTCCATAATAAACTTCTTCGTTCGTAGGTTCTCCCATTTTTGCATCTTTCATTTTTTTGGTGAAGAGTTTTAGAAAATCATCATAAATTTCTTCTAAAACTATAAAACGTTTTGCGGCGATGCAAGTTTGTCCGTTATTTTGCAAACGTCCATAAGTAGCTAAATCCGTCGCTTTTTCTAAATCTGCATCTTCCAAAATGATATATGCATCACTTCCTCCTAATTCTAAAACGGTTTTCTTTAAATTTTCTCCAGCAATTTTTGCAACAGAACGTCCTGCAGGTTCACTTCCTGTCAATGTAACTGCTACAATATTTTTATCTTCAATAACTGCTTTAATGTCTTTAGATTCTAAATTTAAGTTGGTAAAAACTCCATCAGGAAAACCTGCTTTTTTAAATGCATCTTCCAAAGCAAAAGCACAACCTTGTACATTAGATGCATGTTTTAGAACACCAGTATTACCAGTCATAACTGCTGGTGCAGCAAAACGAATTACCTGATAAAATGGAAAATTCCAAGGCATTACAGCTAAAGTAACTCCTAAAGGTTGAAAAGTAACATAACTTTTTTGAGCTTCAGTTTTTATAACTTCATCTGCTATTAATTCTTCAATATTAACAGCATAATATCTACAGATTTTTGCACATTTTTCTATTTCTGCACGAGATTGTTTAATTATTTTACCCATTTCCTGGGTTGCTAATTGCGCATATTCTTCTACGTTTTCTTCAAAAATTGTCGCTAATTTATTCATTAATTTAGAACGTTCTTCAAAACTTGTTTTTTTCCATGTTTGGTAAGTTTCATTCGCTTTAGCTACTTTTCCTTTCGCTTCTTTTGAAGAAATTCTTTCATAACTTTTTATTTCTTCTTCTGTTGCAGGATTTATAGTTGTTGTCTTTTTCATTTTTTTATTTTTTTGAATTTTCTTTCAATAATACATTCAATATTTTATGATTTAGCGAATAATCTACAGCTAAATCTATTACATGAATTCCTTTTAAATCTAATGTTTTTGCTAATATTTCTTCAAAATCTTTAATGGATGTTGGTCTGTAACCAAAAGCACCAAAACTTTCTGCATATTTTACAAAATCAGGATTTTTATATTCCAAACCAAATTTAGGGAATCCTTCTCCTTCTTGTTTCCACTCAATCATTCCATAGGCATTATCATTTAAAATAATAATTACCATATCTAATTCCATACGAATTGCGGTTTCCAATTCTTGCGAATTCATCATAAAACCACCATCTCCATTTACAGAAATTACTTTTTTATCTGGATTTAGTTTTTTAGCCATCATTGCAGAAGGAAAACCTGCGCCCATTGTTGCCAAAGCATTGTCTAAAATTAAAGTATTTTGAGCATAAGCAGGAAAATTACGCGCAAACCAAATTTTATAAATTCCGTTGTCTAAAGTTACAATTCCATCTTCAGGTAAAATATCTCTGGTAATTTTAACCAATCTTTGAGGCAAAATAGGGAAGCGATTGTTTTCTTCATATTTTGCTAAATGATTAGACACATTTTCCTTCACTTTTAAATAAAAATCATTATTCCATTTTTTAGAATTGTCTTTTAACTGACTTGTTAATTCTTTAATAGTCGAAGCAATATCTCCAATAACATTCAATTGTGGGAAATAAACTTCATTAATTTCAGCTGCAAAAAAGTTGACATGGATTACTTTTCGTTTGTCATCAGCATTCATTATAAATGGTGGTTTTTCAATAGAATCATGACCAACATTAATAATTAAATCGGCATTTTCAATGGCTTCATGAATAAAATCACTCGAAGAAAGTGCAGCTGTACCAATATATAAAGGATTTCTTTCATCAATAATTCCTTTTCCCATTTGTGTATTAAAAAATGGGATTTCTAATGTTTTTACAAAATCAGTAAGTGCCACAGAAGCTCTTTTTCTATTTGCACCAGCACCAATTAATAAGAGTGGTTTTTTTGCTGAACATATCATTTTACAAGCATCTAAAACCGAATCTTTATTTGCAGATGGAATTTTTATGTTTTCAACATTAAAAAAGTGAGGTTTTTCTACTTCTTCTTTGGCAACATCTTCTGGAATTTCTAGATGAACAGCTCCAGGTCTTTCTTCTTGAGAACGTCTAAACGCTTCTCTAATAATGGCTCCAGAATTTTTACCATACGTAATTTGTTTGGTGAATTTTGTAAGCGGTTGCATCATTTCTACCACATCTAAAATTTGAAACTTTCCTTGTTTACTCTCTTTAATAGGTTTCTGACCTGTAAGTATAACCATTGGCATTGCACCTAATTGTGCATACGCAGTTGGTGTAACTAAATTTGTGGCTCCTGGACCTAAAGTGGACATGCAAACTCCAGGTTTTCCTGTGAGTCGTCCATAAGTTGCTGCCATAAAACCAGCACCTTGTTCATGTCTTGTTATTATAATCTCAATTTTATTGGATTTTCGGATGGATTCTAAAACGTCTAAATTTTCTTCACCTGGCAATCCAAAAATATATTCTACACCTTCATTTTCTAATGCTTGTATAATTATATCGGAAGTTTTCATGTTTTTCTATAGCTTTTTTTTTAGATGAAATTCGATCATCATTTCTTCGAATTTAAGAATAAAATAGTTGTTAATATTCATCATCAACCTTAAAAATCTGTTAATTTTAAAGGGATTGTCTTATAAAGTGTTAATTTTTGGAATGAGTCCAAATAGATTTCAAAAGAGCCAATAATCACCTTTTTTAATTCCTAATTTCGTGGAAATTCATAAAAAATAAAATAGATGTCAGAGAAAATAAAAGCATATGGAACAGAAGCTGCAGATAAAGATTTGCAACAAATGGAAATCGAAAGAAGAGCAATTTTAGAAAATGATGTAAAAATCGATATTTTATATTGTGGAGTTTGTCATAGCGATATTCACGCAGCAAAAAACGATTGGGGAAATGCAAACTATCCATTAGTTCCTGGTCATGAAATTGTTGGAAAAGTAATTGAAGTTGGTACTGATGTTAAAAATTATAAAGAAGGAGATTTAGTTGGAGTAGGATGTATGGTCGATTCTTGTAAAGAATGTGGTGCTTGTGAAGACGATTTAGAACAATTCTGTGAAAAAGGAATGGTTGGGACCTATAATGGAAAAGACAAACATTCTGGAGATAGAACTTTCGGAGGATATTCAACCTCGATTGTTGTAAGAGAAGAATTTGTGTTGAAAGTACCAACGAATTTAGATACAAAAGCAGTTGCACCATTATTATGTGCAGGAATTACTACGTTTTCACCTTTAAATCATTGGAAAATTAAAAAAGGAGACAAAGTTGGTATTATTGGTTTAGGTGGACTTGGACATATGGGAATTAAATTCGCAAGTGCAATGGGTGCAGAAACGTATATGATTACAACTTCCGAAGGAAAAGCAGAAGACGCTAAAAAATTAGGAGCAGATGATGTAATTATTTCAAAAAATAAAGATGAAATGAAAAAACATGCAGGAAGTTTCGATTTTCTGTTGAATACTGTTCCTGTAAAACACGATATCAATCCGTATTTACAAATCTTAAAAAGAGATTCCACAATGGTTATGGTTGGCGCAATTGAGCCTTTAGAGCCAATGAATGGTGGGAATTTAATTATGGGAAGAAAAAGAGTTGCAGGTTCATTAATTGGCGGAATTAAAGAAACACAAGAAATGTTAGATTTCTGTGGAGAGCATAATATCACATCAGAAATTGAAATGATTGACATGCAAGATATCAACAAAGCTTTTGAAAGAGTTACAAATAACGATGTAAAATACCGTTTTGTAATTGATATGAAAACATTAAAAGAAGCATAGAAAGAGAAAATAAATATTAATTAAAAAACAGAAAAAGATGATAAAACCAAGAGAAAAAGCACCAAATTTAGAAATTAATTTAGTGAACGGTACTAAATGGAGTTTACAAGAACAAACACCAGAAAACTTTACAATGCTTGTTTTTTATAGAGGAAAACACTGTCCTGTTTGTAAAAAACAATTAGAAGAACTTCAAAAGAAAAAAGACGAGTTTACAGAAAGAGGTGTAAATCTAATTGCAATAAGTTCAGATACTGAAGAAGTAGCCAAAGAAACGTATAAAGAATGGGATATTGACGATATTCCTGTTGGATATGATTTTCCAATTGAAGAAGCCAGAAAATGGGGTTTATTTATTTCTGAAGGAATTAAAAAAGAACCTAAACATTTTACAGAACCAGGTTTGTTTTTAATCCATAAAGACGGAACTGTCTATTGGGAATCTATACAATCGATGCCTTTTGGAAGATCTCCTTTGAGAGAAGTTTTAGGCGGAATCGATTATATTTTAAAAGAAGGATATCCTGCAAGAGGAGAAGCGTAAATTATTAACTTAAATAAGAAAAAATATGGACATTAAATTTGAATACCATGATATTACAGCAAGCGAACGTTTAGAAGCTTTTACAACAGAAAAACTGAATCATATGTATAAGAAATATGATTTTCTAATAAGAGCAGATGTGTTTTTTAAACAAGAAAATACATCTTCAGAAGAAACAGGAAAAATTTGCGGAATTAGAGTAAGTTTACCTGGACCAAGATTATTTGCAGAATCAAGTAACGATAATTTTGAGTCGTCTGTTAGTGAAGCAATTCGTGAATTAGACGTACAATTAAGAAAGAAAAAAGATAAAATGAAGGCTTATTAAACAAGTTTTCGAGTTATAAAGCGAAAAACCTTCCAATTTGGAAGGTTTTTTTACGATTAAAAATATGGATTCAATAGTTTTTTTCTTGATATTAAGTTGATTTAAAGGTTAATACCTAAAAACCACTGAGAATCACGTAATAATTTGAAAATAAATGAATTAATAAATTGTAAGTCTAAAATATGGTGGCATCTTTGCAACTTAATAAATTAATAACAATATTATGAATACAGGTACAGTAAAATTTTTCAACGAAACTAAAGGTTTTGGATTTATCACTGAAGAAGGAGTTGAAAAAGATCATTTCGTACACATTTCTGGTTTAGTAGACGAGATTCGTGAAGGAGATAAAGTAGAATTTGATTTACAAGAAGGTAACAAAGGTTTAAACGCAGTAAACGTAAAAGTTATCTAATAACATATACTTTCAAGTTTAAAAGAAAGCTCATCAATTTTGATGAGCTTTTTTTATGCTTTTTTTTGAATTAAAAATGCAGTAAAGAAAAAACCATATCAACAAAAAGTGTAGTTATCTTTGCACAAAATAATTTTACATGTCAAAACATTTTTCCGATTTAGGAATCCATCAACAATTACAACAAAGTTTAACAGATTTACAGATTTCTGTGCCTACAGATATTCAGCAGAAAGTAATTCCTGTAATCTTAAATCAGCATGAAGATGTAGTTGCAATGGCAAAAACTGGAACAGGTAAAACTGCTTCTTTTGGCTTGCCTTTATTGCAATTAATTGACACAAAAAAAGAAGATATTCAGGCGATTATTTTAGCGCCAACAAGAGAATTGGGGCAACAAATTCATAGTAATTTAGAATCTTTTGCAAAACACAGTCCAGATATTTCTATTGCTGTTGTTTGTGGAGGAATTCCTATCAAACCACAAATAGATCGCTTAAAAGAGAAAACACATATTGTAGTGGCAACTCCAGGACGTTTGGCAGATTTGGTAAAACGTGAAGCCATCAACATAAAAAATATTTCTTACTTTATTTTAGATGAAGCAGATGAAATGGTAAGTGCTTTAAAAGAAGGTTTGGATGCCATTATTGCTGAAATTCCGAAAAAAAGAAGAACTTTCTTATTTACAGCAACAATGCCTGGTGCTATTAGACAATTGGTAAATAACTACATGTCTAAAGAAGTGGTTACCATTGAAGCTGATATGAAAACTGTTGGTCATCAAGGAATTGACCATCAATATGTAGTTGTAGAACCCATTGAAAAATTAGAAGTTTTATTACATTTCTTAAATTCTAAAGAAGGCCAAAGAGGAATTATTTTCTGTAAAACAAAAGCTGCAGTTAATAAATTAGCAAAGAATTTAGCTATTAATAAATTTTCATCAGGAGCAATTCATGGAAGTTTAACCCAAGGAATTCGAGATAGAATTATGGGACAATTTAGAGAAGGACACATAGATATTTTAGTGGCAACAGATTTAGCCGCAAGAGGAATTGATGTAAAAGAGATTTCTTATGTGGTTAATTATCATTTGCCAGATACGTATGATGCGTATGTGCACAGAAGTGGAAGAACAGCCAGAGCAGGAGCAAAGGGACTTTCTTTAACTATTTTACAGCAAGAAGAAGTGGTGGATATTGCAGATTTTGAAAAGGAATTAGGAATTTCATTTTCGAGATATGAAAAAGCAGATGCCCAATCTATAGAAGAAAATAATGGCTTGTTGTGGGCAAAAAAAATATTTAAAACAAAACCGAATAAAACAATATCGGAAGATTTTAAATCTCAAATAAAAACCATATTTCATCATTTAACAAAAGAAGAATTGGTAGATAAGATTTTGGCAAATTATTTGGCACAAACTGCTTCAAATACTCCAAAAACAGAAGAAGTTAAAAAGAAGAAGAAGAGATAAAAGCCCATCCTAGCCTTCCCAAAGGGAAGGAACACTCTTGTGATACTTATTGTTTTTATAGATAAGTATAATAGTGAGGAAAGTAGTTTACCGAATGTTAGTTCGAGTGATTCCACTTTTTTGTGGAATTGTATCGAGAACATTTTTAAATATAAAATTATAGCTTAAATTATATGAGCGAACAAAAAAATAATCCAGAAATAGATGCTTGTATAAAAACAATACAAGATTTATTGGCGGATACAAATCAGCTTTTTGAGATTCCAGAAGCACAAAGAGTCGCACTTTTTAAAGTTGCTGGCGAATTATCTCGTCCAAATAGAGATGAATTTCAGCGAAGAAGAAAAGACGCTAAAAAAGCAGCAAAAAGAAAGAGAATTGAAAGCGATAAACATGCAAGAAAATCAACCGGAATTCGTTCTGCAAGAGAAGCAGCCTTGTTTGTGGCACCAAAATTATTAGGTGCAGCTGCAATTCCAGAAGACACACCAGAATTAGAATCTCCAAGAAATTGCTACGTATGTAAAGCAGTTTTTACAAAATTGCATCATTTTTATGATACCATGTGTACAGATTGTGGTGACTTGAATTATGCGAAACGTTTTCAAACGACAGATTTAACAGGACAAGTTGCTGTAATTACAGGATCTCGTTTAAAAATTGGCTATCATATTACTTTAATGGCTTTACGTTCTGGAGCAACAGTAATTGCTACGACTCGTTTTCCTGCAGATTCTGCCATTCGTTTTGCAAAAGAAGAAGATTATAAAGATTGGAGCGATCGTTTACACATTCATGGTTTGGATTTAAGACACATTCCAAGTGTAGAAATTTTCTGTAATTATATAGAACAGAAATACGATAGATTAGATATTCTCATAAACAATGCAGCACAAACTGTAAGAAGACCATCAGGTTTTTACGCTCATATGATGGAAAATGAAAAGAAACCAATTGATCAACTTCCAATATTAGCACAGACTTTGTTAGAAAATCATGCTGAATGTTTGAAAGAAATATCAGATTTAAGTATTTCATCAACAAAAACAGCTAAAAATAATGTGTTGCCAGTAACTTGGCATGGACCAGAACCAGGAATAGGCTTAAGAAATTCAGCTGAATTGTCTCAAATTCCTTATAGTTTCGACAATTCTTTACAAACAGCAGAAGTTTTTCCTGAAGGAAAATTAGATGCAGATTTACAACAAGTAGATTTAAGAAAAACAAACAGTTGGCGTTTGCGTTTAGGCGAAATCGAAACCACAGAAATGGTGGAAGTTCAGTTGGTAAATGCTGTTGCACCTTTTGTTTTGTGTAATCGTTTGTCTAATTTAATGATGAAAGAAAACACAGGAAAGAAACACATTATCAACGTTTCTGCGATGGAAGGGAAGTTTCATAGATTCAAAAAAGTGGATAGACATCCTCATACAAATATGGCTAAAGCGGCTTTAAATATGTTAACACATACTTCATCAGCAACTTTTGCAAAGAAAGGAATTTACATGAATGCTGTGGATACAGGTTGGGTTACAGATGAAGATCCTGCTGAATTATCTAAAAAGAAAGAAGAAGTGCACGATTTTCAACCTCCTTTAGATATTGTAGATGGTGCAGCAAGAGTGATGGATCCTTTAATTGACGGAATAAATACCGGAAAACATTGGTCTGGAAAGTTTTTGAAAGATTATTTTCCTATTGACTGGTAAAAGCCCCTTTAATTCCCCAAAGGGGAAAACACTCTTATGTTCTTGTTTTATGGGGCGATATGTCTGTAAATATTTGTGAAACACTCTCTTTTTCTTAATTTTCCAAAAGAAAAAAATAATTTGGTTATCTATTTTATTAAAAATATTATCCGTAAACATCTGTGTAATCTGTAAAATTCGTGTTTTTTTCTCTGTGAACCTCTGTGAAAAAACTCTGTTAATCTCTGTGAAATAACTACTTAATTATAGGAGCTAAAACCTCCCAAACTGTATTTGCCATAATTTTATGTCCTTTTACATTTGGGTGAATTCCATCATTCTGATTCAATGAAGAAATTCCACCAACATCTTTTAAAAGAAAAGGAATAAAAGCGATTTTGTTTTCTTTGGCAATATCAATAAATAGTTGTTTGAATTCGGTTGTATAGTCCAAACCCATATTTGGTGGCAATTGCATTCCAGCTAATATTATTTTTGTTTTTGGGCTTTTTTCTCTGACAACATCAATAATAGCTTGTAAATTAGATTTTGTTTCAGTTAATTGTACGCCTCTTAATCCATCATTTGCTCCTAATTCTAAAAGAAATACTTCAGGTTTATTTTTTATGACCCAATCAATTCTACTTTTTCCACCAGCAGTTGTTTCTCCACTTACTCCAGAGTTTACAACAGTATAATTCAGTCCTAAAGAATCTATTTTTTGCTCTAAAATTGCTGGAAAAGCATCATTTGTATCGTCTAAACCATAACCAGCAGTAATACTATCACCAAAACAAAGAATCGTTTTATTAGTTGATGAATTTTCTTCAGTTTTAGTATTTGTTACTTCTTTTGTTGAAGTATTATTTTCGGTTGACTTTTTTTCTTTCTCATTTCCACAAGAAATCAGCAAGAATACAATTATAAAATAACATAACTTTATGAGTTTAGAAGAACTAAATATTGGTTTAGATGCTTGAATTTCCTTATTTTTAACCTTGAACATTAGTCGCTTCATAAATTATAATTATTTAGATGTCAAAGATATTAAAGATAACTGGTTTAGAAAAAACATATACCAGTGGTAACAAAGAATTAACGGTTTTACGAGATATTTCTTTTGAAGTAGAAGCAGGGCAAACTTTCTCGATTGTTGGGCCTTCTGGAAGTGGAAAAACAACTTTATTAGGTATTTGTGCAGGTTTAGATCAGCCAAATGCTGGAAATGTAGAATTATGTGGACAAGATTTAAGTAGTTTAAATGAAGACGAACGTGCACAATTAAGAAATAAAGAAGTTGGTTTTATTTTTCAGAATTTTCAATTATTACCAACACTTACAGCATTAGAAAATGTGAGTGTTCCCTTGGAATTACAAGGCGCAAAAGATGCAACTGCAAAAAGTAGAATCTTGTTAGGAAAAGTAGGTTTGGGAGATCGTGTGCATCATTATCCGTCTCAACTTTCTGGTGGAGAACAACAAAGAGTTGCTTTGGCAAGAGCGTTTTCGAACTCGCCATCTATTTTATTTGCAGATGAACCTACAGGAAATTTAGACGAAGAAACAGGTGAAAAAGTAATTAAATTATTATTCGATTTAAACAAAGAAAACGGAACTACTTTGGTAATTATTTCTCACGATTTAGAATTGGCAAATCGTACACAACAAATATTACGCTTAAAGGGAGGAAAAATAATATCGAACGAATTGACTGCTACATTGTGAAAAACGATTTAACCAACAAAAATTTACAGATATCTTGGCTTTTAAAAATGGCTTGGAGAGATGCCAAAGCCAGTAAAGTACGCTTGTTATTATTTATGGCGTCTATTATTTTAGGAATTTCGGCTGTAGTTTCTATTCAATTATTCAGTACCAATTTAAAGGACAATATTAAAAGTCAGTCTAAAACGTTAATGGGAGCAGATTTTATTATCGATTCTAGACAAGAACCTACAGAACGTGCCAAAGCTATTATAGATTCTTTAAAACCAAATGCATCTGAAGTCAATTTTGTATCGATGATTGCGTTTCTAAAAAGCGGAAACACAAAATTGGTAAAAGTTCGTGGTTTAGAAGGCGCTTTTCCTTTTTATGGAGAAATAAAAACCGCTCCAGAAAATGCTTCATCAGAATATCAAAAAAATGGAGGAGCTTTAGTTGACGCTACTTTGTTACTTCAATTTAATGCAAAAGTTGGTGATTCTATAAAAGTAGGTGAAGTAAAAATTCCGATTGCTGGAGCATTAAAATCTATTCCAGGTAGTTCTGCAATTTCAAGTTCTATTGCACCCACTGTAATAATTCCTTATCGTTTTATTGAAGCAACAAAATTACTACAATTTGGAAGTAGAAAAGAATATCAATATTTCTACAAAGTTTCTGATACCCTGAATTTAACAAGATTAGAAAACAAAATAGGCAAAGTTTTAGATGCAGAAAATGCAGATTTAGACACACACACAAGTACCACAGAACGTTTAGGAAGGCGTTATGATAATGTCGGCAAATTCCTGAATTTGGCCGCTTTTATAGCTTTATTATTAGGTTGTATTGGTATTGCAAGTTCTGTACATATTTACATCAAAGAAAAATTAAAGGCCATTGCTGTTTTAAAATGTATGGGCGCATCAAGATTGCAAAGTTTCTTAATTTTCTTGTTTCAAATTGCTGGAATTGGAATTATTGGTGGTTTTATAGGATCTTTAATTGGTGTTTTATTACAGCTTTTATTTCCTTATTTATTGAATGAATTTTTACCTTTTACATTAGAAATTAGTATTTCTTTTCAACCAATTTTAATTGGTATTTTATTAGGATTATTTATGTCGGTTTTGTTTGCATTATTACCATTGCTTCGAACTTGGTATGTATCACCTTTAGATGTTTTAAGAGTTGATGAAAAAGCATCACAAGAACCCAAAAAAATACGCTTTATTGTATTTGGAATTATTTTATTATTCCTGTTTTTATTCTCTTTTTGGTTGATTCAAAATGCTTTATATGCTTTTGCATTTGTAATTGCGACGTTAATTACATTTCTGTTATTGGCAAGTGTAGCCTTGGGTTTTATAAAATTAATCAAACGTTTTTTTCCAAAGAATTGGAATTTTACAGCGCGCCAAAGTTTATTGAATTTATTCAGACCTAACAATCAAACCGTGGTTTTAGTAGTTGCCATTGGTTTGGGAACTTTTTTAATAAGTACTTTATATTTTACAAAAGATATTTTACTGTCAAAAACAACCATAGAACAGAGTTCTAAAGATGCTAATATTATTATTTTAGATGTTCAAAGTAGTCAGAGAAAGAAATTATCAGAAAATATAACGAGTAAAAATTTACCTGTTTTATCGAATATTCCTTTAGTAACGATGCGAATGCACAGTATTAAAGGAAGGTTGGTAAATGATATTCGTAAAGATAGCACTCGAAAAATTCGACGTTGGATTTTAAATCGTGAATTCAGAACTACGTATCGAGATTCTTTAACAACTTCCGAAGAAATTATAGAAGGTGAGTGGATTCCAACTATTAAACAAGGAGATGGTGTAAAGATTTCTATTGATAAAAGGTTGTCTAAAGACGCAAATGTTTCAGTTGGAGATGATATCGTTTTTAACGTACAAGGTGTTTTAATGAAAACAACTGTTGGTAGCATTCGTGAAGTAGATTGGTCTCAAATCGAGCCTAATTTTATGATTCTTTTTCCTGCTGGAGTTTTGGAAGAAGCACCACAGTTTAGTGTTTTTTCAACAAAAGTACCAGATGAAAAAACATCTGCTTTATTTCAACGAGATTTAGTGGACAAATTCCCAAATGTTACTGTAATTGATTTAAGACAAATATTTACAGTCGTAGAAGATATTTTAGATAAAGTTTCTTGGATTATCAATTTTATGGCTTTTTTTAGCATTCTTACAGGAATTATTGTTTTGATTGGGTCTGTAAGAACCAGTAAATATCAAAGAATTAAGGAAAGTGTTTTATTGAGAACATTGGGCGCAAAAAATAAACAGATTCTACAAATTACTGCTTTCGAATATGTTTTTTTAGGTTTATTAGGCAGTTTAGTAGGAATCCTTTTGGCATTGATAAGTAGTTTTGCTTTAGCTATTTTCGTCTTTAAAGAGCCCTTTTTTCCATCTATAATTCCTTTTGTGGTGTTTTTACCAGGAATTACATTGTTGGTTTTATTAATTGGTTTGAGTAATATTCAATCTGTTTTAAAGAGTTCTCCTTTGGAAGTTTTACGAAGAGAAGCATAGAGTTTTTAGTGTTGAGTTTTAAGTTTTTAGTTGAAACTCATATCTTTAAATCTTGTGTTATTTTTGTTTGATGTAATTTTGGATTCAAGGGTTTTCAAAAATAATAAGTATTAGATTTGCAAAACTTAAGAATGCTATAGAAATTGATAAATTCTTATCATTTTTTGAAGTGATTTTAGGACTATAAAAAACATAAAATGGCAAATAATAAAAAAGACCAACAAGATATTTTAGATAAATTGAATATCAAAGAGCTGAACCCTATGCAAATAGAGGCGACTGCTGTTATTCAAAAGACAGATAATACCATTTTGCTTTCCCCAACAGGAACAGGAAAAACATTGGCTTTTTTATTACCAGTTATCAAGAATTTAGATCCAGAAAATCCGGATATTCAAGTACTTATTTTAGTGCCTTCAAGAGAATTAGCCATCCAAATTGAACAAGTGGTTCGTGGAATGGGTTCTGGGTACAAAGTAAATGCGGTTTATGGTGGAAGACCCATGTCTAAAGATAAAATAGAACTGAAACATGTACCTGCCATTTTAATTGGAACTCCAGGTAGAATTTCCGATCATTTTGCGAACGAACGTTTTTCAAGAGATAGTATTAAAACATTGGTTTTAGATGAGTTTGATAAGTCTTTAGAAGTCGGTTTTGAGTATGAAATGAGACAAATCATAAGAGATTTACCTGCTTTAAGTAAACGTATTTTAACTTCTGCAACACAAGGAGTTACGATTCCAGATTTTGTTGGCTTGGAAGAACCAAGAACTATTAATTATTTAAAAGGAAAAAAGGTTTCTAAATTAGAAATTAAAACCGTTATTTCTCCTGCTAAAAACAAACTAAATACACTTTTGCACTTGTTGAATCATTTAGGAAATCAGCAAGGAATTATCTTTTGTAATTTAAAAGATAGCATAAATAATGTGAGTACTTTTTTAGAAAGTAAAAACATTAGACATGGTTGTTTTAGTGGTGGAATGGAACAAAAAGACAGAGAACGTTCTTTGATAAAATTCAGTAATGGAACCAACCAAATTTTAATTGCGACAGATTTGGCTGCAAGAGGAATTGATGTTCCAGAAATGAATTACATTATTCATTATGAATTACCACAAGCATTAGAAGAATTTACACATAGAAATGGACGTACAGCAAGAGTTTCTGCAGAAGGAACTGCGTATGTAATTAAGTGGAAAGATCAACTTTTACCAGAATTTATAAAAGATGCTGATGTTGTAGATATTTCGAAACAAGCAGAAAGAAAAGCGCCTTATTGGGAAACCGTATTTATTTCTGGTGGAAGAAAAGATAAAATTTCTAAAGGAGATATTGCAGGTTTATTCATTAAACAAGGGAAATTAACAAGAGATCAATTAGGAGACATCGATTTAAAACAAGATTGTGCTTTTGTAGCAGTTCCTTTGACTTTAGCTGAAGGTTTGGTTGAAAAATTGAACAATTCTCGTTTAAAAAAGAAGAAAGTTAGAATGTATACTGTTTAAACTTTACAAAATATTATTATAAAAAAAGCCTGTAATTTCTTACAGGCTTTTTAAATTTATAATTAGATATCTTATTTATTTAAGACATTTAATAACGTTTCTGCAACCAATTTAGAAGAAGCAGGATTTTGACCGGTAATTAAAAGTCCGTCAGTTACTACATGTTCAGCCCAATCATCACCTTTAGAATAATTTCCTCCATTTGCTTTTAGCATATCTTCCACTAAAAATGGAACAACATCAACCAAATCAACACCTTTTTCTTCAGAATTTGTAAAACCAGTTACTTTTTTTCCTTTTACAATTGGTTCTCCATCTTTTCCTTTTACGGATTTTAAAGCAGCAGGAGCATGACAAACAAAAGAAATTGGTTTTTCTAATTTATTAAAAGTTTCAATTAAAGTAATTGAATGTTCGTCATTTGCTAAATCCCATAAAGGACCATGACCACCAGGATAAAAAACAGCATCGAAATCTGCAGGATTCATATCTGCAATTTTGTTGGTATTGTTAATTAATTCTTGTGCTTTTGTATCACTTATAAAACGTTTTGTGTCTTCTGTAGCAGTGTCTTCAGTATCGCTACTTGGGTCAACTGGTGCTTTTCCACCTTTTGGAGTCGCTAAAGTAATTTCTACACCTTTATCTAATAATGTATAATAAGGAGCAGCAAATTCTTCAATCCAAAATCCTGTTTTTTTTCCAGTATCTCCTAATGTATCATGTGATGTTAAAACGAATAATATTTTCATGTTTATTTTTTTTTAATTTATTGTAATTGTTTACTTATTGTATTTCGGTTACTAGATCTTCCATAGGTTTTCTAACTTTTACTAAATTAACCAACCAATCTTCGTCTTCCTCTCTGTAACCTATTGGTAAAAGAACAGCACTTCTTAATCCTTTTTCACGTAATCCTAAAATTTCATCAACAGCAACTGGATCAAAACCCTCTAATGGAGTTGCATCTACACCTTCGTAAGCTGCCGCAATAATGGCATGAGAAAAAGCGATATATGCTTGTTTTGCAGCATGATTAAAGTTTTCTTCTGCCTCTTTCTGTGGATAAGCATTTAATAACATTTGACGATAGTTTTCCCAACCTTCATTTTTAAAACCACGAATTTCATTTGTTAAATCGAACATATAATTAATTCGGTCTTCTGTATAATTATCCCAAGCAGCAAACACTAAAAGGTGAGAACAGTCTGTAATTACAGATTGATTCCAAGCTACTGGTTTAATTTTTTCTTTAATTTCTTGATTCTTTATAACAAAAATTTCAAAAGGTTGTAAACCACTTGAAGTTGGCGCCAAACGTGCAGCTTCTAATATGCGTTCAATTTTATCTTCTGCTACTTTTTTACCATTCATGGCTTTTGCAGCGTATCTCCAATTTAATTTATCTAATAATTCCATATTGTTTTATTTTTATTTATTCACTTTAATACTATTCCAAGCAGCTATATATGCTTCTTCTAATTCTTTATTTTCTATTTGTATTGCTCCACGTTTTTGTGATATCATTAAAAATGATAATGGGTTAATAGCGTATGCATAAAGGATGTAGTTAGAAATAGGTTTAATAATTCCTTCTTTTTTTCCACGTTCCCAAAGATCTAATAATGGCTGTAAATGTTTAATGCCTTCTTGTCTACTTACTTCGTCAATCATTGGGGTATTATCACATTGTGCCAAAAACATGGCATTCTTACAATCATTAAATTTATAATCTGCAATGCGTTGCCATATCATTTTAAAGCCTTCTTCAATTGGCATGTTTTCATCATAGGTATCAAACACAAATTTTGTGTATGTGGCTTTAACTTCTACATAAGTCTGATTTACTAAATCTTGTTTATTTTCAAAATATAAATAGATTGTTGCAGGTGAAACATTTGCCATTTTAGCAATCTTACTCATTGGTGTAGCATGAAACCCATTATTATTTACCAACTCTATAGTTGCATTTACTAAAGCATTTTTTTTATCGATACTTTTTTGAAGTTTTGCCATTTTAATCTTATTTCTAGTACAAAGGTAAGTTAAAAATGAACGTTCATTCTTTTTTTAACAAATTTTTAGCTACTTAAAATATCTGTAAAAAGAGAACCTATTTTTTAATTTAGGAATAAGTTTTAAAATAAAAATTTGATGAGAAGATACACCTACTTTGAAATTACTTTTAACTTAATAACCCCAAAGAAATTCAACAATTTCATGATTACATAAGTCATATCAATTTCATGCCATTTCACCCCAAAATTTGGACTACTTGCATATTTATGATGATTGTTATGATACCCTTCACCCATCATTAAAAAATCGAAATGGAAAAGGTTTTTACTTGTATTTTTCATTTTGAAGTTTACATAACCATAAATATGACCAAACCAATTGATAATTACACCATGAATTGGCGCCATTAAAAAAGTAATTGGCAACAATAACCATTGCCACCAAGAAGTTGCAAAAGCTACAAAGAATAAGATGTAAAAAGTAATCCAAAGAATTCTTGAAAAACGAGAACTTGCAAAAGCATCAAAACTTTTCCATTGAGGAACATTTTTAGTAAAACGCGCATCTACAGCTATTTTTTGTTCATTAATATCCTGATAAATGGTTTTTGTTTTCCACATCATAGCAAACAAATTGTCATCATGAGAAGGCGAGTGAGGGTCTTTTTCTGTGTCTGTATAGGCATGATGCATTCTGTGCATAATTCCATACCCATAAGCACTTAAATAACTTGCTCCTTGAAAAAACCATGTTAATATAAATGTAATTCGCTCCATAGTTTTAGACATTGTAAAAACTTGGTGAGCAGCATATCTGTGTAAAAAGAAAGATTGAAAAAACAAACCTCCATACCAAAGCACTAAAACAAAAATGATTATTGTCATCTATTTTTTTGCGCAAAGTTAAATTGCTATTTCCATTGAAACAATGAACCTAAATCAATAAAATAAATGTTAAAAATTATAATAATCGTTTTCTGATTCTGCTTAAAGCTTGCGCTGTAACTCCAATGTAAGAGCTAATGTATTTTAATGGAATTACCTTTATTAATTCTGGTCGTTCTTTAAAAAGCTTTAAATAACGTTCTTTCGCAGTAAGATTTAGTAAATATTGTTCTCTTTTAGATTTCAACAGAAAAAGACGTTCTGCAGTTAATCTTCCTATTAAATTTCCTATTTGTGTTTTGTTGTAAACCTCTTGCAAATCGTTATAATTAATGCTTAAAAGTGTAGTTTCTGTTAATGCTTGAAGCTCATAAACAGAAGGTTGTTGCGTTAGAAAAGAATCATAAGCACTAATAAATTGATTCTTAAAACTAAACCCAAAAGTTATTTCTTTGTCTGGATCTTCTTTAGGAATATACAGACGAACAACACCAGTTTCTATAAAGGAAATATGATTTTCTAATTCGTTTAGTTTTAGAAAAACATTTTTTTTAGGAATTATTCGTCTTTCTAATTTGGAATTAAAAAAGTCCCAATCCTCATTAGAGATTTCTGCAATTTGTTTTAAATAGGCTTTTATTTGTTCCAATTATTTGTTGTCTTGATATTGATAACCAAAGATAAGGAAGCTTAAGTGTTTTAAGTTTAAACCTTGTAGAAAATAATGTAGGAGGTAAGTCAATTTTAATAAGATGGGAAATTTAACTAACAGATTGCTTCCTGACTCACAATGACAATTACGAATACAAAATCAAAAATACACCTAGCATAATTCCAAATAAAGGAACCAACTTTTTACGTTTATTCTTCTCTTTAAAAATTAAACCTCCAACAACAACTGCTATTAAAATCTGACTTCTTTTAATCGCGGACAATAACATAATTAACGCATCAGGATCTTGTAAGGCTTTAAAATAGAAGTAATCTGCAGTTTGTAGTAAAATACCAACAGCAATAATTGTCCACCGAAATTTGAACGATTTTCGTTTTTCAGCGTAAGGAAACCAAGTTATAGAAAGAATAACGAGTAAAATCAAAATCGTGTAAAAACAAAACCAGAATTGTAATGTTTGCGGATTCAAAGTTAAATTCTGAATTAAAAATTTATCATACAAACCACTAGAAGCTCCTAAAAAAGTAGCTCCAATAATGGCGAATATCCATTTGTTTTTCTTGAAAATAATTCCTTCTTTTTTTCCGATTCTAGAGTAGAGTAGAACTGAAAAAATAATAAGGAAGAAACCAATCCATTGAAAAGAGTTTGGTTGTTCGTTGTAAATTAAAATAGCTCCAATAAACGTGAAAAACGGACCTGCAGAACGAATTGGAGTAACAATTGTTAGTGGTAAGTGTTTTAAAGCTGCATAGGCTAAAATCCACGAAGCAGCCATTATCATCGATTTTATAAAAATAAAACCATGTGTTTGCCAGGGAAGTTCTGTAATATAAAAACCAATTTCTTTAAAATATTCAGGATTGTATTTAGAGCCAATAAAAAAAGGAATAAATAATAAAAACCCAGAAAGTAAGGTTCCTAAAAGTACAGGAAACACTTCGTTTCCTTGTACTGCATGTTTTTTACATAAATTGTGTAATCCCAGAAAAAGTGCGGCTAATAAACCTAAATACATCCACATAATGCGCGCGAAGATAGTTTTTTTGTTACTTATAAATACGTTTTAATAAGACTGTTTAAAAGAAAGTAAAAAGAAGTTTTTAAAGGTTTTTTCTGCCCATTTTTGTTCTGTTTTAGAAATTGGGTTATTGTTTAAAAGAAGTGCTGCCAAACTATATTTTGCAGTTTTGTATACTCTTGGGAAAGAAGTAATTTTGTTATTGTTTATATGTACTAATGTTAATTTTTGTGCACCAATAAATTCTTTAGGAAATTCTGTAATATAATTATAACCTGCATGTAAAACACGTAAATTTTTCATCCCTGAAATTTCGTTTGGAATGTTTTTTAAATAATTGTTATTTATATAGAAATAAGAAACTTGGTTTAAATGACCAATTTCTTTAGGAAGTTCACTCAATTTATTATGATCTAACCATAAAGAGTAAAGCAATGGTAATTTGGCCAAATAACCATAACTTTCTACATCTTGTAAATTATTGTAAGATAAATTTAGATCTTTAATTGTTTTTAACTCTTGTATGTTTTTTGGTAATTTATTGATATTATTCCCACTTAAATTCAAAAATTCTAATGGAATATTAGATAATTTATTAAACGTGTTTTTTAAGTTTAAGTTACTATTATAGGCAATTGAGAGTTGTTTTAAATTGATAAACTTTGTGATATTTTTAGGTATTGTTTTAAGGTGAAGACTATCTAAAATAAGTACTTCTAATTTTTCTGGATTTGGTAAAGCATCTAATGTTTTATCGATATCTAAAAGTATATTTCCAGAAAGGTTTATCATTCTTAAATCCTTTAAAGTTTTAATATTTTCAGGAACTTCTTTAAGATTATTGTAACTAAAATTTAATCTTTTTGTCTGTGCATTAAAAGTTTCTAAAGTCGCTGTTTCACCATAAAATGTTTGGTAGGTTTTACAACTAGAAATAATCAAGAATAAAACAAGTATATATATGTTTTTAGAATTAATCATCTGTATTATTTGTATAATTAATACTTCCAATAAATTCATAATATAATTTATCTTTTTTAGCAACATTCCAAGGAAAACGTGGGTTTAATCCAAAACCGTCATGTAATTTATTTTGTACATAAGCTCCCAAACGTTCGCTATTTATGCCAATTTTAGAACTTACAGAATAATTGGCATCTTGGTAAGCTACAAAACCATATAAATTTGAGTAAAATAAATCTTTAAAAGGTGGTAAGGTAAACCAAACATTTTTACGACCATCATCAGAATTTAAAGGGTTTCTAGGTGATTTGGAATAATTGGGTTGTGCTGTAAATAGTGCTATTCCAATTCCTGTTTGAAATACTCTATGTTGTTTATTTATTGAAGTATACCCAGCATAAAAAGAACCTGTAGTTGCATAATCTGTTCTTTCTCCATTAAATAATTTACCGATTTTAAAATCGTTTGTAAAAATGGTATGCATACTTTTATTTCCTTTACTAAATCGCATAATAAACTGACCATTTTTTATGCCATAACTTTTTAATTCTTTGGGTAAATAATCTTTACTAAACCCAAAGCCTAAGCCAATAAAACCACCTTTACCATTCGGATTATAAATTACTTCGTTATTTAATTTAGACACAGAAGAACCTAATAAATTGGTGTTATTTCCAATGCCAACCAAGGTAAAACCTTCATAGGAAAAGGCGAGCCCGTTTATTTTTTTTGTATGTCTTTTTATAAATTGATAAGAAACAAAAGACAAACCACTTTCTAAAGACATTTTGCCATAGTTTAAAGCACCAAAACCAAAAGCACCAATTTGCAACGATTTGTTTTGGTTTCCCAAAACAAGTGTTCCTTTAATTAGGAAACCTCCATTAATATTTAGTTCTTGAGCTTTTAAAACCGAAGCTTTAATCAAAAAAAGAATCAGAAATAAATTAAAGAAAGCTTTCAAATAAGTTGAATTTAAATATAAATTTTAGAAAGTATAACGCTTCTCATCTACAACAGAAGCTTTTAATAACTGATTAAATTCTTTTACAGCATCGAAATTAGTAGAAATAGCTTCAGAAACAACAACACCAGAAATACCCGTTTCTAAAATAGAAGTAACATCGTTTGTAGTAATTCCGCCAAAACCAAGAATGGGAGTTTCTGTTTTTAGAACATCTATAATGGTAGAGAAACCAGCCAAACCTAAAACTTTGGTTTGTTTATCTCTTGAAGATGAATTTTTAAAAGGACTCAGAGTAATATAATCGAACTCGTTTGCTAATAAGGCTTCACATTCTTGTAAATTGTTCGCAGTTCCTCCAACAATTTGCCATGTGTATAAATGGATTCTTACAGAAAAAGAGTAGGAGTCTGTATTTTCGAAATGTACACCATCTGCTTTTACTTCTTTCGCAATTTTATAGTGGTCTTTTACAATTAATCTTGTTTGAAAATAAGCCGTAATTTCTCTAGCTTCTTTCGCAACATCTAAAAACTTTTTTTTAGAAATCGTGTCTAAATTCAACTGTATCAATTCTGCACCAGAAGTACACGCTTTTTGAATCTTCTTTAGAATTTCTTTGGAATTTTTTCCTTCAGCGATATAATGTAATTTAGGAATAATCATAAATTTATTTTTAATAAAATAGAATCTTAAACAGCAACTGTTTTGGCAAATTGCATAAAATAATCTTCAAAACGTTTTAAAGTAGGATTCATTTTTTCTGAATACATTACAAACTGACATTTCGTAATACTTTGTGTTATTGATAAAACTTCAGCAGAATAGTTTTTTTGTGCTAGAAAATCGGCATTATCGATGCTAAAAATCTTTACTTGTGTTGTATTTACACCTTCTAATAACAACAGTTTGTGCATTGTTTTTGGAGTCGCAATTAGAACATCTACACCTTCAAAAATCTCCGACTTTAATAAATCGATATGTTCTCTTTCATTTGCAACGTAAACTCGTAGAGAAGAAGATCTTGTGTATTTTAAAAAAACATCATATAATTCTAAAGCTTTGTCATTATTTTCTACCAAAACAATGGCTCTTGGTGCTGTACCAACTTCTTCGCACTTTAATTTATTTAAAGAAGTTAGTATTAAAGTAGTTGTTTTTCCACTATTTTCTGGAGCATTACAAAAAACATTGGCGCCACTTTTAATGGTAGAGATACTTGCTTTTTGAAATGGAGTAGGAGTTGTTATCTCAAATTCGGCTAACTTTTCTTTCAAATGAGGATGTAATTTTCTAAAAGGCATATAAAATAAGATAATTATTTACATAAAATATTGAGGCAAAGATACAATTAAATTGAAGTACTTATTTTTTCTACTCTAGGTTTTGTGAATTATTATTTCACAAATATTTTATAAAATTATCGATTAAATCTTAATAAGAAAATACAAACTCATTAAATTTAAAACCCTACAAAACTATAACCTACACCCACGAAAAAACGCATTTGATTAATGTCATTTACAAAAGATGCGTCTATACTAATGGGTCCTAAAATAGAATTGTAAGAAGCAGTAAGTCCTGTAGAAATAATAAGGCCTGTTTGTTCTATATTGTTCCAATTTGAAGTTGGTTTTGTAAAGTTGTTTACATAATTAGAGAATGAATGGTCTCCAAAAATAACCAAATCTAGATGTGGCGTTAAAAATAGTTTCTTTTGTAGCGCATATTGAAAAGAAACGTCTGCCTTTATAAACTGACTCGCTAAAACTTCGCCATCTTTTAGTCCAGGAACTATAAAACTTCCACCTCGTGCAATAGATGCATTTCCACCCAAATAATAAGAAGGCCCAACTGAATAATCTGTAAAAGAAAGCTCATTTTCTTTTACGGAATCTTCAAAAATAAAACCACTTGTAATTCCTGTAATTAGTGTAGATTTTGGTGATATAGGTATTCTTTTCGATGCTGCTATGGATAATTTATGATAGTTAGCAAGAGACGATTCTAATTCAATATCTTCTGGTGTATCAAACGAAAAAATATCTATATTCAATAAATTATTCAACGATCTTTTATAGTTTACAGCAACAGATGTACCTTGGGTTGCAAAATATTGTTTGTTTATGGTATTGTAATGAAAGCTTAAAGTTCCTAAATAATCTTGATATCGATATCTACTAATTTGGTCTCCTTCATCTGACGTTACATCTATGGGAACCTGTGGTTTTAAAACGGTGTTTTCATATTCGAATCCTATACCAACGTAACTTTTTAGAGAGCTTAAATTTCGGTTTATCTTACTTTTTACTTGCTGAAACCTATATTTATAATCCTCTGTTCTAAAACCAGCTGTAAACAAACCTTGACTGTAATTATTTACATACAATTCACTTCGCATCCACCAATTTTTATTTTCCCCTAATATATTTTGATGTTGCAATCTAATTTTCGGATTCTTTGCTAAATCAATAGTAATAAGACTTCTAGAAGATTTTCCTATTAAATTTCGCCCTGTATAATTCAAAATTAATCCAGCACCCAATTCATTATTATAATGCACAGCCCCTTTAATTTGATGGTTTGCAATTTCAGATGCATTTAAAAAAAGTGTTGTTTTATTTTCTTTGTCAAAAAAACCATATGCAATCTGCTCAAATAAAGCTGTACCCATGGCTGTATTTATCCCTTTTGCAATGTCTACTTTTGTGTATTTTTCGCCTTTATTAAGGTTTGCACGCGCTTTAATTAAATTTAAATGTTCTTCTGAAATTCCTTTATATTCAATAGCATCTAGGGAGATAGAATCTCTTTCTATGGGTAAACTTCTTGTTCTTTGTTTAAATTTCTTAAGTTCTTTAGAAATTTTTACCAGCTGAGAAAGTTCTTTTGTTAAAGCGATTTTTCCTTGCTTGTAAATATTTGAGGCTTGTCCGAAATCGGGTGTACCATAAGTAATATTAGGACCATGACTTAATAAAATATCGCACAATTTTCTATTTGCTGGATTTTTAATATTACTAGCAATCATACCCGATTGAAATAATAAAGACTGCAAATTATCTAGTCGTTCTTTAGGTAACATTCCATTACCAACATCGCTTCCAATAATAAAATCGGCACCCAATCTTTTTGCTACATCTACAGGAAAATTATTTAGAACTCCACCATCAATTAATAAGGTGTTTTTATAAGGAACTGCAGAAAACACTCCAGGAATAGACATACTAGAACGCATGGCCAAAGCCAAAGAGCCACTGTCTAGAACCACTTCTTTTCCAGCAACAATATCAGTTGCCAATGCTCGAAAAGGAATGGGTAGCTTATCGAAATTAGAAATATTATACACAGGATACGTAATAGAAGTTAGAAAATTTCTTAAGTTTTGGTCGCTTAAAATAAACGGACTAATTTTAACTTTCCCTTTTACAATTGCAGCACTTATTAAATATTGATTGAACTCACTTTTTTCTTCGTTACTTACATTATCTAAAGAGAGACTTCCACCTATTAAGTTGTTCCAGTCTATATTTTTAGCCAAATTGGCGATTTCATTTCCAGAATACCCCATAGCATACAAACCACCAACAATACTTCCCATACTATTCCCCACAATTAAATCGGGTACAATGCCAAGTGAATCCATTTTTTGTAATAATGGAATGTGTGCAACTCCTTTTGCGCCACCACCACTTAAAACCAAAGCTACTTTTGGTTTTTTTTCTTGCGCCAACAAAGCAGAAAAGGAAATTAAAAAAGTAAGTAGTATTGTGTAATTTTTAAACATATACAAATATAGAGAATTGCAATATTTATGATTGCTTTAAAGAATCCTAAATATGTATTTATTACCTTATATTTTTACTTTTAATTCGCAATAGGTGCTTCCAAGCAATGGTCTGGTATTCCAAAACCATCTACTAAAACTCCAATATGAGGTCTTAATTCTGTAGATAACCTTTCTACTCGTTGGCGAATTGCTTTCGATTTTGTGCCACTAATATAGCCTTGTTCCAAATACCAAGAAGCGTCTTTTCGCAATTCATGTAAAGCATATAAAGTCCCTATTTTTCTGAACAGTAACCTGTTTTTTTCATCGATAATAGTTTCTGTAAAGTCAACAAAAGTGTTATAAGCCAGTTCTACACTATATGCTTTTCCTAAAGCCAATAAATGCGTTTGTACTTTTAAAAAGGCTTGGTAGGAAGGAACTCCTTTCTTTACATAATCTCGAATTCGCATGGCAACTGTGTAGGTGAACCTTCTTGTACGATAATCGAACGCATGTCTATGAAATTTAGCACTATACAAATGTTCTGTATCGACATTATTCGTGTAAACAGGGTTAATGGTATTTAGTTTATCGCCAATTCTTTCTCCTAATAATTTTAGAACTGCTGTAAAACCAGCACTGTTAAATTCCGATTTAAAATCAGACAAAACTCCTTTTGCTGCCAATTGTAACAATACATGATTGTCTCCTTCGAACGTGGTAAAAATATCTACATCTCCCTTTAAATCTGCAATTTGGTTTTCTAACAAATATCCTTTTCCACCACAAGCTTCTCTACATTCTTGTATGGTGTCGTTTGCAAACCAGGTAATAATAGACTTTAATCCTGCTACTTGGGTTTCTATTTTTCGTTTGTCTTTAATTTTTGGATCACTATACACTTTCATAATATGTGTTAATGTAACATCATACACATAACAGCTAACAACTGCAGGCGTTAAACGCAATTGGTGGCTGGGATAATCCATTAACAAGTCTTCTTGAATTTTTATGCTGTCGTTAAATTGTCTTCTTTTTAAAGCGTGTTTTACAGCAATCGCCAATGACTTTTTTGCACCTCCAAGTCCAGCTCTTGCCACACAAATTCTACCACCCACCAAAGTACCCAACATCGTAAAAAAGCGTTTGTTGGGGTTTTTTATTTCAGAATAATAGGTTCCCTCTGGAGAAATGTCTCCATATTTATTTAATAAATTTTCTCTTGGAACTCGAACTTGATGGAACCAAATTTTACCATTATCAACACCATTTAATCCTAATTTATAGCCATTGTCTTCGATGGTAACTCCAGGTGTTAGGGTATGATTTTCATCACGAATGGTCACTAAAATAGCATGCACACCATGGTTTTTTCCATCGACAATTAACTGTGCAAAAACGGAAGCCATTGTCGAATGCAAGGCATTTCCAATATATTCCTTATTATCGTTTTCTCCTGGTGTGTGAATAATAATACTGTCTTTTTCTTTGTCGTAAGTTGCAGTTGTTTTAACGCCTCTAACATTCGATCCATGCCCAGTTTCTGTCATGGCAAAACATCCTAAAATGTTGGCTTTTCCAGTTTCAGTTAGATATGTATCATGATGTTTTTTGGTGCCTAATTTTTGAATACTTCCTCCGAAAAGGCCAAATTGGACTCCGAATTTTATGGCCAAACTTCCATCAACGTACATTAAGTTTTCGAAAATTCCAGCATAACCAACCATATTATTGCTACCTCCATAAGGCGTATCGTAAGACATGGCTCCATAACCTTCTTTTGCCAAAACTTTTACTTGTTCTAAAACATGGTTTCTAAATGCTTCTTTGTCTCTTTTAATATCCCATTTAAAAATGGGATCTTTTAAAAAATCTCTAAAGGCATCAATAACAATGGTTTGGTCTCCTTTTAAAATAGTATCTATTTCAGCAGGATTGTAATAATTAGAAGTCGCTTCTTTAACAATTTCAATTTCAAATAAATGATTGTAATGGTTTGGTTGAATCCCTAAATTGATTTCAATATCTTTTAAATTCGGATTGAATGGACATTCTGCAAAATGATGACAAATCATTTTCTGACTAAAAGTAGCTAGGGGATAAGTATCGCTTTCCACTAACTTAATGTTCGCATTAGAAATTGTTTTTTTCCAATGCTTTAATGCAGCATACGTTGGTGGTGCTTTTTTATCTAAATATTTTAAAAGATAGCTGTAGTCTTTTTTGGTTAGCGTTTTATCTTGTTCAATGGCTTTTTTTACAACAGAAACCTCTGAATATGATAATAAATCGTCCGACCAAATCACATAAAAGAAAGGAATGTATTGTAAAACGCCAGCAGTATATTTTTGTATTTCCATAAAATGAATTTACAAAAAAAATGTAGAAAAAGTAAGAAAATTGATTAGGAGAAATATAAAGTAATTGATTTTTAAGTAGTTGAGATTGCTATTCTACTTTAAAATAGTATTACAGATGCTACCATAAAAATAAAGCAAAAAAAAGAATATAATATTTTAATTACATGTTATAAAACTTTTTATATTTGCAACCTTTTTAAGATAACAGCGAATTTATTTACTTAAAAATTGTTGTTATTTTAAGTTCATTAACCTAGTAAAAGAAAGGGGAGATACTCAAGCGGCCAACGAGGACGGACTGTAACTCCGTTGACTACGTCTTCGCAGGTTCGAATCCTGCTCTCCCCACAATTTACCTATTTATTTGTCTTTGCGAGTTACAAAGCAATCTGTTAGTCATTTTTCTAAACGCTATTAAAAATTCTCTTTTTTTCTTTAAGTTTTTAAATAATAAAACCCCGTATTTATACCTGAATTACACTACTTTTTTACATCTGAAAAACAATACTTTATAAAAATTTATTATATTTAGGGGTAATATGCTCTATGTCAACCGAGTATGTTGTTAAGAAAAAGCGATTATGAAAAATGAAAAAAAAAACCAACCAGCATTACAAAACACGCATTTAGATTTTGATACCCAGTTATTAAAAAAAGAAGAATGGCTTACAACAGAAGAAGTCATGAAACATTTAAACGTGAGCCGCAGTACCTTATACCGATTGCGCAAAAAACACAACATCCCCAATTTTAAATTAGGTCGAATTCCTATCTATCCTAGACACTTATTAAACAAGGTGTTTATGCATAAGGCACTTAGCAATATTAGTAAGTCGGAAGTAAATGGTTTATTGCTAACAGCTTTATTTAAAAAGCGTTTAGATAAATAAGCATTAAAATAAAGTGTTTACGTATAACATACAAATGTTATACGTAAACACTTTATAAATAAGTTAACAGTTTTTTTACAATACTGTAACAGCACCCATATAGGTACTTATTGCAGCAAAATTGGTTCCTGGTTTGCTAAAAGAAGCCCAAATTTCTACTTCGAAACTTGCCATAAAATTTGGTAAGGTTACTGCTGCTGTTGTGGCATCTCGTGTAGCAACCGTTAAATTGGTGTAAAACAAATTTAAGTCGGGTGCATACACCACTACCATTAGTGTGTCTGTTGCTGTGGCTTTTCCTTGGCCACTATTGTCTTGCCAACCAAAATTTAGGGTTTGTCCTGCAGCTGCAGCCACAGTACCACCATCGATACCTCTTAAATCGCCTTTGCTAATTAATACTTTTGGGTAATCCATTACCATGCCTTGTGGGGTACTAACCACTGCGTTTTTCAAATGGTAAGAAGTTGCCAAGTTAGAACGCGATTTATCGCCCTGTGGAGCACCAAAATAGTTGCTTAACACGTCTACAATAGGACTTAAAAACCCAATAACGACCTTAAATTTTTGTCGTTGTTCTTCCTGTTTTTCTGTAGCCGTATAATTACCACGCTGTGGTAAACTACGCATTACGTTTTTCCCTCTCCATCGAGAGCCTACTACGTTTCCTACCTTGCCAGAAAATCCGCCAAGAATACCTTTTTCAAATGTTGCCATAATTTTATTTTTTATGATTAATAGACCCCAAACATAGAAGCTAAAAACCATAAAAACAAACAGTTGACACGTACTGACACGTATTGACACAAAGTGAACGGTTCTGACACATGCTGACCTGTTATGACACATCCTGACCTCTTGTGACACATGCTGACCTCTTCTGACACATGCTGACCCACAAACCTAATTTTTATAAGGTTTTGTTGGGGTTTGGTTCGGGGTTTGTTCGGGTGCGGGTAGAGCCTATTTTTTAAAAATGGACTTTTTTGGGAGGAAAGGCGAGGGAGAGTGGTGGGAAGGGTAGTGGGATAAAAGTTTTTATAATTTTGGTAACTTTTTAGAGGTTTATCCCTTTTTTAAATAATTAACTATTTGTAGGTATTAATTATAAATAATAAAATTATAATTTAGTACTTATTTATTAGTCGATTCTGATTTTTAAAAACTAATGTGTCATATATTCTATAACTATGGATTCAATTAAGGGTTTTACAATTAAAAATATATTATTTATTCTACTTTATTTTACATTAACTGTTGTTTATGGGCAAAATGCTCCAGAAAAACAAGTTATAGAAGTAGACCCATTAACAGGTTTGTTAAATAAAGAGTTGCCTTTTGACGTTCGATTTTACTTAAAGGTTAAAATTCCTAAAACCGATGAAATAGAAAGAATCCTCTACATTAATACTGTTGGTAAAGAAAGACTATTTCCAGAGCCAGGTATTAATAAACTTTCGAAAATAGATTACTTTTTAGAACCAATTGATGATAAATTTAAATTCTTAGTCTTAAGAATGCCAGCTTTAGCCCCAAATAAACTATATGATATATCCATAAGAAAAAAATTCTCTGGTAAAATTTTAGAAGAATTAATACAATTAAATTATCTTTTTAAAGAAAAAAAAGAAAATTATAAGAATACAGATAATAATAATAATAATAATAATAATAATAAGGAAAATAGTTTCTCTGATTGTTTAAAAGAGCTTAAAAAGAAAACAGAAAATTACGATATAAGTTCAGCATTTTTTCATACTAACGATTCACTATATTATAAAAAAGATAGTATTTTTAATCTTCTTATTGCTGCTGAGAATGTTATGAAAAAAGATAGTTTTACTACTTTCGAAAAACGTTTTGGAGAAAAAAAAGCTAAAAACTTAGATTCTACTATTTTTAATACAAAGATTAAACAATATTATAAATACTTATATAAACATATCTCAAAAACTTTAAAAGAAAAAAAAGAAACTATAAAAAACAATGAAAAAAATTGTGATACATTAATCTTAGAAAAAATAAAATCAGACAGTTATACTATAAATATTATAAAGCAATACTATAAAATAATCTCTTTAAAATGTGATAGTGCTAGCTTGAGAAAATGTACAGGAGTTTTACCTTATAATTTATCTACTTACAACAGTATTTATGATACAATTTTAAAAAATAAATTCGAAAGTTTAGATTCAATTGCAAAACAAAGTTTAGCTTCTATTAAAGACATACAACTTGAAAAAAAATTTACAGAGATTGCAAATTTTTTTAAAGCTACTGATGATAAGAGTTTTAAAACATCATTAAAATTATTGGCGAATTTAAAATCTTTAGAATCTAATATCTTAAATCAGTTTTTAAATGGTAGAGGTTCTATCATAGACAAAAAAATTACTGAATTAACATCGCTGAGTAATTTTACAGAAAGGATAAAAAATATAGACAAAAACATTACTATTTTAAATACTTATGTTGAAGATTTAAAATACATCAGCTTATTAAATTCCTCATATAATTCTATTTATCAAAACGATAGTAAACGAATTTATGAACTTGTTCAATTTTCTAATGCAACACAAAAACTATTAAAAAAAATAGTTTCAATCATTACATCTTATGATAACAATATTACTGAAACATTTTTATTACCAAATACATTACTAAGCACAGTAAGTTCTGAATCAAAAAAACTTGTAATACCAGATTTTGGTGTTTTATATTTTTTTGATGGTAATAAACCTGGATTAAGACCTTTTTTAGGGGCTAATATAAATATTTTTGGTCCCGTTAATAAAGACCTTAGAAGCAAGTATATGGATGATTATACTCCTCCGGGTTCAAACATAATAGGTAGATATTTAAGAAATCATTTCTCTTTGATGATAGGATTAAGTTTAGGAACTATAGCAGAAGATAATCGAAGAAAAGATTTGTTTACAAATTTTAATTTAATCACAGGAATCTCTTATAGAGTTAATAGAAGCGTAAGATTATCTTACGGTAGATTGTGGTATAATAAAATTGATCCCAACCCAATTATATCAGAAAGTAAATTTTCAAGTCTTGGGTATTTTTCTGCCTCCTTTGACATTGAGTTTAAAAAGGCTAGTGGTTCAACTTTTAATAAAATATTTTAAAATGAAAAAGATACTATTATATAGTTTTATTACAATAATGATGTTTGGTTGTAATGAAGAAGAAGAAGTTAAAGCAAATGATGTAATTAATATTATTTCAACTGATAATATTTTTAGTATGCCAGCTGATAATACTTCAACCATATCTATTACTGCCTATATTGCTTTAAACTCAGACAGTGATAAAAGAGAAATAGAATTTGAGACTAATGAAGGTGTTTTTATAGATAGTAAAGAAAAAAAAATAAAACTAGTTGCGAAAGATACAATTGTAATTAATAGAAATATTTATTTGGGTGCTGTTGTAAAATTAAAATCTTCTACAAAAGTTACTACTGAAGTAAAAGTTACTGCTAAAATTTATGAATATCCTGTCAATTTAAATTTAGAATTTACTAATTCTCCACCAAAAAGTATTAGCATTTCGTCTAACGTATTTGGTATGGATAATTCTTTTTTGTCAGAAGCTTTATTAACGGCAACTGTAAAATCAGATACAGGATCACCTTCTTCAGGACTTGAAGTTGAATTTCTAGTATATAATGCAGCTGATAATTCACCTTTTACAGATCTCAGGTTAAGAGAGCATCAAAATAGTGTAAATGCCACAGGTATAGCAACCACAAAATTTACTGCAGGAAATTTAACTCTCGGTAATCAAAAGTTTGTAGGCGACTTAAAAATAATTGGAAAAATTATTGGAACAGATATTATTTCAAATCCTATTAAATTAAATATTAAACAAGAAACAAATTAAATTATGGAAAACAATGAAGGAAAAAATTTAGATGATCAATCATCTAAAAAAATCAAACAACTAGTTAAAGAAATTGTACATCTATTAAAAGAGGGTAATAATTCAATACCATCTATTACAATAAAAACAGAAACCAATAAAAGTTTAAGAAATTGCTCTCCTGGATGTTACAGAGTTTGTGTTGGCAACGAATGTTGGTGTGAATGCGGATAATATTTGTATTGGTAATTTAAAATAAAATTCTAAATTAATTAAGAGGCGGTATAAAATATATCGTCTCTTTTTTATATTAATTGATTTGGCAGTTTGGTCTTAATTATTATAAGATTGCTTGAGATTGCTTCATGCTTCGCAATGACGGATTCGAGTGTCATTGAGAGGTACTAAGCAATCAGTTTGTTGGGTTTTCAATCTTTTTTTTTAAAAACTATGTAGTATTCTCTTTGTAGTTCTATCAAATTTGCTAATTTTAAACAAAAAATTAAATTGCTTGTTTATGGAGTTCATTTCATAAACATATATACAAATTTACATGTCAGAAAACCAATTACAATTGCATCAAACATTATGGAATATTGCCAACGATTTAAGAGGTAATATGGATGCAGATGATTTTAGAGATTATATACTAGGCTTTATATTTTACAAGTATTTAAGTAAAAAAATGTCTTTACACGCTAATGTTATTTTAAAACCAGATGGTTTAGAATATCATGAAGTGATAGGACACGAAGCAGAAGAAATCTTATTACAAGAAATAAAACTAGATGCTTTAGATGCGTTAGGTTATTTCTTAAAACCAACAGAATTATTTAGCGAAATCGCCAAAAGAGGAAACTCTGGCGGAACCAATAAATTCATTTTAGAAGATTTACAAAAAGTGTTAACCAACATAGAGCAAAGCACTATGGGAAGTGAAAGTGAAGACGATTTTGGAAACCTTTTTGAAGATTTAGATTTAACAAGTAGTAAATTAGGAAAAACAGAAGAAGCTAAAAACGAACTGATTGTAAAAGTATTGATGCATTTAGAAGGCATTGATTTCGATTTAGAAAACAATGAAAATGATTTATTAGGTGATGCTTATGAATATTTAATTGGTCAGTTTGCTTCTGGAGCAGGAAAAAAAGCGGGAGAATTTTACACACCACAACAAGTTTCTAAAATATTAGCACAAATTGTAACTACAGATAAAGAGCGTTTAAAATCTGTGTACGACCCAACGTGTGGTTCTGGTTCTTTACTGTTAAGAGTTTCTAAAGAAGTAAAAGAGGTTGGTGGTTTTTACGGACAAGAAAGCAACCCAACTACGTATAACTTGTGTAGAATGAACATGATTATGCATGATGTACATTATAAAAAGTTCGATATTTATAATGAAGATACCTTAGTAAATCCATCACCAAAACACATAGACCAACGTTTTGAAGCCATTGTAGCAAATCCGCCTTTTTCTGCCAATTGGAATCCAGATAGTATTATTAGTGACGAGCGTTTTTCTCCGTATGGTAAAATGGCACCAAAAAGTAAAGCAGATTTTGCCTTTGTACAACACATGATTCATCAATTAGATGAAAACGGAACCATGGCGTGTGTTTTACCGCATGGTGTTTTGTTTAGAGGTGCAGCAGAAGGACATATTAGAAAGTATTTAATTGAAGATAAAAACCAATTAGATGCCGTAATTGGTTTGCCTTCTAATATTTTTTATGGTACAAGTATTCCTACGTGTATTTTAGTATTGAAGAAAAACAGACCAACCAAAGACATTTTATTTATTGATGCTAGCAATCATTTTGATAAAGTAAAAACGCAAAATGTATTAACAGATGCACATTTGCAAGAAATTATAGACACCTACAGAACAAGACAAACCAAAGACAAATATAGTTATGTTGCTAGTTTAGAGGAAGTACAAGAAAACGATTACAATTTAAACATACCACGTTATGTAGATACTTTTGAAGAAGAAGAAGCTATAGACCTTATAAGTATTTCTGCGGATTTAAAAGCATTAGAAAAAGACATGGCAGCAACAGATGCAACTATTGCAGATTTTTGCAAACAGTTAAATATTGAAACTCCTTTTTAATGGCTGCAGAAAATAAAAATAACGTAATTGCTAAACAAACCGTCATTGCAAACGGAGTGAAGCAATCTGCCAATAAAAAAGAGATTGCTTCAGCAAAAAAGCTTCGCAATGATGTGCGTGTACCTAAACTTCGTTTTAATGAGTTTGTGGATGGTTGGTCTTTTGATAAAATGGATAATATAACTTCTTATGTTGATTATAGAGGTAGAGCTCCTGAAAAATCAAATGAAGGGGTGTTTTTAGTTACTGCAAAAAACATAAAGAAAGGATATATTGATTACGATAAATCTAAAGAATATGTTCCATTAGAAAACTATAATTTAGTAATGAGTAAAGGCTTACCTGAACTTGGTGATATTTTATTTACTACTGAAGCACCACTTGGAAATATTGCTCAAGTTGATAAACAAAAAATAGCTTTAGCTCAAAGAGTTATAAAGTTAAGAGGTAAAGATAAAATTGAAAACTTATATTTACTACATTATATGTTATCACCAATTTATCAAAAATTAATACATAGAAAAGCTATTGGAACTACTGTTCAAGGTATTTCTGGTAAAGAATTACGTAAAACAAAAGTAGCTTTTCCAACCCTCCCAGAACAACAAAAAATAGCTTCTTTTTTAACATCTGTAGATACCAAAATACAACAACTAACCACTAAAAAGCAGTTATTAGAAAACTACAAAAAAGGAGTCATGCAACAATTGTTTAGTCAGCAATTGCGTTTTAAAAATGATGATGGTTTAGATTTTCCTGATTGGGAAGAGAAGAAGTTTGGAGAAGTTTTTAATAATATTGGAGGAACTGCTTTAGAAAAACATTTTAGTAAGTCAGGAACACACAAAGTTGTTTCCATTGGTAATTATTCAACTGAAGGGAAATATAATGAAAATGGACAAAGGATTATTTTAAACGAAAAAACTAAAACTAAATTATTAGACAAAGGAGATTTAGTAATGGTTTTAAATGATAAAACAAGTACAGGAGATATCATTGGTTCAACGATATTGATACCAGAAAATAATTTATACATTTATAATCAAAGAAGTGAAAGATTAATTTGTATAAGAAGTATTATATATCCAATTTATGCTTGGTTTCAATTGAATTATAAAGAATTTAGGAACACAGTTTTTTCAGTTTCTCAAGGAGGAACACAGATTTATGTTAATTTTTCTGAAGTAAAGAAATTGAATATTAAAATTCCATCTCTAAAAGAACAACAAAAAATAGCCAATTATTTAAGTGCTATAGATATAAAAATAGAAAACGTACAAACACAAATAGAAAAAACACAAGCGTTTAAAAAAGGGTTGTTACAGCAGATGTTTGTTTAGAGTATGAGTGTCATTACGAAGTATGAAACAATCCCATGCTAGAGTGAGAACGGAATGAGGGCGTAGACGAGTTTTAAGAAAGTACTGGAAACCCAACGAACAGATTGCTTCGTTCCTCGCAATGACAAATTATTATGAAACCAGGATTTGTATACATACTAACAAATAAAAACAACACTACTTTATACATTGGTGTAACAGCCGATTTAGAGCAGAGAATAAAACAACATAAATCAAAAATTAATAAGAAATCTTTTACTGCGAGATATAATTTAAGTAAATTAGTTTATTATGAAGCGTTTCAAATGATTGGAGATGCAATTGCAAGAGAAAAGCAATTAAAAAGTGGGAATAGAGCAAAAAAAATTGCATTAATAGAAAGTATGAATCCTGAATGGGAAGAATTGTTTTATCCACTTTAGTCATTGCGAGGAGGAACGACAAAGTAAACCCAAAAAAGTATGAAATCGAAAGAGTGTTAGGGTGTGAGTGTCATTGCGAGTTAGTCATTGCGAGGTACGAAGCAAACTCAAGCAATCCCACGCAAGAGTGAGAGCATAAGAGTGAAAACAAAAAGAGTAAAAACATAAAGAAGGCGAAAACGAGTTTTAAAAAAGAATAGGAAACCCAACGAACAGATTGCTTCGTGCCTCGCAATGACGAGATTGAATGCAATGACGATAAAGAAATTATGAGCAAACAATCAGAACTTCAACTAGAAAACAATCTAATTAAACAATTAGTTGGTTTAGGCTACCATAAAGTTACTGTTTTAGAGGGTACTGCATTGGTTGCTAATTTAAAAAGTCAATTAGAAAAGCTAAATAAACTTACGTTTTCAGATAAAGAGTTTGAAACTATTTTAAACCATTTAGCAAAAGGCAATGTGTTTGAAAAGTCTAAAACGTTAAGAGGTCGTTTTCAGTTTGTAAATGATAACGGAGATGCTACTTACATTCGTTTTTTTAATAGTGAAGATTGGAATGCCAATTTGTTTCAAGTCACTAACCAAATAGCACAAGAAGGTACTTATAAAAACAGATACGATGTTACGTTGTTAGTCAATGGTTTGCCTTTGGTACAAATAGAATTAAAACGTAGAGGTTTAGAAATTAAAGAAGCATTTAATCAAATTAATCGTTATCAAAGACATTCATTTTGGTCTAATCATGGGTTGTTTCAATACGTACAATTGTTTGTAATTAGTAACGGAGTAAACACAAAGTATTTAGCAAACAATGCTTTGCAATCTGTAAAACAAACGTTTTTCTGGTCGGATGTACACAATAAAAACATAAAAGAACTCACAGATTTTACAACTGCTTTTTTAAAGCCAGATCATTTGGGGTTAATGATTGCCAAGTATATTGTGAGAAGCGAAACACATAAAATTTTAATGGTGTTAAGACCCTATCAATTTTATGCAGTAGAAAAGTTGGTTGCACAAGTACAAAACAATACAGACAACGCATATATTTGGCACACCACAGGTTCTGGTAAAACCTTAACATCTTTTAAAGCAAGTCAGATTATTATGGATTTGCCCACTGTAGATAAAGTGTTGTTTGTGGTAGATAGAAAAGATTTAGACTACCAAACCATGAAAGAATTTAATTCTTTTAAAAAGGATAGTGTAGATGTTACCAACAATACCAACAGTTTGGTAAAACAATTGGCAGACGATTCTAAATTGGTGTTAACCACCATTCAGAAACTAAATAATGCGATTACAAATAACAAGTATGATAAAAAATTAGCAGGATTAAAGAATAGGCGAGTGGTGCTTATTTTTGATGAGTGCCATAGAAGTCAGTTTGGAGATACCCACCAAAAGATAACCGATTATTTTACCAATAGTCAGTTATTTGGTTTTACAGGAACTCCCATTTTTGCAGACAATGCCTCTAAAAACGATTTAGGAAAAAGAACCACCAAAGATTTGTTTGGCGAATGTTTGCACAAATACGTAATTACAGATGCCATTGCAGATGATAATGTTTTAAAATTCGGAATCGAATATATTGGTAGATACAAACAAAAAAGTAGAACTTTATTGGATATTGAAGTAGAAGATATTGATAAAGCAGAAGTGTTTACAGACGAAAGAAGGTTAACAAAAATTGTCGATTACATTATTGCGCATCATGGTACCAAGACTTCTAATAAGCTGTTTTCTGCCTTATTTGCAGTGAGTGATATTAAAACGCTCATTAAATATTATGATATTTTTCAGGAGAAAAAATTAAAAGGCGAACACAATTTAAGAATCGCAACCATATTTTCTTACGGAGCCAATGAAGCAGATGATGACGCACAAGATTACATTCCAGATACTGAAACCTCACAAGCAGCTGAATCTGAAAGCAACTATGTAACAAGTCATTCTAGAGATAAATTAGATAGTTATATTACTGATTACAATAAAATGTACAATACTAGTTTTTCTACAAAAGATGGTGTGCAATTCGAAAACTACTTTAAAGACATTAGTAAACGTTTAAAAGATAGAGAAAAAGCGAATTTTAATGATGCCAAAGACCGATTAGACATTGTTATTGTAGTAAATATGATGCTCACTGGTTTTGATGCGAAGAAAGTAAATACGTTGTACGTAGATAAGAATTTAAAGCATCATGGTTTAATTCAGGCTTTCTCTAGAACCAATAGAATTTTAGGAGAAAAGAAATCGCAAGGGAATATTTTATGCTTTAGAAACTTAAAAAAGGCTACAGATGAAGCCATTACGTTATTTTCTAACAAAGAGGCAAACGAAACCATTATAACGCCACCTTATGAGGATATTGCTACTAAATTTGATGAAGCTTTAGCACATTTATTACAAGTAACACCAACGTATAAAAGTGTAGATGATTTGCTAGGAGAGGAGCAAAAGTTGGCTTTTGTACAAGCTTTTAGAAGAGTTTTAAGAACTAAAAACGTATTAGAGTCTTATGTAGATTTTAATTGGGAAGATTTAGGGATAGATGAACAAACTTTTGAAGATTACAAGAGTAAATATTTAGATTTATACGAGACTATAAAAATTAACAATCCTGCTCAAAAAACATCTATTTTAAATGATATTGATTTTGAGTTAGAGTTGATTCATAGAGACCAAATAAATGTAATTTATATTTTACAACTATTGGCAAGATTAAAAACTACAGACAAATCTGAAGCTGCCAAACAGAAAAAGGCAATTATAGATTTATTAGGAGGCGAAATTACATTAAGAAGCAAACGAGAACTCATAGAAAAGTTTATTGAAGAAAACTTACCTAATATTAGTGATGTAGATGCCATACCAGATGAATTTGATAAATATTGGCAACAACAAAAAGTAATTGCATTGTCTAAAATTTGTAAAGAAGAAAATTTAGACCAACAACAATTCAATTCTTTAATAGAAAGTTATGTGTACAATGGTCAAGAACCCATTAGACAAGATGTTTTTAAATGCTTAGATAACAGACCAAGTATTTTAAAAGCACGTGAAATTGGCGAAAGAATCTTATTAAAAATGAAAAAGTTTATTGATGTATTTATAACAGGAATGACTGGGTAGTTTTTTGAAACGTGTTATTACTCTTGCTTGAGATTGCTTGAGTTTGCTTCGTGCCTCGCAATGACTAACTCGCAATGTGTTATCAAGCATAAACAACCAACAATACACCCATGATTTAAAAGAAGTTTTTTGTTGTAATAATTCAACTAAAAGACCTTCTAAAACAACAAAAGAATTATTTTTGCATTCAAATATTATTACGAATGCAAGAAAGAAGTTTACAACGAATTTCACTTTCAACCTATTTTTTACTGTCTGGTATTTGTTTTTCTTCTTGGGCATCAAGAATTCCAACTATAAAAGACAATTTCAACTTTAGTGAAGAGCAATTAGGAAATATGCTAATGATACTGCCAGCAAGTGCTGTTATTGGTATTCCGCTTTCTGGTTGGTTGGTCTCAAAATACGATAGTAGAATACCACAACAATTTGCCTATGTGTTTTTTGCGATATCGCTTTTATTAATTGGTTTTGCAACAAGTTTGCCCTTACTTATTTTTGCATTGTTTCTATTTGCGGTAAGTTTAAGAATCTTAAACATCTCTATAAATACACAATCTATTTCTTTACAGGAAAAATTTGAAAAACGGATTGTTGGTGCTTTTCATGGTTTGTGGAGTATTGGTGGAGTAGTAGGTGTTTTATTTACCACCTTAATGTTACAACTAAACATTTCTATTCAAGTCCATTTTTTAATAGTTGCTGTATTTACATTGCTTACTATTTTTGTTGCATACCCATATTTAATAAAAAACGACAAGGCCAAAGGAGGCAATAAATTTAAGTTAGAAAAGCCAAACAAATACATTATGCTATTAGGCTTTATGGTATTTCTTGCGGCCATTTGTGAAGGGGGAATGTACGATTGGAATGGCGTTTACTTTAAAGATGTGGTAAAAGAAGAAGTTTTTACCTACGGATATTTACTTTTTATGGTTTGCATGTCTATATATCGATTAACAATAGACAGCCTAATTGATTATTTTGGAATGAAAAAATTATATTTTTTAAGTTCCTTTTTAATAATGACTGGAGTTTCAATTGCGATATTAATTCCTGAATTCTGGCCTGCATTAATAGGGTTTTGTTTGGTAGGAATAGGAGTTTCTGGGCTGTTTCCTATGACCTTTATATTGGCAGGTAAAGCAAAAAAATATTCCACAGGAATCGTTATTTCCATCATAGGAACCTATTCTACAGTGGGCATGTTTTTAGGGCCACCTTTAATTGGGTATTTAGCAGCGTATTTTGGTTTGCAAAAAGCGTTTATCGTATTTATAATTGGTGGATTTCTTTTTATTCCATTAACCCTAAGTGTATTCAATCATTTAAAAAAACATTTAGAATAATCAAATACTGGATTCTACAAAATTGTAATTAACACTTGTTAACGAATTTTAAAACACCCCAGTAACAATGTTTATTGTCTTTATGAGATTTTGTGGGATATTTTACATATTAGAGAATTATAGCTATCAAATAAATCTAGCACTTAATTAAGCCGTAATTTCTTTTAACATAATATCTATCGATATAAACCTAAAGGTGTTACATCTGATATTATGTATAAATAGCCTGAAAAACGGCTATACAGAAATCATAAGATAAATGGACTATAATTTACATTATGTTAAGTAGGTTTTTTAAAGAGAGTATTAAATACCCTCTCTTTTTATATTATAAACATCTTATTTAATTACTTCTATGCCACGAGTTCTAGTACGAATTCGAATAGCGTCTTCTACGTGGTAAACAAATTACATTTTTTGTGTATAAAAATTATAATCTTTTAATACGGTTTCTATAAATGCAGCATCACTTTTATGCTTAGAAACAATTCCTGTAACTTCTTGTATTTTAGAACGGAGTTTTATTTGGGTCTTATAGTCGTTAAATTTCTTTGCACTTTTAAAGGTGTCTTTTATAATACGAACGTCGTTATCCGATAATTGAATAACATTTGGGTAAGTTGGTATATATTCATTTTCTAGATTCATTAAAATGGTATCAGAAAATTTTACTTCGTCTTTTAAATAAATTACGACTGTATTTGCAATAATATCTCCAAAACGCTGATTCTTCTTTGTAAAAATAATGAGTAATAAGCCTACTAATTTTCCGAAAATAAAGAGCAATCCTATAATAAGATCTTCATTAGGCACATCTACAGAATAAATATAAACCGCAATTAGAATAAACAAATTAAAATCTACGATTCTAAGAAACCAACGCATTATATAGTCGGAAATGCTGGGCTTAAATCCGTCTTCGTTAATTACTTTAATTTTAAGCAACTTTTTTCCAATGGTTTGTCCGTCTAATAAAATTTCGGTGTATAAAGAATAAAATGTTACAGGAATTAAAACCAAGACACTAATTGCTTGCACAGTCCAATTATCGCCATTAAAGACTTTTTCGAGCGCAGCAAAATCAAAAACGGTGTACACAATGTACAAGTAAGCAAACTTAAAAACATTGTCTGCAGTAAATGCCAACAAGCGCATACCAACATTGGCAACCCTAAATTTGATGTTTACATTTTGTGCTGTTTTTATTTGGAGTGTTTTCATGCAATGGTTAAATTCGCTCTTAATGAGAGAGGTCGCTTTTATAAAGCAAAATAAAGAAAAATGGCTCGAATTTGAACAAGTAATTTCAAATAAAAAGAAAAAAAGTCCAGACGACATAGCCAACCTGCATATAAAAATCATGAACGATTTGGTATATGCGCAAACCTATTATCCTAAAAGCAAAGTTACTTCTTATCTTAATAAATTGGCTAAGAGTAGTTTCGATAAAGTTTATCATGCTAAAAGAAGAGACCAGAATGTGTTTTTATATTTCTTTTTTGATAAAGTACCACTACTCGCCTACCAATACAGAAAATACATTTATTTGTCTTTTGCCTTCTTTTTTATCTGTTTTTTTATTGGATTGCTCTCTACTTTTAATGATGAAAGTTTTGCAAGACAAATATTAGGAAACGAATATGTAGACCAAACCATCGAAAATATAGAAAGTGGAGATGCTATGGCTATTTATAAAGGAGGAAGCAACTGGGGTACATTTATTGGAATTTACAACCACAACCAAAGAATTGGTTTAAATATGTTCTTATCTGGCTTGTTTTTAGGATTGGGAACAGGATATTATATTGTGGTAAATGCGATTATGGTGGCTGTTTTTCAAGCTTTTTTCTATCAATATAATAGTTTGTTTGACAGTTTAAAGGGAATATGGATTCATGGAACCTACGAAATATTCGGAATTATTATTGAAGCAGCCACTGGTTATATTATTGGTGCAAGTATTTTATTTCCAGGTACTTTAAAACGTTTCGAGTCTTTTAAAAAAGGAGTTAGAGATGCATTTTATATATTTATAAGTACCATTCCGTTTACGTTAGCAGCGGCATTTTTAGAAGGGTATGTAACCAGGTATTCCAATACAATGCCTACGATTTTTTGTTTTGCAATTATTTTCTTTAGTCTAGGAACCATTGGTTATTATTATTTAATACTGCCTTTTAAAGTGGCCAAAAAACACCAATTGCGCTAATGAAAAACATTGTTTTACTCCTTTTTTGTGTGCTGTTTTCTGGAATAACAATTTCTCAGGAAACTGAAAAAGATTCCATAGAAGTTGTACAAGATTCTATAAAAGATTCGAAGCCAGTTGTAAAAGATTCCACAATTTATATAAAATCGATTGAGTATTCAGAAAAAAGGGAATTTACAGACAATTTAAAGACCAAATATTCTGATAAAGATTTTATTTACACAGAAGAACCTGAAAAAGAAAAAAACGACTCCCCTCCTATGAATTTAGGTTTTTTAAGAGCGTTTGTTTCTTTTCTAAAAGTAGTATTTCCATTTTTATTGGGAGGTTTTATCATTTTTGTTATTCTTAAAATTGCTTTAGGGTCAGAAATTGGTTTTTGGAACATAAAAAAAGGAAAAAAGAAAACTACAGAGAAACTTATTTATGAAGATGAAGATATCCATGAAATAGATTTAGAAGTTCTATTAAAACAAGCAATTGCAAATGTTAATTATAGGCTTGCCATTCGCTATTATTACTTATCTGTTTTAAAAGTATTATCAAATAAAAAACTCATTGATTATCACAAAGAAAAAACAAATTCAGAATATACTTTTGAGCTAGAAAACAAAGAGTTAAGGGAACAATTTTCTTACCTTTCTTATGTTTATACCTATGTTTGGTATGGAGAATTTGCAATAGACAAAGCAAATTTCGAAAATGTACAGCAGAAATACGAATCGTTTAAAAACAAGGTTGGCAAATGATAAAATTCACGTACATAAAATATAGCTCCTTTTTAGTATTTTTTGTCTTATTTGCAAGCTGTAAAAAAACGAATTGGCGAGAAAACTTTCGAGAGAAAGAGAAAAGTCCGTTTGGAAATTACATTATTTCAAAAGAAGCCACCAATCTATTTCCAAAAGAAAAAATAACCTTTTTAGACGAAAATATTTACGATTTTTTATTGTTTGATAATCCTGAGGATTCTACAACAACTCGAAATTATATATTGATAAAGCACAGTGCTTACCATCAAACAAAAGAAGGTACAGACGAGTTGTTAGACTTTGTATCGCAAGGAAATTCGGCATTTATAGCCTTAAACTTTTTTAGCGAAAGATTTAAAGAAGCGTTAGAATTTACCACCAATAATTTAGATGAAAATGTTTGGAGTATACATGCCTTAAAGAAATTGGAAGGTGAATTCTATCTAAAAAATACTGATTTTGGTACAGAAGCTTTCAAATTTGATAGAAATATCCGTAGAAATTATTTTCTACAATATAGTGATACAAAAACGAAAGTTTTAGGAACCACAGTTGTAGGTGGAGAACAAGTACCAAATTTTATAAAAGTATATCATGGAAAAGGCGCTTTTTACTTGCATACAAACCCAATTGTTTTTACAAATTACTATATGTTGAGTAATAAAGATGCATATACAGCAAACCTTCTCTCCTATTTACCAAATAATGAAGTTTTATGGGATACTCACATAAAATCGAGCAAATATTCTAATAATAATAGAAAGCAACCTTCGGTTTTTAAATTCTTTTTACAGCATCCAACTCTTACCTGGTTTTTAGTTGTTTCTTTAGTTGGGTTATTGTTGTTTATGCTCTTTAATGCTAGAAGAAAACAACGTGCAATCCCAGAAATTGCACCCTTAAAAAATACCACTGTAGAATTTACACAAACGATTGCCAATTTGTATTTGAATGAAAAAGATCATAAAAATTTAATCGACAAGAAAATTGCATATTTTTTGGAGAAAGTCCGTTCTAAATACTTGATAAATACCAATAATTTAAATGAAGATTTTATTAATAAATTAGCAACAAAATCTGGCAACGAACTTCAGAGAACAAAATACTTAATCAATACTATTATCACTTTAAATAAAAGAGCAGAATGTTCTGAGGAAGAGTTAATTGGGTTGCATAAAATGATAGAAAATTTCTTTAATAAATAATATATGGAAACACAAAACAACGAACAAACTCCCGATAAAATTGAGTTTGAAAACAGAATCGATTTAAAGGAATTACAAGAGAATGTTTTTCTGATAAAACAACAATTGAAAAAAGTAATTGTGGGTCAGAAAGATATGTTAGATCTCCTTTTGGTGGCACTGCTTTCAGACGGGCATGTTTTAATTGAAGGAGTTCCAGGAGTTGCAAAAACCATTACAGCAAAACTACTTTCTAAGACGATTGCTGTCGATTTTAGTAGAATACAGTTTACACCAGATTTAATGCCATCGGATATTTTGGGTACTTCTGTTTACAACTTACAAACCACAGAGTTTGAGTTTAAAAAAGGGCCAATTTTCTCGAATATGATTTTAATTGATGAAATTAATCGTGCTCCAGCAAAAACACAAGCAGCTTTGTTTGAGGTAATGGAAGAAAAACAAGTAACAATCGATGGTTCCACCTATAAAATGGACGAACCTTTTATTGTATTGGCTACCCAAAATCCAATCGAACAAGAAGGAACATATCGTTTGCCAGAAGCGCAATTAGATCGTTTTTTATTCAAAATTAATGTTGAATACCCAAATGCTGCAGAAGAATTTGAAATCATTTTAAAAGAACAAGCGCTATTAAATACAACCAAAATAAGTAAGATAGAAACTGTTATTTCAGCTTCAAAAATTATGGAATTTAGAGGTTTGGTGAATCAGATTACCATTGAAGAAAATCTATTAAAATACATCGCAAATATTGTGGTGAACACGCGTTCTAATTCATTTTTATATTTAGGAGCTTCTCCAAGAGCTAGTATTGCTATTTTAGGGGCTTCCAAAGCTTTTGCAGCAATTGAAGGAAGAGATTTTGTAACGCCAGAAGATATTAAAAGAGCAGCAATTCCTGTTTTACAACACAGAGTAATTGTAACACCAGAAAGAGAAATGGAAGGTTTAACTAGCAAACAAATTATAGAACAAATTATTGAAGCAGTAGAGATTCCACGTTAGTTTTTAAGTAGGCAGTATTCAGTCTGCAGTATTCAGTCTGCAGTTGGCAGTCGCAGTTTGCAGTAGCAGTAGCAGTAGCAGTAAAAAACAAAAAACTTTACGTCTTTGCTATTTTGCGAGAGGAAAAAGAGTTGCAATCGCAATTAACAATTACACGATTAAACAATTAAACATTTATACAACAAATTGAAGCATTTTTACAAAACTTTATTTCTTCACAATAAATTCTTCTATTATTTAGGAGGAATTGCAGTACTATTTGTATTCGGTTTTTTTGTGCCTATCTTTTTTGAAGTTTCTAAAGTGTTACTGTTTGTGCTTTGTTTTTTAGTTTTTGTTGATTTGTTTCTTCTATATAAAACTAAAAAAGGAGTTGCAATCACTCGTTTTTTACCAGAAAGATTGTCTAATGGAGATGAAAATAAAATTACATTAAAGATTGACAATCATTATTCTTTTAAAACACATATTTCAATTATTGAAGAATTGCCTTTTCAGTTCCAAAAAAGAGATTTTATTTTTCCATTGACTTTAACTTCAAAAGAAGAAAAAAACCTTCACTACAATTTAAAGCCAACAGAAAGAGGTGTTTATAATTTTGGTAATATTAATGCTTATGTGAATTCACCTTTGCAATTAGTTACTAAAAAATATATTTTAGGCGAAGAAAAAGTATTAAAATGCTACCCTTCTTTCTTAAAGCTAAGAGATTTTGATATTACTTCTTTTACGAATCAATCCATTTCTTATGGAACGAAGAAAATAAGAAGAATTGGACATTCTTTAGAGTTTGAGCAAATTAAAGAGTATGTTTCTGGAGATGATATTAGAACGCTAAATTGGAAAGCAACTGCGAAAAGTAACCAATTAATGGTAAACCAATATGTAGAAGAAAAATCGCAACCTGTGTATTCGATTATAGACAAAGGACGTGCAATGCAAATGCAATTTAACGAATTAAGTTTGTTAGATTACGCTATAAATGCAACCTTGGCCATAAGTAATGTAATTTTAAAAAAGCAAGACAAGGCTGGTATGTTAACGTTTTCTAAGAAATTAGAAGATTGGATTGTTGCTGAAAAACGCAGCTCACAAATGTCTTTAATTTCAGAAACGCTCCACAACATAAAAACCGACTTTTCAGAATCCGATTTTAGTACATTATATTCCGTTATTAAAAGAAAAATAACTCATAGAAGTTTACTTATTATCTACACAAACTTCGAAACTATGGATGGTTTAAATAGGCAACTTACCTATTTACGTGCGTTGGCAAAAAACCATTTAGTTTTGGTTGTTTTCTTTAAAAATACAGAATTACAGACTTTAATTAATACGAAAGCAAATAACATCCAAGATGTTTATGATAGTATTATTGCAGAAAAATTTATGTACGAAAAAATTAGTATTGTAAACGAATTAAAGAAATACGGAATACAATCTGTGCTAACTTCCCCAGAAAATCTAACAGGAGATACCATTAATAAATACTTGGAATTAAAAGCGAGAGGGCTTTTTTAATTTAAATAACAACTATAAATAACTTAAAAAAAGTAGATGCCACTAAATATGGAATTATTGTGGGTAGTGTATTAGGCCCTATTTTATACTTTAAATTTGGTTTTATTTTTGGCTGGATAGGATGTTTAATACTCAATTTTATTTTAAAAAAATTTGGAGGTTTAGGTCTTGAATTTGAAAAATCTGGTTTCGAAATTACATCAATAGGTAAAGAGTAATCTAAAACCTTTATAAACTATTTCTTTTTAAATACATATTCTTTCCATTTACCATCATAAGAAATTGTAGATCTGTGGGTGCTATTTATATTTAAAGAACTTCTTTTATTGGAAAATAATGTAAGTGTTACATTGTAATTTTCGGTATTCTCATTTAAAGAATATTTTAAAATATAGGCATTTTTTTTGCTATTATAAGTTTTAGAAAATTCTTTAGGTTTCCCTTCAAACTTAACTCCACTATCTGAATTGTAACCACCAGAAATTTGTCTCTGCCCATAATAAGGCAAATCCATATGGATACTATCTCCGTTAATTCTAAAAAAATTAGGATTTCCCATTAAATCTATATTGCTCATATTACTTCCTCTAGGCAATAAATTTTCAATTCCTCTTATATTATTAATTCCTCCTGTTGGTCTTGCCCAATTAAAGTTTACTTCAATTTTTTTATTGTTTACGATTTCTTTTAAATCGTTTATTTCTGATGGTGTTGCTGTATTTTTAGTACCTGCACAGCTCATAAAAATGACTAAAAAACTTAAAATTGCTATTCTCATAATTTTATAATTTACTTACAGTTATTGTTCTAATTTACAAAATTCACTTTAAAAAACATTTAAAGATATCACAAATTAAGTCTTATTTTTGAAAACCAAAAACAACCAATGAATATAACAATCATTTTTGAAGATGAACACATCTTATGCGTGAGTAAACCAAATAATATGTTGGTGCATCATGCACACCATTCTAGAAATGTTTCCGAAGAAACTTCTTTGCTACAATATATAATGGATGAAAAAGGATTGAAAGTATATCCGATTCATAGATTAGACAGAAAAACATCTGGTATCATATTATTGGCCAAGGAAAAAGGATTTGTCTCTAAGTTTCAAGAATTATTTACCAATAACGAAATTGAAAAAACATATTATGGAATTGTTCGTGGTTTTGCTCCAGACGAAAAAACAATAGATTCCCCAGTAAAAGGAAGAGATGCAAACGTACATAAAGAAGCTTTAACGTATTTAAAAACAATAGAAAAAGTTACTTTAGAAATCCCTGTAAAACCTTACGATTCTTCACGATATAGTTTGGTAGAATTAAAACCCAAAACAGGTAGAATGCACCAGTTGAGAGTACATGCAAATAAAATTAGCAACCCTTTAATTGGCGACCCAAAATATGGCGATAAAAACCATAATATTATGTTTGAAGAAAATTTTAATTGCGCCAACATGTTTTTACATGCTGGTAGACTAGAATTTACACATCCTTTTTCATTAGAAAAATTGGTTTTAAAAGCGAGCTTTCCAAAAGATTGGATTTCTTTATTTGAAAAATTTTCTTGGGTGAATCCATTAGAATTATAACAAAGAGTTTCCAAACAAGTCTAGCCCAGATTGTAGCATTTGTTTGAGCTCTTTTTTCTATTTCAGAAAAAAAGCGAGTGCGAAAAGCTGGAAATAGCTCCAAAAAATAAAACTAATTTTACTGCTCAATAGATTCAGATCGAAAACCAATTAATTCTCCAGCTTCAAATGTTGGTGATATTTCTATGGGATTGCAACAAACTTCGCAATCTTCGATATAGGTTTGATTTTGAACACTCGCATCTAAAATCATAGAAATCTCTTCCCAACAATAGGGACATTGAAAAAAATGTTCCTGCTCCACTACTCTATAACTTTTAATACTAATTTTCCATTTTTTTCGCCGGAAAATAATCTATTATAAGTTTCTTGGAAATTTTCGATACCCTCGTAAATATCTTCTCTCGATTTTAATTTACCTTCTTGTAACCAAGTGCCCATTTGTTTTGCAGCTTCTCCAAAATCTTTGGTATAATCCATTACAACCATTCCTTGCATTGTAGAACGTGTAACCAATAAAGACAAGTAATTACTTGGTCCGTCGATTTTGTGTTTGTTATTATATTGCGAAATGGCACCACAAATAACCACCTTTGCATGCATTCTTAGCTTGCTTAATGCTGCATCTAAAATTACACCACCAACATTATCGAAAAATACATCTATACCTTTTGGACATTTCTTTTTTAAGGCTGAGTATATATTTTCGTTTTTATAATCGATTGCTTCGTCGAAACCCAATTCGTTTTTAATATAATTGCACTTTTCTTTACCACCAGCAATTCCAATTACTGTACAGCCTTTAATTTTTGCAATTTGTCCAACTATAGACCCAACTGCTCCTGCTGCCCCAGAAACTAAAACAATATCGCCTTCTTTTATTTTTCCTACTTCTAAAATTCCGAAATAAGCAGTCATTCCTGGCATACCTAAGGTTCCTAAATACATTGGCATAGAAGCTAATTTTTCGTCCACTTTGTACCATCCATCTCCATTCGAAACGGAATATTGTTGTACTCCTCCCCAACTTGTAACACAATCTCCAATTTCAAACTTAGGGTTGTTGTTATTCTTAATTACTTTTCCAATAGCTCCAGAACGCATTACATGGCCTAATTCTACAGGAGGAATGTAAGATTTTGTGTCATTCATCCAACCACGCATTGCTGGATCTAATGAGATATAATGATGCTGAATTAAAATTTCTCCTTCCTCTAAAGTAGGGATTGTGTTTTCTTCTAATTCCCATGTGTTTTCGTCTGGAAAACCTTTAGGTCTATTTTTTAGGGTGATTTGTTTGTTCTTCATAAATAGTATTAATATTTATAAAAATAATGTTTTTACTTTATTGAAAAAAGTGAAAATCAGAATTTTATATTTAATTTATGAATGTGTGTTTTTAGAAAGTTGAAATTTTAAGTATGGTCTCGACTGAATTCGACAAGAGAAATTATAAAGTTTATAAGCAAAAATTAATAATTTAAAAGTTTATCAATTGCCTTTTCTAATCGATTTTTGCCTAAATATTCTTTTTCTAAACCTGGTTGAAATGGTATTGGTGTTTCTAAACTTGCGACTCTTTTAACAGGCGCGTCTAAAAACTCAAAACAATTTTCGTTGATTAATGCAGAAATATCGCTTGCAATTCCTCCAAAAAGTGAGTCTTCTTGTACAATTAGAGCTTTTCCTGTTTTTTTTACAGATTTGTAAATCGTTTCTACATCTAAAGGTTGTAATGTTCTTAAATCGATTACGTCTGCAGAAACATTTTTATTTTCTAAATGATCTAAAACCCAATGAATTCCAGCTCCATAACTAATAATTGTAATTTGCTTTCCTTCTTTTAAAAGTGCTGCTTTACCTATTTCTGTTGTAAAATAATTTTCAGAAACTTCTTGATAAACAGATCTATACAAAGCTTTGTGTTCGAAAAATAAAACAGGATTTGGATCGTTTATCGCTTCAATTAATAAGCCTTTTGCATCTAGAGGAAATGCAGGATAAACAACTTTTAAACCCGGTGTTTTTGTAAACCAAGCCTCGTTTGTTTGACTATGAAATGGCCCAGCTCCTACACCTGCTCCACAAGGCATTCTAACAACAACATCTGCTTTTTCGTTCCATCTATAATGAGATTTTGCTAATAAATTTACAATCGGGTTAAAACCTGAAGAAACAAAGTCTGCAAACTGCATTTCTACAACAGCTTTCATTCCATTTACAGACAAACCATAAGCTGCAGAAACAATGGCAGATTCGCATATTGGTGTATTTCTAACACGCTCTTTTCCAAATTTTTCTACAAAACCATCTGTAATTTTAAAAACACCTCCATATTCTGCAACATCTTGTCCCATAATTACCAAATTTTCGTATTTTTCCATAGATTGATACAAACCTTCAGAAACAGCATCTATTAAACGAATGTTTTTCTTTTCTATTGATGGAGAAATTGCTTTATAATCGTAGTTTTTATAAACATCATTAAGTTCAATTTCTGCATTAGAAACAATATCTTCTTCTGCATATGCAGTATCTAAACCATCGTTAATTTCCTTAATAATTTCTTGTTTATAAGAACTTTCGATTTCTTCTGTTAGAATATTTTCTTCTTTCAAAAATAATTGGAAATTTTCTAAAGGATCTTTTGCTCTCCACAAGTCTAGCAAATTTTGAGGAACGTATTTTGTTCCACTTGCTTCCTCATGACCTCGCATTCGAAATGTTTTAAATTCCAATAAAATAGGACGTGGTTTCTCGCGAACACTTTTTGCAATTTCGGTTACTTTCGAAAATACTTCCAGAATATTATTGCCATCAATTATATAACTTTCCATTCCATATCCAATTCCTTTATCTGCAATATTCTCGCAATTAAATTGCTCGGAAGTTGGTGTAGATAAACCATAACCATTGTTTTCTACACAAAATAAAACTGGCAAGCTCCATACTGAAGCAACATTTAAAGCTTCATGAAAATCACCTTCACTTGTACCACCTTCACCTGTAAAAACTGCGCAAAGTTTGTTATTATTTTTTAGTTTGTTCGCAAGTGCAATTCCGTCTGCGATACCCAATTGAGGCCCTAAATGCGAAATCATTCCAACGATATTGTATTCTTGTGTTCCAAAATGAAAACTACGATCTCTGCCTTTGGTAAAACCACTTTTTTTTCCTTGCCATTGTGCAAATAAACGATGTAAAGGAATTTCTCTTGTAGTAAAAACTCCTAAATTTCTGTGCATTGGTAAAATATACTCATCCCCATACAAAGCAGAAGTAACTCCCACAGAAATTGCTTCTTGCCCTATTCCAGAAAACCATTTAGAAATTTTACCTTGACGTAATAGAATTAACATTTTTTCCTCAATTAAACGAGGTTTTAGCATGTTTTTATACAATTCTAATAATTTGCTTTTATCGATAGAATTTATATTATAGATAATTTTATCACTCATAAAATAGATATTTCGTAATCAAAACAAACTTACAGATAAAGAAGTGTAATCCATAAAAAAATCTCTATCATTTTATTGATAGAGATTTTTACTAAATTTTATTTGTTGAAATACGCCTATAATTCTTTAAAAATAGCATGCATCATTCTTTTCTTATCGTTGATACTTTCCTCTAAAGCAATCATTGTTTCTGTTCTATTTACTCCAGGAACATCATCTATTTGATAAATAATGTCTTTTGCATCGTTTGTTCCTTTTGCTCTTACTTTACAGAAAATATTGTATTTACCAGCAGTTACATAAGCTACAGTTACGTTTGGTATTGCTCTTAAATTTTCGATAACACTCTGTGTCATAGAGGTTTTTTCTAAATAAACACCAACATGAGCAATAAAAGAATAGCCCATTTTTTCGTAGTTTAATGTTAATGTAGAACCTTGAATAATACCTTCGTCTTCCATTTTTTTAACACGAACGTGAATGGTTCCTGCAGAAACTAATAACTGTTTTGCAATGTCCGTAAAAGGTGTTCTTGCATTTTCAATTAAGATATCTAAAATCTGGTGGTCGATTTCGTCTAAAATAAACTTCTTCATATATTATGTATTATTCAATTAATAGTGCAAATTTATGAATAAAATTTAATTGAACAATAAAATTAATGAGAAATGTCTAAACTTTTTTGCTTTCGAAAACGATTTCGGAGTGTCCTATATTAGATTTCAACACTTTTTCTTCTACTTTTACCAATTTTGAAACTAATTTATCATTCACAATTAAATCTTGATATTGATATGCGACATCATCTTTAGAATCTGGATATCTATGAATTACATCGTAGAAAATTTTATCGTTATTAGGTATTGAAAAGTACTCCTTATAAGTATTAAAATTAATGGCAGTTGCAATATGATAAATTCCTTGTAAAATTGAAAAGAACGTATATTTTCTGCTCTCTTCTCTTATATAATCGTTTGGAAAATGCCCAGATTCAATTAAAATGGTATTAAAACCTAATTTCTGGAAGTTGTCGCCAGTTGCTGTAGGATAAAATTCGTCTGTATATCTGCCTACATAATTAGGTATTATGTTTTGTAGCATTTTATTCATGGCTACAATTACATTCATAGTTTCTGTTCTGCCTTTTGTTAAAGCTCTGGTTTCTTCTTCTGAAGGTGCTAAAAAGGAAATGGTTGCAGGATTTTTAGTGCCTTCCACATTAAAAATAGTTCTTTGATCGTGCAAGTTGAAACAAAATTGCGGATTGAATTCCTCTAAAATCTTACGTAATAACTTGCTTTCTTTTGCTTTTCTATCGACTGCATCTCTGTTTAAATCGATATTATTTGCATTTATTCTTGTGTAGGCTTGTGCTCCATCTGGATTTAACATCGGAATAAAAATCAATGTACATTCTTTTAAAATTATTGAAAGTTCGTCTTTATTACTATTTAAAAAACAATTGAATACATCGAATAATGCTTTGGTTCCTGTGCTTTCGTTTCCATGCATTTGCGACCACAGCAAAATTTTCTTAGAGCCTGTTCCGATTTTTAATTGCAGAATTGGTCTTTCTTCTTCGGAAGTTCCAATTTGTTTTACTTCGAAAATTGCTTGGTATTTTTTAAAAAGATTTTCGATGTCTTTATACGTAATCCATTTTCCAGAAAGAGTACTTTCTTTTTCTGTTTGATAAATAGATGCTAAAAATTCGGTGGCTAATATCTTCATTATATACGAACAAAATTATAACGTAAAAGTACTGTATTCACAATTGTAATCAAACTAAAATGTTACAATTGTAAATTGTAAACATGTTACAAATGTAAATTACAAATTTACAACAATTTGTTACTTATGTAAACTTATGTTTTTCCATTCGTTACAAAATACAATCAGCTTAATTGATGAAATAAATATTATCTATTTATAAGAATTAAATTATTGAATTTTAGTATATTATGTAAGTTATTTAAAGCAATTAATTAAAGTATTTTTTTCAACTTATATTAAGAAACTAAACTTTAACATTGTAATTAAATATAGTTGTTTTACATTTGTAATACGTAAAAAAGTTACAATGATAAACAGTGTTGAATTTACTGAAAGATTAAAAAAAGTGATGGAATACCACCAATTATCTGCTTCTACTTTTGCAGATAAAATAGGTGTGCAACGTTCCAGTATTTCACATATTTTGTCTGGAAGAAATAAACCGAGTCTAGATTTTATTTTAAAAGTAACTTCCGAATTTTTAGATGTAGATATTCATTGGTTGTTAAATGGAAAAGGAAATTATCCTAAAATAGTAGACACGACTTCTACTCCATCTCCTTCTTTATTTGAAGATTCTAAACCTGTTTTAGGAAAAAGAATTCAAAGAATTGTTGTATTTTATGATGATGGTACCTTTGCTGAATACAAGAAATAAGAAATATTTTGATTTTGTAGATTTAAAATATTTTCAACAACAAAATATTATATGGAATTCTAATTCCTGCTTAAAAACTGAGTGTTAAGTTTGTTATTGAATAAGTTTCGCCATTGATTCTTTAATAATAGCGACGTTTTTAACTTTATTAGAGTTTGTAGATTTCTCTTGGTCTTGCACCATTGTTCGCATTAAATTGATCACAACCTTATCAAAATTAAAGCTTTTGTACTGATTTCCTTTTACAACCATATCTAAAACCAAATTCTGTATGGCTTCAGTATCATTACTCTTAGAAATCTTCTTAAAAGCTCTTTGATATAGTGCTTTTGTAGTATCATCTCCAAATAAAAACATACCAGAAACTACACTTTTAGCGATAAATGGCAACTCTGTATCGTCATTAGATTCAATAAATATTTGTGTTAATGGTGTTGCTAGAATTTTACGAACTTCATCTGGTAATTCTTTAGACTTTTTAAATGCCAGAGGTTTATCCACATAATATAGTGCCACCAAAGCTTTTCCTAAAACTGCATACGATTTACTTTCCAACGCATTTAATAAAATAGGTTTCATTTCAGGATCTATTAGTTTCCCTAAGGTTTCTATTGCACTTGCTTGCACTAATGTTTTTGGATCTGAAGTTGCTAATTGTTTAATTTTTTCAATTGCATTTTTCTTTGAAGATTTGTTAATTAAATCTACATTTTCTAATGCTAAAATTCTAATTTTATAAGCAGGATCGTCCATTGCCTCTACAACAGCATTAAAAGCATTTTTTTCTTCTTGCTTTTTGGCAACTTCCAATAAAGCTTCTCTCCTATGTGCAAATAATTGTGCGTTTTTCAATTGAAAAATATAATCACTCAGCACTTTATTTTCGTTGATTTCACACAACAAAACACCATCTGCATTTACTTGTATTAAAGTAGGTTGCTTATTAAAAGGAAATGTAAAAGAAGCATCATTTCCATCTACAAAAACGTTATGTCTTGTTCTTTTGGTTCCTTCGAAAACATCAATAGCAAAAGGGAATTGAAATGTTTCTGCTTGTTGTTGAAGAATGTTTACAGTTACTGTTTTTCTTATTAAATTATAATCGTAAGAAATTTCGATATCTGGATGCCCTTTTCCAAAAAACCACTGATTAAAAAACCAGTTTAAATCTTTTCCTGTAATTTCTTCAAAAACTAATCTCAATTGATGCGCTTCTGCAGTTTGGTATTTATATCTCGTTAAATATGCTTTTAAACTTGCAAAGAAAGCTTCGTCTCCAACATAATTTCGTAACATGTGTAAAATAGCACCACCTTTATTATAGCTTACTAAATCGAACATATCTTCTTTATCGTCATAATTATAACGAATTAAACTTTTGTCACTATTCTGGCCTTCGAAATACAAGTTCGCATTTTCGAATTGATACATTTCTACATCTTCTTTTCCATATTTATGAGCTCTCCAAAGATATTCGCTATAATTGGCAAAAGATTCGTTTAAAGCCAAATTACTCCAGCTTTCGGAAGTAACTAAATCGCCAAACCAATGATGAAACAATTCGTGAGCAATTGTATTTTCTTGTTTGTTTTCGTCTATTAATTGTCCTGCAGTTTGGTATGCTTGTTCTCCATGAACTACTGCTGTTGTATTTTCCATGGCTCCAGAAACGTAATCTCTCACCACAATTTGGCTGTATTTACTCCAAGGAAATTCTACGCCTAATTTATCTGAGAAAAACTGTATCATTTCTGGTGTGTTTCCAAAAATTTCTTTTGCAAAAGGTGCGTATTCTTTTTCTACATAATAATTAACAGGAATGTTTTTATAGGTGTCTTCGATTATTTCAAACTCACCAACTCCAAGAAAGAATAAATATGGAGCGTGTTTTTTGTCGAATTTCCAATAATCGGTTCTGTTGTTTCCGTTTTTTGTTTGGTTGATTAACAAACCATTGGAAAGTGTTTTGTATTTATTAGGGACTGTTATGTAAATTTCTTGTGATGTTTTTTGGTTTGGAGCATCTATTGTTGGAAACCAACAGCTACTGCCTTCGGTTTCACCTTGGGTCCAAACTTGGGTTGGTTTGTTCCTGTCTACTCCATTTGCATTGATATAATACAAACCTTTAGAAGCAGAAATAATATTAGTCACTTTATCTTTCACCTTTTCTGGACGCGCTGTATATGCTATATAAACTGTAAACTCTTCGTCTTTTGTGTAGGTTTTTGGTAAATCTATATTTAAATAAAAATCGTCGTTTGTAAAGTTTAATTTTTGATTATTAAGAGTTACTTGTTTAATAACCATCGCTTTTGCGTCTAAAACAAGTTTGTTTGTGCTATAAAAATGTGGTTTTAGTGTGATCCAAGCTTCTCCATTTAATTCTTTTTTATTGAAATTAAGGTCTACTTTTAATTTTGTGTGTACTAAATCGTGAATTTTCTCTCTCTCTGCTTTGTAATCAGTTGAATTCTGAGCAAAACTAAAACTAACAATAAATAGAAAAATATATAAAAGGGATTTTTGAATCTTCATAAAAATAATTTACTTCTGTAAGAAATCAAAAATAGTAAATAAAGGTAGTTTTGTTGTTAATGCGTCGTTAAATTCGATATTAACTTATAAATTTTAAAAACTTAAGATAAGTTGGCAAGTAATTTTAGCCCAGATTGAAGCATTTGTTTGAGCTCTTTTTTCTTTTTTCAGAAAAAAAGCGAGTGCTGAAAGCTGGAAATAGCTCCTAAAAAAAATGATATCTTTTTGAAACGAAAAAACCTCAATTTCTAATGAAACTGAGGTTTATAATAAAATTTTAAAAAGTTTATCTTCCTTTAAAAATGTTTGCAAATTGTTCTAAAGAAGCATTATCTTCATCTAATTTAACGCTGTTTAGCATTTCAATTACTTTGGCTGGATTCATATCATCTCCTAACAAACGTGCAACTCCTACTCCATTTTTGTCTCCATAACCGAAAACAATTACTTCGTCTAAAGAGTCTGTATCTCCAGTATAATATACCTTCATATTCATTCCCTTCATTTTCATAGTCATAAGATTTTTATAATCTTCGCTAGAAAAAATATTTTTTAAAGTCGCTTTTTCTTTTTGATAAGTTGCTTCATTATCAGCAGTTTTAATTAAATAAGCAACATTAATTTTTTTAATGCTTTTTATGGTTTCTTTTACATCGTCAGAAACATCTGTTTTTGCAGTTAATAAAGAGCTTATTGGTAAATCTCCTGAAATAAAACCTTCTTTTTCTGGAACGTCTACTAAATATTGTTGAAGTGATTTTTCATTTTTACAAGAACTTGCAAAAACAACCAAAAACAACAAAGTACATATTGTGGTTAATTTTCTCATTGTGTATTTTTTTATGAACTTGTAGCACTTATCTAATAAATACTACAAGTTTTAGTTTTGTAATTGGGAAAATAAAAATTACTTTTTATTCTTTCCGTTTGTAAATGTATCTGCTAAGTCAGACATTTTATTAATGTCTATATTTCCTGTTAAAGAAACAATCATCGCTTCAGACATACCATTTGTTTTTTTGTCAACTCCTTTAATAAACATTAAAACCTCACTAACGTAATCTTTGTTTTTTGTGGTTTTAACGTAGATTTTAATACGAGAATCGTCTTCTTTAATACGCATTAATTCTGTTAAGTTCTGTTTTTTAATAGAACTATTTACCATTGTTTCCATTTTATTGGCAATTGTTTTATCGTCGGAAGAAAACATTCTAAATTCTTTTAAATCTTTAATCATTTCAAAGACTTGCATAACTTCGTTGCTTTTAGAATCTTTCGGTTGAAACTTGTTTAAAAGTTCGAAAGCATCTTTGGAAACAACGACCATGTCTACTCCATTCATATCTTCTAACGAGTCAAAAAACGACTGTGCGCTTGTTGCTATTGGTGCAACTACGAACGCTAATAATATTATTAATTTTTTCATAATTTCTCTTGTTTACTTGGTTTTACTAATTGTTACTTGGTTTATTTTAATATTTTTTTTACAGTATTTTCATAAGTATATAAAGTTGCGACTGCGTTTTCTCCTTTTTTTAGGTTTGTAGAAAGTAGTTCTAGTCCTTTACTTACTTGTGCATAAATTTTTTCTGCTTCTTTTCTTTGTTGATGTTCGTCATATTTGTGTTTCCCAACAAATACACTAAACAATAATAATACAGATGCTGCAACAGACAACCATTTAAAGTTTTTCTTATTCGATTTCTTAGGTTCTAACTTTATGGTTTTCGTGTATTTCTCATCTTTAGCGGATGCAAAATAATTAAACATATAAGCATACTCTTGCAAATGAGGTGCCACAATTCCTTCTTTAAAATAGTTTTTTAAGGTTGTTTCTTCCTGCAAAGTAGTTTCTGCATTTAAATATTTTTCTACTAATTTTTCTATGTTAGCTAACTCCATAGTTGTGTTTTTTTATTAATTCTTCTCTTATTGTTTTTCTCGCTCTAGATAATGCAACTCTTACTGCTGTTGGCTTCATATCTACCATTTTACAAATCTCTTCAAAATCGTATTCTTCTATATCTCTAAGTTGAATAATAATTTTTTGTTGTTCTGGTAAATTTTCAATCAATTTGTGTACTTGGTTTACACTGTCTTGATGTTCCAATTTTTTATCTAAAGACGTATCTTTTTCTTTATAATTACTGTGTACCAATGTTAAATTACTTGCTTGTTTCGATTTTAAACGATCGTAACAATAATTCTTGGTCATTGTCATTGCAAATGCTTCAACATTTTTATAGTCGGCGATTTTTTCTTTGCTTTTCCACAATTTAAAAAACAGTTCTTGTGTAGCATCCTCAGCTTCTTCTGTAGAAACTAACAATCTTTTTGCTAAACGAAAGACCTTGTCTTTAAATGGCAAAACAACTTTTAAAAAGTCTGACTGGTTCATTTATTGGTTGATTTATTGTGCAAATCCTTCTCTTTACTCCTTTCTTATTTTTGGATCTACATTATTACGACGAGTCACAATTTATTTTGTTACACGATATTTTAAAAATAATACTATTTATGTTTAAATTGCGTTAAATTTAGTACAGAAACTATATCTATTATTAATGAAAAACTATATAAAAGCTTTTTATATTTTCCTATTAGCAATTTCTTTTGCACAATGTTCTAAAGAATATAAGGTTCCAAATGATTTGATTGTACAAGATTTTGTATGGAAAGGATTGAATGCGTATTATTTACATCAAGACGAAATTGAAGATTTATCTGATAGACGTTTTAATTCGGACATTCAATTAAATAATTATTTAAGTTCTTTTTTAGATTATAATGAATTGTTTTCGTCTTTATTAATTGTAAATGATACAAAATCTACATTAATAGAAGATTATAATGTTCTATTAGAAGATGTTCCTCCAAGAACGGCTATTACAAATGGAATGGAGTTTGGAATAATTGCTGAAGAAGGAAGCCCAGAAAATGTTATAGGATATGTAACACACATTTTACCAAGTTCTAATGCCTCAACAAAAAGTATTGAGCGTGGAGAATTTTTTAATGCTGTTAACGGTTTGCAATTAACAAGAACAAACTTCAACAATTTATTATTGGGTGGTGCAGATACATTTATTTTAAATATGGTAGATTTCGATGGAAATACTGTTACTCCAAATGCAAAAACAGTTTCGTTAACCAGAGAAGATTATACATATTCTACAACTTTTAAAGAAAAAACAATTTCAATTGGAGCAGATAACGTTGGTTATTTAATGTATAACAACAATTTTTCTAAAAATTACATAGACCAATTAAATACTACTTTTTTAGATTTTAAAAATAATAATGTAAACGAACTTGTTTTAGATTTACGTTATAATATAGGTACAGGAAGTTTTGTAAGAGATATGGCTAAATTGGCAAGTCTAATAGCAGGTCAGTTTCCGGATGAAACTTTTATAAAAGAAAAATGGAATTCGAAAGCACAACCTTGGTTTGAACAAAATCAGCCAGATTCTTTGGTTACGAAATTTCCTTCAAAATTAAATGTGAATACAGATTTTAATAGTCTTAATTTAACAGATGTTTATATTATATTAAATGGAGATAATTTTTCTGGTTCTTCTACAATTGAATTATTAGTAAATAGTCTAAAACCTTATATAAATGTACATTTAATTGGTGCACAAACTGCTGGAAATAACACAGGTTCTATAACTTTATATAATTCTGATGACTACGATTTTGGAAACAGAAACATGTCTCACACAGTAGCTTTACAACCAATTGTGTTAAGTTTCTATAATAAAAACGACCAAACTTATGAAAATGGATTTATACCCAACATAAATTTGTGCCCAAATGAAGATATTTTAAACCTTGGAGTTCTTGGAGAAAGATCAGATCCTATATTAGATCGTGTATTAACTTATGTTACTTCTGGAAATACTGGCACTAATGTTGTTTGTAATCCTAATAATTACGAGTACCTTTATAATTCTATTAATGCCCAAAGAGAAATAGATAAAGGTATTTTTATAAAACAAAATTTACCAAATACAAATTAATAAAATATGAAGAAAATATTTTTTGCAAGTTTTTTATCGATACTATTTATAACTAGTTGTAGTAAAAAAGAAGATAACGATGTTACAGATCCAGAATTCGTTGTAACAGTAGATGATGAAATTAATTTTTTTATATGGAATGGTTTAAAAAACTATTATTTATGGAAGAAAGATGTTCCAGATCTAGCAAATGATAGATTTAGTAATTTCCAAGAATTATATACCTATTTTAGAAAATATAATTCTTCTGAGGACACATTTAATAGTTTATTATTTCAACCAGGAACTGTAGACCGTTTTTCTTGGATTGTAGACGATTATATTGCTTTAGAAAATTCTTTTCAAGGAATAAATACAACTACAGGAATGGAATTCGGTTTAAGAAGGTATGAAAATAGTAGTACTAATGTTTACGGATATGTTAGGTATGTAATTCCAAATTCTAGTGCCGCTTCAGAAGAAGTAGAAAGAGGTATGATTTTTAATTCTGTAAATGGAACACAACTTACAGATAGTAATTTTAATTCGTTATTGTTTGGAGATAATAGTACTTTTTCAATAGGTTTGGCTAATTTTAACAATGGAAGTCCAACTGCAAATGGAACCACAATTTCCTTAACAAAAACCGAAGTTCAAGAAAATCCAGTTCCTATTGCAGAAGTTATTTCAGATGGAAATAAAAAAATTGGTTACTTATTATATAATCAATTTGCTCGAAATTACGATGGAGAATTAAATGCTGCTTTTAATAAGTTTAAAAGTGAAAATGTAGACGATTTAATTATAGATTTAAGATATAATGGTGGTGGTTCTATTACAACTGCTTCTTATTTGGGAAGTATGGTAACAGGACAGTTTGGAGGACAAGTTTTTTCGAAAGAAGTTTGGAATGAAGCTGTAACAAATGGAAATCCTGCAGAACTTTTTGTTAATAATTTTCCAACACAAATTAGAAATACAGATAGTAATGGAAATGTTGTTTTAGATGAAAGCATAAATAGTTTAGGTTTATCTAGAGTGTATTTTATTGTTTCTGGAAGCACTGCATCTGCATCTGAACTGGTTATTAATTCACTAAGTTCTTATATAGATGTGAAAGTAGTTGGAACAACAACAGTTGGAAAACAAGTAGGTTCTATAACATTATACGATTCTGATGATTTATCTAGAAATGGCGAAAATTTGAATGCGAAGCATACTTATGCAATGCAACCAATTGTATTAGAAATAACAAATAAAGACGGAGAAAATTATCCAAATGGAATTATACCAGAAACAAATTTTACAGGAATAAATTTAGAAGAAAATATTGGAGACTTAGGAGTTTTAGGAGAACGTTCAGATCCTCTTTTAGATAGAACTTTAACTTATATTACAACAGGTAATAAGCCTTTTGGCAAGAAAAGAGCCTCTTTTATTGCTACTGAAGAAATTTTTAATTCGAAATTAGCAACACCTGCAAGTAATAATATGTTTACAGAATTAAAGTAAAAATAATTCTAATATTAATAAAAAATCCAGCTAAATAGCTGGATTTTTTATTTTATTACAGTTGTTTTATTATAGTATTTGTCTAAATACATTTCTATAGAAAGCTTTTGAAATTTGTTACAATTTCTTATTTCCTTAATTCTAAAGTTTTAAAAAATTAAATATTTAAATTTTCTACATCATCAATTCCTTCTTCAATTTCTTGGTCTGTAAGTACATCTGGTCTAAACTCACTCATTAACTCTTCTCGTTTAGATTTAGCGTATTTAAAACCAGATTTCCACCATTTTCGCATTAGTACTTCGTCGAAAACTAACGAATTAGTTGTTAAAACAGTGGGTGTATAATATAAATTTAGTTTTACATTTTTATTAGAAGCAGCTAATTTTCCAATAGTAATATTATGTCTTTCTACGTGTGTTAACATAAAATCGAAAACATCGAACAATAAAGAAAAAGGGTTTTTAGAATGCAATCTATTAAATTGAGTAACTTCTGTTTCTAAAATAATTGCATCTATTTCTGTTGCACCTCGTAAAATTGCCTCTCTAATTGGTACTAAAGAACCAAAACCTCCATCTGCATATTGGCAATAATCTTTTTCCAACAAACTCATAAAAGGAACGTAATTACAAGAACCCCAAATCCAGTCACAAAAGTCTTCGTAAGTACAGTCGTTTATAGATTTATATTCAATTTGGTTTGCAGTTAAATTAGAAACTGTAACCACAACTTCTTTGTTGGCAGCTCTAATTTTAACGTACATTTCTTTGGTGATTTTTCTTTTGATAAGAGCGCGTAAATTCTTGCTTTCTCCAAACGTTTTTCTACCATTTATAATATTCCATAGAGTGTTTAAATGGTTTATTGAAATTACTTTTTCACCAGCTACTTTCCTTATTTTAAATGGGTTGTTACTAAAAATAGTTTCCTGACTAACATTTGTGTATAACTCTTTCAATTCATCTAACATGCCCAAAGCCAAGTGAGAAACCATTAAACTTCCTGTAGAAGTTCCTAAAAACAAATCGTACTCTTTGCCTTCATTTTTCATTAGGTACTGTGCAACTCCACCAGCAAATGCACCTTTGCTTCCACCTCCAGAAATAACCAATGCTTTTTTCATTATCTATATTGATTTGTTTACTCAAGAATTTCTTTAAGTTTTTTTGCTTAAAAATTTCCTATTAAAATTGTTATTCCCTAGAAAAAGGGAATTTAAAAATAAAGTTTTTTATGACCACTTTTATTCAAGAATATAATTATGAATGTATTTAAAGTTTAATTGGTCGTAAAAAAACCTTTATTTTAGTCGCATAAAAATATTAAAAATGAAAAGAATAATCGGATTTATTTTTGCTTTCCTTTTTTTAATGTCTTGCAAGCAAGAATATCAGCCAAGAAACATAGAAACAATTACTATAAAAGAGTTTAAAATGGAAGACTCTAGTATTCGTGCAATTCAAGTTGTGGACAGTACAAGTGTTTTTTATGCTGGTTCTAATGGAGATGTTGGCTTTACAACAGATAGTGGTACTTTATGGAATGCTTTAAATATTAGACACCAAGATTCTATCGTTCCACATTTTAGAAGTTTAGCTTTTAATGGAAACGATTATTTTGCGTTATCAATTGGAAATCCTGCTTTAATGTATAAAATTTCTGAAGGAGATGCTACTTTAGTTTATAAAGAAGAAGATGAAAAAGTATTTTATGATGCACTTACATTTTTTGATGATAATTTACATGGAATTGCAGTTGGAGACCCCACAGAAAGCTGTGCTTCTATTATTATAACTGAAGATGGTGGAGAAAATTGGAATAAAATTCCGTGCGATAATTTACCAGAAATTGCAAAAGACGAAGCTTTTTTCGCAGCAAGTAACACAAATATAGCTACTATTGGAAGCTCTGTTTGGATTGCCTCTGGAGGTGGCAAAGCACGTATTTTAAAATCTACCAATTATGGGAAATCTTGGCAAATTTTCGAAACTCCTTTTGTGCAAGGAAATGGACCTCAAGGAATCTATTCAATTGATTTTTATGACGAGAATAACGGAATTGCAGTTGGTGGAGATTATTCTAAACCAGAAGAAAACGTTGCAAACAAAGCAATTACAATAGATGGAGGGAAAACTTGGACAATCGTCTCAGATGGAAAAAGCCCTAATTATAAAAGTTGTGTGCAATATGTACCAAATACAAATGGAAAAGAAGTTTTTGCTGTAGGTAAAACTGGCGTTTCTTTTTCTAATGATGGTGGAAAAACATGGAAAGATGTTTCGAAAGACAGCTATTACAGCATTCATTTTGTAGACGAAAACAATGCTTGGTTAAGTGGTCATCATAAAATAGGTAAATTAATATTGAAGTAATTTTATGAAGCATTTTATTCTAGTAATTGCAACTACACTCCTATTTTTTTCATGTAATACTAAAACAGTACTTCAAAAAGAATGTAATTGCAAAGATGTTTTTGTAGAAAATCTTGAAGAAGTAAAAGACGCTAAAAACCTTTTTTCTTTGGAAATTCCAAAAAATTGGAAAACAAATTTATATACAGATGCTCGCCAATCTTCTATTTATTCTGCAGATACCATTAAAGATCTTACAGAATCGTTACTTTTAGACATAAATTATATAAATAATTCAGTTGATTTTAGCGATATTTTTAAATTGAAAATCGAGCAAGAAAATTTATCAAAAAAACTGATTCAAAGAAAAGCGAAAGAAATAAACTTTTTAAACAAACCAAGTTATTACACCATTTCTATTGGTAAAAAAGGCGAATTTAACTACAATGTTTTGCAAATATTCACGAAATTAGATGCTGGAAATTCATTATTGGCAACTGCTGAAATATATGGAGATTCCTTAGTAAACAAAAGAATTTGTAAGGCAATTAGTTTGTTAGAGAAAATAAAAATCCCATAAAAATGATTGAGAAAAAACACATTACAGACAGGTTTATAAAATATGTTACTATAGATACAGAATCCGACCCAAACAACCCTGCTTTTCCGAGTACAGAAAACCAGTGGGATTTGGCAAAAGTTCTTGTAAAAGATTTAACCGATATTGGAATGCAAGACATTACTTTGGATGAAAATTGTTACATCATGGCTACTTTGCCAAGTAATATCGAATATAGAGTGCCAACCATTGGTTTTGTGGCTCACATGGACACAAGTCCAGATTTTACAGGGAAAAACGTAAAACCACAAATTGTAGAGAATTATCAAGGAAATGATATTATTTTAAACGAAGAAAAAAATATTATTCTTTCACCAGATTATTTCGAAGATTTATTACAGTATAAGGGACAAACGATTATTACTACAGATGGAACCACGCTTTTAGGTGCAGATGATAAAGCTGGTGTTACAGAAATTGTAACTGCAATGGAATATTTAATAAAACATCCAGAAATTAAACACGGAAAAATTCGAATTTGTTTTACTCCAGATGAAGAAGTTGGAAAAGGAGCCCATAAATTCGATGTCAATAAATTTGATGCAGAATGGGCGTATACAATGGATGGAAGTCAAATTGGTGAATTGGAATACGAAAATTTTAATGCTGCAAGTGCCAAAATAACAATTACAGGGAAAATTGTACATCCAGGTTATGCAAAAGGTAAAATGATAAATTCTATGCAAATTGCAAACGAATATATTGCTTCACTTCCACCAGAAGAAGTTCCAGAAAAAACGAGTAACTACGAAGGTTTTTTCCATTTACATGATATGAATGGAAATGTGGAAAAAACGGTTTTAGAATATATAATTCGAGACCATGATTTAGACTTGTTTGAAAAAAGGAAATATTTAATGCAAAGAATTGCTTTCGATTTTAATGAACGTTTAAATGAAGATTTGGTTGAAGTAGATATTAATAATCAATATTTTAATATGAAAGAAAAAATTGTTCCTGTAATGCATATTGTAGATATTGTAGAAGAAGTAATGAAAGAAATTGGTATTAAACCCTTAATAAAGCCAATTCGTGGTGGAACAGATGGTTCTCAACTTTCTTATAAAGGATTGCCTTGTCCAAATATTTTTGCTGGTGGCCATAATTTTCATGGACGTTTTGAGTATATACCTGTAGAATCTATGGTAAAAGCAACAGAAGTAATTGTAGGAATAGCAACTAAAGTTTCCGAAAAATATGCATAAAAAAAGTCTCCAGTAAACTGGAGACTCGTATCATAGCGTATGCTATTAAATGTAAACGTTTAATAATAAAGCCCCTAATCTCTATTAAAAAAGTCAATTACATTGTACAAATCTAGTCATTTTTTATGTATTAAATACAAGAAATTATGATAATTCAGGGTTTTTCCCCTTTATATTTTTATAAAAGTCCTTGAAATGCCTAAAATCGGCTTCTTTATCGTCTGTTGTATAGTAAGGTACAGAGATTTTTACCTTTTTATTTTCAAAATCTAAAGTTGCCATAACAATTGGTACGTTTGCACCTTTTGCGATATAATAGAACCCAGTTTTCCAAGTTTCTACTTTTTTTCTGGTTCCTTCTGGAGATAAACCTAATCGAAATTCTTCTTTATTATTAAAAATATCGATAATTGCATCAACCAAATTGTTATTTTTAGTTCTATCTACTGGAGTACCACCTAAAGCTCTAAAAAAATACCCAAAAGGCCATTTAAAAAGAGAGTTTTTTCCCACAAAATGCACCATGGTTCCTAAGCTCATTCTAGTTAAAATTGCTATAGGAAAATCTACCCAACTTGTATGTGGAGCAGCAATAACAATATATTTTTTAGGATGTTTTGGAAACTCATTTTCAATTTTCCAACCTAAAATTGTATATAAAATAAACTTGGCAATTCTTTTCATCATAATTATTAAAACATTTGTTTACAAAAACATTTTATAATGGTTTTATGTTGTGTTTTAAAGTGATAAATTTAAGGACTTAAATTTACATAATGAACGAAATAATTATTTACTTACTAATTGCAATTTTATTTGCTGTAATTGGCTTATTTATAGGGAAATTACTTTCAAAATTGAATTTCGAAAAAGATAAAACTTCTTTAGAAAAAGAAAAATCTGCATTAGAAGAACGTGTTGCGTTACTTCAACAATCTAAAGATATGGTAGAAAATAATTATATCGAATTGCAAAAAGATTTTAAAACTATTCAACAAGAAAAAGAAAATTTAATTACTGCAAACACAAGACAAGAATCGGAAGTAGATAATTTACGATTAAAATTAGTCGAAAATAAAGGCGAAGTTGAAAAACTAAATGAAAAATTTACCAAAGAGTTTGAAAATTTAGCCAATAAGATTCTAGATGAAAAAGCGACAAAATTTACACTTCAGAATAAAGAAAATTTAAAAATTATTTTAAATCCTTTGCAAGAAAAAATTAAAGTTTTCGAAGATAAAGTAGATAAAACTCATAAAGAAAGTATCGATTATCACGCGGCTTTACGTCAGCAAATTTTAGGTTTAAAAGAACTGAATCAGCAAATGAGTAAAGAAACCTTAAACCTAACCAAAGCATTAAAAGGAGATAATAAAATGCAAGGAAATTGGGGAGAGTTAGTTTTAGAACGTGTTTTAGAAAAGTCTGGTTTAGAGAAAGATAGAGAGTATTATGTACAGCAAAGCTTTACGAATGAAGATGGTAAAAGAGTGTTACCAGATGTTGTAATTCATTTACCAGATAATAAGAAAATGATTGTAGATTCTAAAGTTTCTTTAGTTGCTTATGAACAATATATAAATGAAGAAGACGAACTACAGAAAGAGATTTTTTTAAAACAACATGTAGCATCTTTAAAAAGACATGTAGAACAATTGAGTGATAAAAAATACGAAGATATTTATGGTATAGAATCTCCAGATTTTGTGTTACTTTTTATTCCTATTGAACCTGCTTTCGCAGTTGCGTTAAATACAGATACCAATTTATACAATAAAGCATTCGAAAGAAACATTGTAATTGTTACACCTTCTACTCTATTGGCGACTTTACGTACAATTGATACCATGTGGAATAATGAAAAACAACAAAGAAATGCTTTAGAAATAGCAAAACAAGCTGGGGCTTTATACGATAAATTTCATGGTCTTTTAAGTGATTTAGTTGGTGTTGGTAAAAAGATAGATGCATCTAAAACAGATTATAATGCTGCAATGAATAAATTGTTTGAAGGAAGAGGAAACTTAATTACAAGTGTAGAAAAGCTGAAAAAAATGGGTGCAAAAGCTAAAAAAGCGCTTCCAGAAAATATTATAGATCGTGCGAGTTCTAATGATTAAACTTCTTTTGAGTCCTTTTTTATTTTGATATCGTTAACATAAAAGAAGTATTAATTTTAATTTTACTAAAATTAAATACCAAAAATTATGTCAAATAAAGAAAGAGCAAGTGCAGAAAATGTTACTAAAGGAAATTCAGGAGATGTTCATGAAAGAGGTTTACACCCTTTAAAAGGAACTGTTATAAAAGATGAATATAAAGATAAAGATAGTAGTAAGGAACGCTTAAAAGGCGAAGATAAAGACAAGCTTAAAGGCCAAGTACATAGTGCAACTGAAGATTCTAATGCAGTAGCAGATAAAATTCAGAATTCAGATAATAACTAATATTTTATCTTTTGAGTTAAGGTTTCCATTAATTAAGTTAAACCAACACATAATATTCTTTTAAATTTGTGGTATTATTAACTAGTACTATGTTTTTAGTACAAAAAAAAAGAATTATGAATTCAGATACAAACGAAGGAAAGTGGAAACAAATCAAAGGAGAGTTTAAGGAGAAATTCGGTCAGTTAACTGATAATGAGAAAACAGAAGCTCAAGGTTCTTTTGATAAATTAGTTGGAGAAATTCAAGAAAAATATGGAGAATCTAAAGAAGCTATCCAAAAAGAAGTAAGAAGTTGGTAATCAACTTATAAAAATTGACTATAGAAAGATAAAAAAGCATCAAGTTTTAAACATGATGCTTTTTTTATGTTTATATCAAATAAAAGTGAAATACTTAAATTAAATATAATTAAGCTAGTTAAAATCTTATCCAAAAAAAAACTGATAACCATCAAAGGAAATCAGTTTTTTAAATTATATCTTTTATACCTTTTCTTAAGGCATTGCCTTCTACATTACGAATAATCTTCTTGCGCTCATCATATCGTTTACACGTTCTGCAATTTCGTGAAGAGCTTCGTCATTTTCTGCATTTTTAATTGCTTCATCAATAAAATTTACTACAGCAACCATATCTTCTTCCTTTAAACCACGAGTTGTAATTGCAGCAGTTCCAACACGAATTCCAGAAGTTACAAATGGCGATTTATCATCAAAAGGAACCATATTTTTATTTACGGTAATATCTGCTTTTCCTAATGCGATTTCAGCATCTTTACCAGAAATATCTTTATTTCTTAAATCAATTAACATACAATGGTTATCTGTTCCTCCAGAAATAATATTATAACCTCTTGCAACAAACTCTTTAGCCATTGCAGCTGCATTTTCTTTTACTTGAATTTGGTACTCTAAAAACTCGTCTGTTAAAGCTTCACCAAAAGCAACTGCTTTAGCGGCAATAACATGCTCTAAAGGTCCACCTTGGTTTCCAGGAAAAACAGCAGAATTTAATAACATCGACATCATTTTTGGTTTTCCACTTTTTAAAGTTTCTCCAAACGGATTTTCGAAATCTTTCCCAATCATAATCATTCCTCCTCTTGGCCCACGCAACGTTTTGTGAGTTGTAGTAGTAACAATATGACAATGAGGAATTGGATCATTTAAAATTCCTTTGGCAATTAAACCTGCAGGATGCGAAATATCTGCCATTAAAATAGCTCCAACACTATCTGCAATTTCTCTAAACTTTTCAAAATCGATATCTCTAGAATATGCAGATGCACCAGCAATAATCAATTTTGGTTTATGTTCTTTTGCTTGTTGCTCTAGGTGATTATAGTCAATAGTACCAGTTTCTTTATCTACTCCGTAAAATACAGGATTGTATAATTTACCAGAAAAATTTACTGGAGAACCATGTGTTAAATGTCCACCATGAGATAAATCGAAACCTAAAATAGTATCTCCAGGTTTTAAACACGCTGCAAAAACAGCTGTATTTGCCTGAGAACCAGAATGTGGTTGTACATTTACATATGCTGCACCAAATAATTCTTTAGCTCTATCAATTGCTATTTGTTCTATAACATCTACAACTTCACAACCTCCATAATATCTTTTACCAGGATATCCTTCAGCATATTTATTAGTTAAAATAGAACCTTGAGCTTGCATAACTTGGTCGCTTACAAAGTTTTCTGAAGCGATTAATTCCAAACCGTTTAATTGTCTTTCTTTTTCCTCCTGAATAAGGTCAAAAATTTGATTATCTAATTGCATTGTTATTGTTTTGAATAAGAATCAAAAGTAACAAAAAACAAAGTGTTAATAAATAAGTTTATCGTATATTTTCAACAACTTATTAAGATTTATCTATTTCTAAATAAAGGTGTGTTAAAAATAAGTTATTCGTGAAATTTCTTTTTAGAAATGAGAAAAAATTGCATAGATTTGAACAAATTAAAGAATTTACAGAATGATCATAACAGCAAATAATCCGAATAGAAAATCTTGGTTAAAAGTAGATGAAGAGTCAGACTTTCCAATTCAAAATATTCCTTTTGGAGTTTTTATAACAAGAGATGATATTATAACTATTGGAAGTAGAATTGGCGATTTCGCTATAGATCTAGGCGCATTTCATCAATTAGGCTATTTTGAAGGAATTCCTTTAACAGACGATATTTTTTTACAGGATAATTTAAATGATTTTATTGCTGATGGACGTAAAACTTGGCGTTTGGTAAGAAATAGAATTGCAGAAGTTTTTGATGTTACTAATGGAATATTAAGAGATAATGCAGATCATAAAGATAAAATTATCTTTAGAATGGATGAAGTAGAAATGTTATTACCTGTTTCTGTTGGAGATTATACAGATTTTTATGCAAGTAAAGAACATGCAACAAATGTAGGTTCTTTATTTAGAGATCCAGAAAATGCATTATTGCCAAACTGGTTACACATACCAATTGGTTATCATGGTAGAAGTTCTTCTATAATTCCTTCTGGTGTACCAATTAGAAGACCTTATGGACAAACAAAACCAGATGAAGGTAGTAATACACCAAATTTCGGTCCTTCAAAATTATTAGATTTTGAGCTTGAAATGGCTTTTATTACTACAGATGCTAATGTTTTAGGAGAAAGAATTCCAATTGAAGAAGCAGAAGAATATATTTTTGGTTTGGTACAATTTAACGATTGGTCTGCAAGAGATATTCAAGGTTGGGAATATGTGCCTTTAGGCCCGTTTTTAGGAAAAAGCTTTGCTTCTACTATTTCTCCTTGGATTGTAACTTTAGATGCTTTAGAACCTTTTAGAACAGAAAATCCGAAACAAGTTTACGAACCTTTACCTTATTTAAAACAAGAAGGAAAAGGAAGTTACGATATTCATTTACAAGTAGGTATTCAACCAGAAAATGGAGAAGAAACTGTTGTAGCAAATTCGAATTTTAAATATATGTATTGGACAATGGCACAACAATTAGCACACCATACAGTAAATGGTTGCCCTGTTGAAGCTGGAGATATGATGGGTTCTGGAACCATTTCTGGCCCAACAAAAAATAGTTATGGTTCTATGTTAGAATTGACTTGGAAAGGGCAAAATCCTATTACTTTAAAAGACGGAACAACGCGTAAATTTATTAATGATAACGATACTGTTATTATGCGTGCACATTGTAAAAATGATGATGTTAGAATTGGTTTTGGTGAATGTATTGGAAAAGTGTTACCAGCGAAATAAACTACATACAAACAAAATATTATAAACCTCACTCCTATTTTTAGTTGTGAGGTTTTTAATTTAATAAGAATTCTATATATTTAAAATTGAAGATAATATTTGTATTATTTATAAATTATGACAGCAAAAAAATTTAAAGACTCATTAGAAATTATAGCTCAAGATTATACCAAAAGTATTCCAAAAAGAGAATTATTTTCTTTAGCGAAAGAATTTATACGAATGCCCGTAAAAGAGGTTGTTGAATTATTAAAATCTAAAAATGAAGACCATAAATTGGGCGCAATTTCAGTTTTAGATTGGAAAGCAAGACATAGAAAAACGTCTACAGAAGAAAAAAAGGAAGTTTACAAAGCATATATAAATAATCATCATTTAATAGATAATTGGGGTTTGGTAGATAGAGCTGCACCTTATGTTGTTGGAGGTTATTTATTCGATAAAGATAGAACTCCTTTATACAGATTGGCACATTCTAAAAACCCAATGGAAAGACGCACAGCAATTGTAGCAACCTATTATTTTATTCGTAAAGACGAAATAGAAGATACTTTTAAAATTGCTGAAATTCTAATTAATGACAATGATGAATACGTCCAAAAAGCAATAGGAAGTTGGATTAGAGAAGCTGGAAAAAGAGATGAAAACAAATTGAAAGAATTTCTTGATACATATGCAGTTTCAATGCCAAGAGTTACTTTGAGATATGCAATTGAAAAATTAGATAGAGAAACTAAAGATTATTATTTAGGCTTGAAAAATAATAAATAATTCATTTTAATTTTATTGAACTAAATATCATTAAACTTTTTAAAGATTTAAAAAACGGGTGTTTTCCCTCTTGATTTTCTGCTCAAAAAAATATAACTTCGCTAACCACTAATATAAGTCATTGAAACGACATCATATCAGTGTTAACGTTAGCGAATCTCAAAATCACCCAATAATTTTCTTTAAAATTGTAAAAACTTTCTTTTCTAAAATATCTACAGAACCATCAGCAAAAAAGACCTTTTTAATATCTCTTAACAATTCCTCTTTTTCTAATTGAGTAAAATCATTTTCAGAAACATATTGCTGAATTTTATTCAAATTTATTGCATCTGAATCTACTACAACTTCTGTATGAATTTTATGAAATGTTTCTTCATCTACTTTTGTACGAATGAATTTCTGTTCTTCAATATCTTCTATATGATTGCAATGTGCAGCGTATAAAAGCACATACGCTTCAAATTCTTTTTTTGTCCAATCTAAATTCATAATTTATAATGCTATTGGTAAATTGTTACTACTACCCCATTCTGTCCAAGAACCATCATAAACTGCAGTATTTTTAACTCCTGCAATTTCTGCTCCTAATGCTAAAATTGATGCTGTAATTCCTGATCCACAAGTAAAAATAATTTGTTCTTTATCTTTAAAAGTATTAAATATTTCTTCTAATTCTTGTTTTGATTTCATTTTTCCATTATTCTGAATTTCACCAAAAGGCAAACTCACAGAATTAGGTATATGTCCACTTTTTATATCGTCTCTTGGTTCTGGTGCTGTTCCATAAAAACGTCCATTAGAACGTGCATCAACAATTAAAGTTTCTTTATTTTCTATGGAATTAAGAACATCTTCTGTAAACTTTAATTTGGCAGGTTTATAATCAACATTAAAATTTCCTTTTGTACGTTGATGATATTTAGGGTTTTCAATTGGATATTTTTTTGATGTCCATTCTGGAAAACCACCATCTAAAACTGCAATATTTGTAAAACCCATTAGTTGAAACATCCACCAAACTCTTGGTGAAGAATACATTCCTAAATCGTCATAACAAATTAATATAGCATCTTTATTGATTCCTAATTCTTGTGCTTTTTCTTGAAATTCTTCAGGAGACAAAACTGTGTTTGGAAAAGGTGCTTTTTTATCAGAAAATATATTCTTAATATCAATAAATACAGCGCCTCTAATTCGTTTTTTATCCGAAGAAACTTGTAATGTATCAGTTACTTTAGGAATGGTACAATCTAAAATAATTAGCTGTTCATTCTCTAAATTACTGTACAACCAATCTACAGAAACTAAAGGTTTCGTTATTTGCAAACTCATTTAATTTAAAATATTAAGACTTCTCGATACAATTCCGCCCAAAAGCGAAATCACTCGAAGTGACAGAATAAAACTACGATTGCAACTGAATACTCTGTTTTTTTTCACAAAGTCACAAAGATGCAAATTCTTATATTTCTATACTTTTATTGCCACTGAAAACTGCGACTGCCTACTGATGACTGCCTACTATTTAACCTTATCATAATTATCGTCCCAATCTTTCGCTTTCGGGTTATCATGTAATTTTCCTAAAGATTTTGCAACCAACATAGATACTGTTGCATCTCCAGTAACATTTACTGTAGTTCTACACATATCTAAAGGTCTGTCTACAGCAAAAATAAGAGCCAAACCAATTGGTAATAATTCTTCTGGAAAACCAATAGATTCTAAAACAATTACCAACATTACCATTCCTGCACTTGGCACAGCTGCTGAACCAATAGAAGCCAATAAAGCTGTAAAAACTATAACTAATTGATTCGAAAAGGTTAAGCCTTCTGGCCATATTACTTGCATAATAAAAACGGCTGCAATTCCTTGATATAGACTTGTTCCATCCATATTTATGGTTGCTCCAACTGGTAAAACAAAACCAGAAACTTCTTTATCTACACCTAAATGTTCTTCTACTCTTTCCATTGTTACAGGTAAAGTTGCTGCACTCGAGCTTGTAGAAAATGCTAATAATTGTGCTGGACTTATTTGTTTTAAAAACCACATTGGCGATTTTTTAGTATACACAGCTACTAAAATTAAATAGAAACCAATCATTAAAATTAGTCCACCAACAACACATAATGCATATGCTAATAATTTTAAGAGAATTTCGGTGTCATCAAATGCAATAATTACATTTGCTAACAATGCAAAAACTGCATAAGGAGCGAAAAGCATAATTAAATCGACCATTTTCATAACCATTTCATTTAGAGAATCAAAGAAATCCATTAATGGTTTTGCTTTTTTCTCTGGAATTAATAACAAAGATATTCCTACAAACATTGCAAAAAAGATAATCTGCAACATACTTGCATCTACGAAAGATTGAAAAATATTGCTTGGAAAAATATCTACCAATGCTTGTAATGGCCCTGCATCTTTTTGGGCAGACGCTTTTACTAACTTATCTGTTACTCCTAAATCTGTTTCGTATTTGGCTTTAATTTTTGCTATAGTATCTGGAGACATTCCAACTCCAGGTTTAACAATATTTACAATTCCTAAACCAATAATAATGGCTATTAAGGTTGTTCCTATATATATAGAAATTGTTCTTAACCCCATTTTTTTAATTTTAGAAATATCTTTTAAATCAGATATTCCTTTAATTAATGATGCTAAAATCAGTGGAACTGCAATTAGTTTTAATAAATTTATAAATATAGTTCCGAAAGGTTTTATCCAATCTGTAACAAAGCCTTTACCTCCATCTACAGTATTCATAATAAAACCAAAAACGATACCAAGTACCATTCCTATTAAAATTTTCCAGTGTAATGCTAAATTTTTCATTAAATTGTTTAAATTATTAAGAATTTGAAAGGTAGAAAAAATAATTAAAAATCAGTGTGACTTTATTTGTATATTGTGTCAAAATTTTTGAAGAACTTTCATATTAATTATTAAAAACATAAAAATGGCAGGTATTTTAGACTTATTAAACAGTGATTTAGGAAAACAAATAGTTTCTGGTGTAGCAGGTTCTACAGGAAACGATTCTAACAAAACAAATAGTGTTTTAACAATGGCTTTGCCAGTTTTAATGAAAGCTATGGAGAGAAATGCTTCTTCTCCTGAAGGTGCACAAGGCTTACAAAGAGCTTTAGAAACGAAACATGATGGAAGTATCCTAGACAATTTAGGGAGTTTATTTGGTGGTGGAGTTGATGAAAGTGTAAAACAAGATGGGGCTGGAATTTTAGGTCATATTTTAGGTGGAAAGCAACAAGGTGTAGAAAAAGTTATTAGTCAGAAATCTGGTTTAGATGCTGGTTCTGTTGCAAATATTTTAAAAGTTGCGGCTCCAATTTTAATGGGAGTTTTAGGAAAACAAAAGAAAGAACAAAATGTTAGTGATTCTTCTGGTTTAGGAGGTTTATTAGGTGGAATGTTAGGTGGAAATGATACTAAAAACGAACAAAGCTTTTTGGAGAAAATATTAGATGCAGATGGAGATGGAAGTATTGTAGATGATGTTGCAGGAATGGTTTTAGGTGGAAGCAATAAAAAATCTGGTGGACTTGGTGGTTTATTAGGTGGTCTTTTTGGGAAATAAATAGTATAGAGAATTAAATACTAAGTATTTAAAATAGAAAAGCTCAAAATCGTAAGATTTTGAGCTTTTTAATTGCTTTTTCTTTTTCAAAAATAAATAGTAGTTAGTTTTTTAGCATTTTTCTTATGATTTGTTTTCCGTTTTCAGTTGTAATTTTTAATAGATAAATTCCTTTCCTTAAGTTAGAAATATCAATATTTTTTGCATCAGTTTTTAATACTTGTTTCCCCAATAAATTAAACATTCTTACCAAAATAGTATTGCTATCCGTTTTTATATTGATAAAATTGTTTGCTGGGTTTGGGAAAATGGTAATTTTATTTTCTAATAAATCCACATTATTTAGACTTAATGGAGAAGAACCAAACTCAAAAGCCCCCATATCTATAGTGGTATTAAAAATTCTTTCATTTCCTAAAATATCTTTGGTAATACTTGCTGGTAACTTGGTATTATCTCCAGAATCAATTGCAGGTGATGTAGATGATAATGTAAAATCTTTTAAAGAAATATCTGTAAACTCAGGATTGTTGGCAATTATATTTGCCTTATTTGTTCCTGCAACTTTATTCATAAAATCTTGGGCAATACAATTATAAGCCTTTAAATTTGCGTTAGATTGTGACGTACTATTTCCTAAAGACTTTAAAAATGAATTGGAATTAGAAAAATTACCATAATATATAGAATTAGAAGTTTCCAAATTTACCATTCCTCCTGATCCTGTTGAAGCGTTTAAAACCGTAGATTCAGAATTTCCTGCTGAAATGTATGTGTTAGCTGTAAAAGTTGAGTTGATAACTTTAATATTTTGTGTAGCATTTGAGTCCTGACGAAACCATGCCACTACTCCTGGAGAGGTTGCATCACCAGCATTATTTAATTTATTATCATAAATTAAACAATTTATAATGTCAATATCTAAAATTTTACCAGCATTTGCTCGTGAGTAAAGTACTGTACCAAACAGTCCTAAATTATTATGAATTGATGTATTTTCTATCTTCAAACTGCCACTCATATCAACAGCTCTAATTGTACCTCCTCTTTTAACTAAATTATTTTTTAAAATACAGTTGCTAATAGTAACATTTTCTAAACTACTATTTATAAAAATAGCACTACCTTCTTGCAAATCTGCATTACTTCCATCTGCTTGCCCATCTTGAATGGTAAATCCATCTATTTCGGAATTACTACCTAAAACTTTTACAACATTATAAGAATTTTCGTTTCTTGTAGTTGTTGTAAATTCAACACCAGTATCATCAGAATTCAAATCACCAGAAAGTATGGTTATATTTGTTTTAACATCTCTTTCTTTTTTTAAAGTTTCATTTCCTAAAAAACCTCCAAACAGTTTTAAACCTGATAAACCAAAAGCTTTTGATCTATCTGACGCATGTGGTTTATAAGTTCCTTTAGCAACCCAAATTTCACTAAAATTAGCATCAGCATTATCTAATGCATCATTTAAACTGGTGTAAGCATCTGTCCAAGAATTACCAGAATTTGCACCTTTTGCAGATTCATTAACATAAATTACACTTCTTGGTGGTAGAATTGTATAATATTTTACAGTAACTTTTTGGCTTGTTAAATCTAAATAAGCTAAATATAATTTATCTTTAGCTTTGTTTAATTTTATTTGAGATGAAGGAGTAATACCCGCAAAATTTAAGTTTATATTTAAGTCTGTTTTAGTATTAGCAGCTTCACTGTATTCATATATTTTTAAATCGCTTGAAGGATTGTAATGCATTACATAATATTTACCACCAACACTTACATACTCTAAGCCGTAAATATTACTGCTTGGTATTTGATTGTTTCCTGTAATTGCACTTTCGTTTTCAAATCTTAACTGTCTTTCTGCATTGTTTCCTCTTCTATAATCATATAAAAATTTGTTGGTTGGTCCACTTTCTGCAGCAGCCATACCATCACAATAACCATTATCTCCACCTGAATTAAGTTTTACACTACCATGAGTTTGGTTCCATGTTGTACCATCATATTCTAAGGTTTTAAGAAGGTTTCTTGTTCTATTGGCAAAAGTATAATATTCACTTATTACCAATGTATTTGCATTTCCTAAATCATAAGCATTACTGAAAATTGTGTATTCTTTTTCTTTAACCCAGTTAGCACTTCTTTTTGCATAAAGTCTTAGTTTTATTTGATAAGAAGGACTTGTAGTTGCTTGAGCAGCTAAAACAGGGTTTCCATTTGCATCAATATTAAAAACTATTTTACTGTAAGGTTGAAAATTACCAATACTTGTTCCTTCATCTACCCAATTAGAGCCATCGTAAGAAATTAAATCTATTTTGTTCGTAGATGTATTTTTGTAAACCACCCAAGGTTGGTTGGTTACTGGGTTAATTCTTAAAACTATCATTTCTGGGATCATACCAGCTGTTGAAGCGACATCGCCAACCTCTATCCAATTTGTGCCATCAAACTTTTTAATGTGTAATTTTCCGTCAGAACTTTTATCTGAATAAGCAACAAAGGGTGTTTCATTATTATCTATTGCAATAGAAACTCTTGCTGCAGCAGTTGTAAATTCTGCATTTCCTTCTAATTGCCAAGTTTGTCCATAAGTAGAACAAACAGCAATCATAAAAAATAATAATAGGTTTTTAAGTAATCTTAGTTTCATAATTTATATTTTATAATTATGAATACAAAAATGCTCTTAAATAGAAGTTTTTGTTGTTTAATTTAGTGAATGGTTTGTTTTTTTTTGTGAACCGTAAATTAATTAAAGATGGTATTTATCATTTTTAGAAAAGCATCTTTACGATCTCTGGCGATTGGAATGGTTTTATTATTTTGCATTACCACATGTAAACCATCTTTTTTTACAACCTCATTCATAAACTTTAAATTGATCAAATAAGAACGATGGGGTTTATAAAACAGAGGTTTGTCTTTTAATTGGTTTGCAAAATGTTTAAGAGTTTTGCAGATTAATTCCGATTTTCCATTCATTAGATGTACTTTGGTGTACACACCATCTGCTTCGAAATATAAAATATCTTCATGTGAAGCAAAAATGATTCCTTTTGGGATTTCCAACGCAATTTTATTTAAAGATAATTGCTGAAAAGCTTTTTCTAAATTTTGTAATTTATGGTTAATATTCTCTTCTTCAATTACCTTTTTAGCATTTTGTAAAGCTAACTTTAACTCCTCTATATCAATTGGTTTCATTAAATAATCGATGGCAGATAAACGAAAAGCTTCAATAGCATATTGGCTATAAGCTGTTGTGAAAATAATTTGAAAATTTATTTTTTCATTTTTAAAGAAATCTAATATTTCTAAACCCGAATTTTGAGGCATTTCTATGTCTAAAAATACAATTTGAGGTGCTGTACTTTTTATTAGCTCTACACCTTCTACCAAATTAGAAGCCTCTAAAATAGTGGTAATTCCAGTACATTCTTCTTGTAAGAGATTTGCTAAAACGTTTCTGGCTCTGCTTTCATCATCAATAATTAATATTTTCATGGTTATTGATTTATGGGGATTTTAATGATAATTTTTGTTCCGGTTGCAATTTCATTTTCAGATAAATCTTCTATCACGATTTCTAAATTAGAATTATTTGCAAGGTTTAATAAGTTAATTCTTTTTTGATTTGCAGAAGTGGCAAAAGATTTATGGTTTCCAACTCTTTTTTTGTTGATTTCTGCAGCTGCTTCTCTTCCAATTCCATTGTCTAAAATGGTACAAATTAATGTGGAAGAATTGTTATCTTTTTCAAATAAAATATCTAATTTTTTATTATCAATTTTATGTAATAAACCATGTTTTAAAGCATTCTCTACATAAGGTTGCAATAATAAGGAAGGAATGAAAATTTGCTCTAAATGTAAGTTTTTATCAACATGAATGTTAAAGATGAAATCGTCGTTAAATCGATCTTTTTCTAGTTCTAAATACAATCTTAATGCTTTAATTTCTTCTGCTAGTGTTACAGTATCATTCTGGCTATGTTCTAAATAAATTCGGATTAATTTAGAGAATTTTACTAAATATTGTCGTGCTAATTTTTTTTCATTTAAAATAATAAAATCCTGTATAGAATTTAACGCATTAAAGATAAAATGAGGGTTCATTTGAGAACGTAAATTCTCTAACTGAGAATACACCAATTCTTTCGTTATTTTTTCTTTTTCTAGTGCAATTTTCTGCTCTTTTCTTAAACGTTTATTCTGATTTTTGAAGTATATAAAAATTAAAAACACCACTAAAGAAAGTACAAACAATAAAAACCAGAATGTTTTGTAGAAAGGTTTTGTTACAGTAATTGGCAATAACAAAACGTTAGAATACGCTGTTTGAAATTTATTTTTTGCTCTAACTTTTAAAAGAAATTTTCCTGATGGAAGTGTGTTAAATGTAATAAAGTTAATTCCGTTTTCGATTGCATTCCAATTATTAGAAAACCCCTCTAATAAGTAATCATAACCTACATTTTCTTTAGATTGAAAACCGTTACTATTAAATTCTACTTTAAAATTACTTTCTAACTCTTTTAATTTTAATTCTTTCGGAAATTCTTTTACAGAATCATTAACAATCAATTGCGTAAAATACAATTCAGGAATTTTTCTTTTTTTAAACACTTTATGCTTGTTAAAACTTAATAAACCCTTATTTGTTGTTATAAATACTAAAGAATCTAAAACTGCAATATTATCAATTGCATAAGAATTTAAACCATCGATTTTCGCAAGTGTGTTTAGTGTTTTGTTGGTTTTATCGTATTTCTGTAAACCATTTTCTGTAGAAATCCACAATTCATTTTTATATGCCTCAATTTGATTTATTACATTAGAAGTCAATCCATTTTTAACAACTAAACTATCTACAAAAGTATTGTTTTTAAAAGCAAACAACCCTTTATTATGTGTTGCTACCCAAATGGTTCCATCTTCTAATTCTGCCAATTTAGAACCATAAACTCGCTTGTTTTTATATTTTAGATACGTTCCTTTTTTTTTATTGATGTTGTATTTTAAAAAACCATCTATCATTGTAGCATAATAGCTATTCTCTTTTTTTGCATATAAAGCGGCATAGGTTCTTTTATAAATTAAATGTTTGTATTGTTTCGTTGTAATATTTATTTCAGACAAACTATTGGGTGTACTTACTAAATAATTATCATTATTTATAAAATCTACAGATTTCCAAGCCGCACTTTCATTAATTGATTTGAAAGAATTATTACTAAGATTATAGTTTACAGCATAATTCGAAGTTCCTATTAAAAGTGAATTGTTTTTAGGAATGTAATAAAACGTTTTTACAGCAGTATTTGAGATAAAGTTTAGTTTTTTTATGGCTTTTGTTGAAATATGATATTCTTCTACAGTCCCATTACTACTGGCTAAAAAAAGTGTTTTATCATTTTTTTTTCTAAGTGTAGTAATATTATCAAATAATTGATTGTACACTTTAATTTCTTTATTAGAAATAATAAAAACACCATTTCTTAAGGTCGAAAACCAGTAATTTTCATTTTTATCTAAGACTACTTCTGTAACATAATTGTCCTTAAAATAGCAATCGTTAATTATTAACCGATTATTTTTTATTGATGTTGAAAAAACACCCTTATTGGATAATAAAAATAGTGTGTTTTTAATGATAGTAACTTTATGAATTAAAATTCCATTCAAATATTCAGGAACGTTAATTTGTATATTTCTACTTGTATTTATCTCACTTATTTTTAAACTAAGTTCTTTTTCACTTTGTGCTAATATGTATTTTTTATCATACAATTTAAAACCAATTTTACGACCTCTAACATATTCGTCTTTTGAACCTAAGCTACTTACAAATACTTTTTCTTTATTAATATCTGTAATTTTAAATAAATTATAATTGGAAGAAAAATGAAAATCTTTAAAATTATCATTTAATTCCTCTGAAGGAATACCATCTGTTTTTTTTAAAACTCTTTCGTTTTTTTTAGTATTAAGATTTGTAAAAGAAATGTACTTATTATTAATAGTTACCAAATAATTCTCAAAAAAATAGTAATCTACAAGGGTATTTATATCTTCGAAATCTTTAAATAAATGAAGTTTATTGTTTTCTACGTAAAAAAATTGGCCTGCTAAATTATTACACCAAACTCTTCCTTTTAAATCGGTTTTTAGTCCAAATAAAGATCGGCCTCGTTTTAATGGATTGTCTAAAAGTTGGTATTCTCTTCCATTGTATTTAAATAAACCTTTATCTGCCGCCAACCAAATGAAGCCATCTTTATCTGCCAATAAATCGTAAAATTCGATATCTGGCAAACCATCTTTTTCAGTTAAATGAATGGAAAGAGGTTCTTGAGCATTCAAAAAGAAAAAAGAAAAAAATAGAATTAAAAAGAATGCTGTATTTTTTTTCACAAAGTTGGTTTGTATCAAAAATACAATTATTTAGAAAAAAAAGTAAAAAAAGTTAGTGAGTGGTGCTTTTCTATTAGTGAGCGTTGTTATTTTACCTTATAACAAGACTTATAAATATCTTCATAAACTGGAAGAATACTTTCTAATGAAAATTGTTTGGTATGCTCTTTCGCATTTTGCTTAAATTTCTCTAAAATAGCATCGTCTTTTAAAATTGAAATGGCATTTTTAGCCATATCTTCTACATCTCCTAAATCACTTAAATAACCAGTTTTGCCTTGAATATTAACTTCTGGCAAACCGCCAGTATTTGTAGAAATAACAGCTGTTCCTGCAGCCATAGCTTCTAAAGCTGCTAAACCAAAACTCTCTGTTTGTGATGGTAATAAGAAAACATCTGTATAACATAAAATCTTAGCTACTTCTGTACTGTTCCCTAAAAAGAAAACATCATCTGCAATTTTTAATTCTTTTGCCAACTTTTTTGCTTTTATTTTTTCTGGACCTTCGCCAATCATTAATAATTTAGCCGGAATTTCTTTTTTAACTTCAGCAAAAATTCTAATTACATCTTCTACCCTTTTAACAGGTCTAAAGTTACTTATATGTGTTAGAATTCGTTCATTCGGTTTTGCAAGTGCACTTCTTTTACATTCTTCTTGATGTGCATTGTCGTATTTTTCTGTATCGATAAAATTATAAACAACTTGAATATTTTTAGTAATATTGAATAATTTATTGGTGGTTTCTTTTAAATTATTAGAAACTGCAGTAACCACATCCGAGTTATTAATGCTAAATTCTACAGCTGTTTTATATGTTGGGTGACTTCCAACTAAAGTAATATCTGTTCCATGAAGTGTAGTTACAACTCTAACATCCAATCCTTTTTCTTTCAACATTTGTTTTGCCATAAAAGCAGCATACGCATGAGGAATTGCATAATGTACATGTAAAACTTCCAATTCGTATTTTCTAACAACTTCTACCATTTTACTCGATAAAGCTAATTCGTAAGGTTGGTATTCGAATAGTGGATATTCTTCAATTACAACTTGATGAAAATGCAATTTATGAGAAAGAAAATCTAAACGAACTGGCTGATTATAAGTAATAAAATGAACCTCATGTCCTTTATTCGCCAAAGCTTTTCCTAATTCTGTAGCTACTACTCCACTTCCACCAAATGTTGGGTAACAAACAATCCCTATTTTCATATGTAATATTGAAAGATTAAAAAATTTATTAGTTGTAAATATAAAGCTAATCTTACAGTTGAAATCAAAATAAAAGCATAAAAAAAGAGCTTTTCAATTTACTGAAAAGCTCTTTTAATATTTTTATTTATTTGAATCTTAATAATTCAATTTTTAGTAATCTCCTAAAGTTGCAGGATTTTGAGCCAAAGCATTTTCTAACTGCTCGTCACTTGGTGCTTTACCATGCCAAGCATGTGTATGCATCATAAAATCTACACCATTACCCATTTCTGTATGTAATAAAATACAAACTGGCTTTCCTTTTCCTGTTAATGATTTTGCTTCTGCTAATGCTGCTAAAATAGTATCAATATCATTTCCTTTTTCTACATCTAAAACCAACCAATCAAAAGCTTCGAACTTCGCTTTTAAACTTCCCATTGCTAAAACTTCATCTGTAGTTCCATCAATTTGTTTTTCGTTTAAATCGATTGTACAAATAATATTATCTACTTTTTTTGCTGATGCATACATAATTGCTTCCCAGTTTTGCCCTTCTTGCAATTCTCCATCTCCATGTAAAGTATAGATAATTTTATCATCTCCATTTAACTTTTTAGCTTGTGCAGCTCCTAAAGCAACAGACATTCCTTGTCCTAAAGAACCAGATGCAATTCTTACTCCTGGTAAACCTTCATGAGTTGTTGGATGTCCCTGTAAACGAGAATCTAACAATCTAAAAGTGTTTAATTCTTCTACTGGAAAAAAACCACTATGTGCTAAAACACTATAAAAAACTGGTGAAATATGTCCGTTTGATAAAAAGAATAAATCTTCGTTTTTACCATCCATTTTAAAGTCTGTAGAATAATCCATTACTTCTTGATATAAACAAGTAATAAATTCTGCACAACCTAAAGAACCTCCTGGATGCCCAGAATTAACTTTGTGTACCATTCTTAATATATCTCTACGAACTTGTTGTGTAAAATCTTGTAATTGTTGTGTTGTTGACATTTTGTGATTTTATTTTTATCCTGACAAAAATACAAAAGTGAATGAATTTGTATGGTTTTTATAGAATATTTATTGAAGTTTTATTAACAGTTTATTATTTCTTTCATAAATGATTAATTTTTTTTTGGGATTGAGTATGTGCGTTAGGGATTGAAATGGAAATCCTTTGGCCTTTTTTAAGGCAAAAGATTGTATTGGAAAGCCCGCTCGAACGCCCAAAAATAATTAGGTTTTCTGCTTCTTCTTTTTTGCTGCTGGAAACAAAACATTATTAAGAATTAAACGATAACCTGGCGAAGTTGGGTGTAAATCCAATTCTGTTTTTGGGTCGCCAACTCTGTGTGTATAATCCTCTGGATCATGACCTCCGTAAAAAGTAAACATCCCTTTTCCTTTGGTTCCATGGATATATCGCGCTTCTCTATTTACTTTGTTTTCACCCAAAACCAAGACGTTACTTTTAACTGTATTTCTATCGAAAGAAGTGGTTTGCCCCATAAAACCTTTTACTAAAACTGTATGATTTTGAGTTAACATAGTTGGAACTGGATCCCATTTTGCAGAGAATTCTACCAAAGAAAAATAATCTGAAGTTTTTGGAATTTTACGTTTACGAGTCATATCTATTGTAGAAAACTCATAGGTTGTTGGATTACGAATCAAATCGAAATTTTTAAAAGCAAATGTTTTATTAAAATTGATTTTCGACTGATAATTTGGTTCTGATGCATCTCCATCGAACATTGCTTCTGCAATATCTACGCCTTCTGCAGACAATGCAATATCGAAACTATCGGTTGCAGAACACATAGCAAACATAAAGCCACCTCCAACAACATAATCTCTAATCTTTTTAGCAACTGATAATTTTTCTTGAGAAACTTTAGAATACCCCAATTCGGTTGCTAATTTCTCTGCTCTTTGTTTGCCTTCTATATACCAAGGTGCAGTTCTAAAAGAACCATAAAATCGACCATATTGACCAGTAAAATCTTCGTGATGTAAGTGTAACCATTCGTAAATTAATAATTTATCTTCTAAAACGTCTTTGTCGTAAATTACATCGAAAGGAATTTCTGCATAGGTTAAAACCATAGTTACAGCATCGTCCCAAGGCATTTTGTCTTTTGGAGAATACACTGCAATTTTTGGTGCTTTTTCTAAAGTTACAGCATCTTGATTCGAACTTGGTGCAGAAATTTCTTGCAAAATAATTTGTGCTTTTGCATCGGAAATTACTTGATAAGAAACGCCACGAATTTTACATTCATTTTCTATAATTTTGTTGTTCTCTATTAAAAATGCACCTCCATCGTAATTTAATAACCATTTCGATTTTAAACCAGCTTCTAAACCGAAATAAACAATTCCGTAAGCTTTTAAATGATTTTTCTGATTATCGTTGCTCATAGGCACATATATAAATGATGCCCAAATTGAGTTTGAGATTAATAAGAATGTTAATATTGTTATGAGTTTTTTCATATTAAAAACTAAAATACACAATTACTTGAAAGCAATTGTGTATTTATTAAATTTTATAAATTATTTAGTATTCTAGAAAGGCACATCATCATCACCAAAAGCATCTTTTGGATCTACTCCTCCAGCTCCAGCAAATGGATCTTCAGGAAAATCTGCATTCATAGAAGATTGGAATTCACTACTAAAACCTTCTTCTAAATCGGAGAATTTTGCCAAATGTCCTGTAAATTTTAGTCGAATATTATCTAAACCACCATTTCTGTGTTTTGCGACAATAAACTCTCCTTGCCCTTCACAAGGCGTGTGTTCATCATCATCCCATTCTGTCATTCCATAATATTCTGGACGAAAAATAAACGATACAATATCTGCATCTTGCTCAATTGCTCCAGATTCACGTAAATCGGATAATAAAGGTCTTTTAGATCCTCCACGCGTTTCTACAGCACGCGATAATTGAGAAAGTGCAATTACAGGCACTTCTAATTCTTTCGCCAACGCTTTTAAATTTCTCGAAATCATAGAGATTTCTTGTTCACGATTTCCACCTGCTTTTCCACCAGCAGTCATTAATTGTAAATAATCAATTACAATAATTCTAACATTATGTTGCGAAACTAATCTTCGTGCTTTTGCACGTAAATCGAACACTGAAAGTGATGGAGTATCATCTATAAAAATAGGAGCATCAGATAATTTCTTAACTTTTACGTTTAATTGTTCCCATTCATGTGGCTCTAAATTTCCTTTTCTTAATTTTTCTGAAGTTAAACCTGTTTCCGAAGAAATCATACGTGTAATCAACTGAACAGAAGACATCTCTAAAGAAAATACTGCAACTCCATGATTAAAATCAATCGCCATATTTTTTGCCATGGAAATTACAAAAGCCGTTTTTCCCATACCAGGTCTTGCAGCAATAATTACTAAATCGGATGGTTGCCAACCTGAAGTTAACGCATCTAATTTTGTAAAACCTGTTGCCAAACCAGACATTCCTTCTTGGTTTCCAATTTCTTGGATTTTCTTTAATGCTTGTTTTACTAAAGAACCTGCATCTTCCGAACTTTTTTTTAAGTTTCCTTGTGTAACTTCGAATAACTTTGCTTCTGCATCGTCTAATAATTCGAAAACATCAGTTCCATCATCATAAGCATTTTCTATAATTTCGCTGGAAATCGAAATTAATTTACGTTGAATGTATTTCTGAAGAATAATTCTTGCATGGAATTCGATGTGTGCAGAAGAAGCAACTTTTTGTGTTAAACGAATTAAATAGAAATCACCACCAACAAATTCTAACTTTCCATTCTTTTTCAACAAGTTAGAAACTGTTAACAAGTCAATTGGTTCCGAATTTTGGAATAATTGATTAATAGTATCGTAAATTTCTTGATGTTTTTGATCGTAAAATGCTTCTGGACTTAAAACGTCAATTACATCATCCATTCCTTTTTTGTCAATCATCATTGCACCCAAAACAGCTTCTTCCAATTCCACTGCCTGTGGAGGAATCTTACCTTTTTCCAGACTAATAATTCTTGCCTTATCTATTTTTTTGCCTGCGACTGCATTCGTTTTTTCCATGATTACAAATGTACTTTTTTACTTCTTTAGCGCTTACTAATTGATAACATTTATTTGTACACAAATATTGTAAACTAAATTGTTATTATCTTGTTAATAACCAGTGAACTTCCAAAATGAAATGTTATTTTTACCCAAATGAAAGTAAATAAAAAACATCTTTTTCTAACAATTTTTCTTCCAATTCAGGTTTTGTTGGTGCAATTGGCTGCTAAAAATCCTGCATTTATAGAAACGTATTATTCGAATGGAATTTATCCCTTTATTTCCTCTTTTTTAAGAATTATTTTGGGTTGGATTCCTTTTTCTTTTGGTGATATTTTACTGGCTTTTGGCCTATTTATTTTTCTTCGTTTTTTATACAGATTGATAAAATCTCGATTTAAAAATTTCATTTACAAAATTATTCATTTTACTTCAATTTTATCAATAATTTATTTTTGTTTTTACCTTTTTTGGGGTTTGAATTATTACAGAGAACCTTTAGCCAAAAACTTAAAATACCAACAAACAAAATATACAACAGAACAGCTTCAAAAAGTAACAGAAAACATTATTGAAAAGTTGAATTTTTATCAATATGAAATCACAAAAAACGATACAATAAAAGTCGAAAATAGCTATCATCAAAAAGAAATGTATAAAATGGCAGTTGCTGGTTATAAAAACTTGGAAGCAGATTTCCCACAATTAAAATACAAATATACATCTGTAAAAAGTTCTTTAATGAGTTTGTTACAAACCTATAATGGAACTTCTGGTTACTTAAATCCTTTAACTGGAGAAGCCCAAGTAAATAGTAGAATTCCTAAAACAAGTTACCCAACAACTGTCTGTCATGAAATGGCGCATCAAATTGGTTATGCCGCAGAAAATGAGGCTAATTTTGTCGGTTTTTTAGCTGCCAATTATAATGATGATATTTATTTTAAATATGCGAGTTATAGAATGGCTTTTGGATATTGTATTTCAGAAATTAGAAAACGAGATCGAAATTTATCAAAAGAACTTTGGAAAAGAGTAAACAAAGGAATTACCAAAGATTTTAATGCGAGTTATTTGTTTTGGCAAAATTATAAAAATCCTTTTGAGCCGGTTATTAAAAAAGGATATAGCGCTTATTTAAAAGCCAATAAACAAGCTAAGGGAGTTGAGTCTTATAATTATGTGGTGGATTTATTAATTTCTTATTTTGAAACTTCCGAAGAAATCTAATTTCCTTAAAAAAATGTTAAAAAAATAGCATTTTAACAGTTTACAAATCACTAATATTTAAATTTAGCAACTAATTTAACTTTAACTAATTCGAACTATATGAGAAAACTACTCTTATTCTTCTCGTTAATGTTGGCATTTTCTTTGCAGTCGCAAGATTATTTCCCAACAGATGCAGGAGTAAAAACGACAGCAAACACAATGGTTGCTTTTAAAAATGCAACTATTTATATTACACCAGAAAAAGTCATTAAAAAAGGTACTTTATTGGTAAAAGATGGCAAAATTGTAGAAGCTGGCAGATCTGTAAAAATTCCTGATGGAACTAAAATTATAGACCTTTCTGGTAAAACAATTTATCCTTCTTTTATTGATATTTATTCAAATTTTGGTATTACTAAACCAAAAAGAAGTACTGGAAGATTTGGAGGAAGCCAGTATGCATCTGAACGTCAAGGTTATTATTGGAACGATCACATAAGACCAGAAACAAATCCAATAGGAGAATTTAATTTTGATAATAAGAAGGCTAATGAACTTCTTAAGGCAGGCTTTGGAGTTGTTAACACCCATTTATATGATGGAATTATTCGTGGAAACGGTTTATTAATTGCTTTAAACCCTAATTCTTCTAATTCTTATAGAATTTTAGATACAAAATCTGCTCAGTACTTTTCTTTTTCTAAAAGTAGTAAATCAAAACAATTATATCCAGGTTCTAGAATGGGTGCAATGGCTTTATTACGTCAAGTCTACAATGATGCCTCATGGTATGCAAAAGGCAATATGAAAAACAAAGATTTGGCTTTAGAAGCATTTAATAAAAATAAAAATTTAGTTCAAATTTTTGAAACTGAAAACCACTTAGATGCATTAAGAGCAGATAAAGTTGGAGACGAGTTTGGAGTACAATATACCATTGTTGGTAGTGGAGATGAATTTGAAAGAATTAATGATATTAAAGCAACAAATGCTAATTTTATTATTCCAATTAAATTTAGAAATGCATATGATGTTTCAAATCCTTTATTAGCAAATCAAGTTTCTTTGGGAGACATGAGAAGATGGAATCAAGAACCTACTAACTTAAAGGTTTTGTCGGAAAATGGAGTAAACTTTGCTTTAACAACTCATAGTTTAAAATCTGTTTCCTCTTTTCACAAAAATTTGCAAAAAGCAATTAAGTATGGTTTCGATAAAGAAAAAGCATTAGCTTCTTTAACAACAATTCCTGCAAATATTATTGGAAACAATAAAATTGGTAATTTAAATGATGGAAGTTATGCTAACTTTATTATTACTTCTGGAGATGTTTTTGATTCGAAAACTACGATTTACGAAAATTGGGTACAAGGAGAGAAAAATGTTGTAAGCGATATGAATATTCGCGATATTACTGGTGAATATAAATTATCTGTAAATAATAAAGATTATACTTTAACTATTACTGGTGAAGGATCTAAACAAAAAGGTGAAGTAACATTAGGTGATAAAAAAATAAAATCTAAATTTTCTTTTAGCGATGATTGGGTATCTATCAATTTAAATGAAGATGGAAATTATACAAGATTGGTTGGGAAAATAATGAATGCTTCCAACCTTATCCAAGGAACTGCCTATGACAATAATGGAAACGAATCTTATTTTTCAGCTTCAAAATTAATGAAGAAATCAAACGTTAAAAAGGAAAAGAAAGATAAGAAATCGAAAGACGAGGTCTTTACAGTAGTTCCAGTAACCTATCCAAATATTGGTTTTGGAAATTATGAACAACCAAAAACAGAAACAATTTTAATTAAAAATGTAACTGTTTGGACAAGTGAAAACGAAGGAATTTTACAAAATACAGATGTTTTATTAAAAGATGGTAAGATTTCTAAAATCGGGCAGAATTTAAGAGCAAGAGGTGCCACTGAAATTGATGGAACAGGAAAGCATTTAACAGCTGGTATTGTAGATGAACATTCGCACATTGCTGCTTCTGCAATAAATGAATGGGCACAAAACTCATCTGCAGAAGTAACTATTGAAGATGTTGTAGATCCAACTGATATTAATATTTATAGAAATCTTTCTGGAGGAACAACTTCTGCACAAATTTTACATGGATCTGCAAATCCTATTGGTGGTCGTTCTGCAATTATTAAACTTAAATGGGGAGAAAATGCAGATGAAATGATTTATAATAATTCGCCTAAATTTATAAAATTCGCTTTAGGTGAAAATGTAAAACAATCTAGAAGTCCAAATGGAACTCGTTTTCCACAATCTAGAATGGGTGTAGAACAGATGTTTACAGACTATTTTACAAGAGCTCAAGAATATGATGCTTTAAAGAAAAGTGGTAAACCATATAGAAAAGACGAAGAAATGGAAACGATTTCAGAAATCTTAAATAAAGAACGTTTTATTTCTTGTCACTCTTATGTACAATCAGAAATTAATATGTTAATGAAGGTTGCAGAGAAATTCAATTTTAACATTAACACATTTACACATATTTTGGAAGGATATAAAGTTGCAGATAAAATGGCAGAACATGGTGTTGGAGGATCTACTTTTTCAGATTGGTGGGCTTACAAGTACGAAGTTAATGACGCCATTCCATACAATGCTGCAATAATGCACAATGCTGGAGTTTTAGTGGCTATAAATTCAGATGATAGAGAAATGTCTAGACGTTTGAACCAAGAAGCAGCAAAAACAGTAAAATATGGTGGAATGACCGAATTAGAAGCTTGGAAAATGGTAACAATTAATCCTGCAAAACTTTTGCATATAGATGATAGAGTTGGAAGTATTAAAGTTGGTAAAGATGCAGATGTTGTACTTTGGAGCGATCACCCAATGTCTATTTATGCAAAAGCAGAGAAAACAATTGTTGAAGGAAAAGTATTTTTCGATAGAGAAATAGATCAACAAAAAAGAGAAAAAATTAAAGCAGAAAAAAGTAAGTTAATTAATATGATGTTGAAAGACAAATTGGGTGGTGGTAAAACACAAGCACCAATGAAGAGAAAAGACCGAAACTTTCACTGTGATACTTTAGAAGAACTTAAAAACTAGAAAAAATGATGAAAAAAATAATTTATAGTTTATTGTTTTTCTGTTTATTAGGAAACATAAACGCACAACAAACACCAGCAAATAAGCAAACAACTGCTTTTTCTATTGAAGGCGCAACTGCACATTTAGGAAATGGAAAAGTAATTGAGAATTCGTTAATTATTTTTAACGAAGGTAAAATTACTTTTGTTGGAAGCGCAATGATGAAAATTGCAAGACAAGGAAATATTATTAATGCTAAAGGAAAACATATTTATCCAGGATTTATTGCAGCTAATGCAACTCTAGGTTTGGTAGAAATCGATGCTGTAAAAGCAAGTGACGACCAAAGAGAAATTGGTATTATGAATCCACATATTAGAAGTTTAATAGCTTACAATGCAGAAAGTAAAGTTGTAGAATCTATGAGACCTAATGGGGTTTTAATGGCACAAGTTACTCCAAGAGGAGGTACACTTTCTGGAACATCTTCAATTGTACAATTAGATGCTTGGAATTGGGAAGATGCAAGCATTAAAACAGACGATGCTATACATATGAATTGGCCTACTAGTTTTACATCTGGAAGATGGTGGTTAGGAGAAGATCCAGCATTAAAACCAGATAAAAATTATTCGAAAAATATTAATAAAATAATTTCTTATTTTTCTGATGCTAAAAATTATTTAGCAGGAGATAAATCTCCAAAAAACCTTCCATTTGAAGCTACAAAAGGTTTGTTTAATGGAAACACTAAATTGTACCTTCATGCAAGTGGAGAAAAGGAAATTACGGATGCCATTACAGAAATGAAGAAATTAGGCATTAATAATTTAGTAGTTGTTCACGGAGTAGGAGCAGAAAATATTTCTGAAATATTAGTTAGTAATAATGTTCCAGTAATATTGGATAGACCTCACAGAAATCCAGATAGTGATGATGATGCTTACGATTATACCTATACAATAGCTAAAATATTAACCGACAAAGGAATTTTAGTTGGATTGGGCATGGAAGGTCAAATGGAACGAATGAATTCTAGAAACTTACCTTTTTATGCAGGAACGTTTGCAGCACATGGTTTAGATAAAGAAGAAGCTGTAAAATTAATCACTTACAATAATGCTAAAATTTTAGGAATCGATAGTTTTGTAGGAACTTTAGAAGTTGGTAAAGACGCTACCCTATTTATTTCGGAAGGAGATGCATTGGATATGAGAACCAATATCATTTCAAAAGCTTTTATACAAGGTAGAGATGTAAGTTTAGAATCACATCAAACCAAACTTTGGAAACGTTATTCCAATAAATACAAATCTAAATAATATACAATTAAAAAAGGCTCGCTATTCGCGAGCCTTTTCAATCAAAAACAGTTAACATGTAATAATAGTTAACGAGTTCTTCTTCATAGCAACTTTTTCTTTTTCAAATAATTTATAAAAGACTAACTAATTATTACATTACAAATATTGGAATAATTTCTTTACCTCCTATACCTACAATTAGGTATATTTGTGTTTATGAAAGAAATTACGAGCATTCATAACTCATACATTAAAGAACTTCAAAAGTTACAAGATAAATCGCGAGAACGTAAAAAAATCGGGCGTTTTATTATTGAAGGAAAAAGAGAAATTTCTTTAGCTATTAAAGGTAATTATGAGTTTGACACGATTCTTTTCGTGGAAGAAATCATTTCAGAAAAAGAAATTTTAGCACTTTTTAATGAAAACGTGAATAGAATTGTTATTTCAAAAGAAGTATATCAGAAATTAGCTTATAGAGATTCTACTGAAGGAATATTAGCTGTTACAAAAGCAAAAGATTTCTCATTGGAAAACATCAAATTCAAAAATAAAAATCCTTTAATTTTAATAGCAGAAAGTGTTGAAAAACCAGGAAATATAGGTGCTCTTCTAAGAACTGCAGATGCTGCGAATTTAGATGCTGTTTTTATTGCAGACCCTAAGAGCGATTTGTACAATTCTAATATTATAAGATCTAGTGTTGGTTGTGTTTTTACAAATGAAATTGCACTAGGAACTTCCGCAGAAATTATTAATTTTCTCCAAAAAAACAACATTAATATATTTGCTGCAACTTTGCAAAATTCAAATGAATATCATAAGGAAAACTATACAGAAGCTACAGCAATCGTTGTTGGAACAGAAGCTACAGGTTTAACAGAACAATGGAGAGATGCAGCAACACAAAATATAAATATTCCAATGCAAGGTCAAATAGACTCTATGAATGTATCTGTTTCTGCCGCTATTATTTTGTTTGAAGCAAAAAGACAACGAAATTTTTAAATATTGAAGTTCTTATTAATATTATAAGAAAAATACTGTTTATGGATTGAAATTTCAACTATTTAAATCTAAAATAATTTAGTAATTTAGAAAATTAATTATAAAATATAGTAAAATGAGTGTTTTAGGAATTGATATTGGTGGTTCTGGAATTAAGGGAGCAATTGTAAATACAAAAACTGGTGAATTACTTTCAGAAAGACACAGAATTGCAACTCCAAAACCTGCAACTCCAGAAGCTGTTGCGAAAGTTGTAAAAGAAATGATACAGCATTTTAAATGGAAAAAAGAAGTGGGTTGTAGTTTTCCTACGACAATAGTAGATGGGAAATGCATTCATTCTGGGAATTTGAGTCCTAAATGGTTAAATGTAAAGGTTGATAAGCTTTTTAAAAAAGAATGTAAACTTCCTTTTTATATAAGTAACGATGCAGATTTAGCTGGTTTAGCAGAAGTAAGTTTAGGAGTAGCAAAAAAAGAAAAAGGAGTTGTAATTGTGGTTACCATTGGAACAGGAATTGGCTCTGGAATGTTTTATAAAGGAAAATTAATTCCAAATTTAGAGGTTGGGAAAATGCTACATACCAATGGCGAAATTATCGAATTCTACACAGCAGATTCTGTCAGAAAAAAAGAGGGTTTAAAATTAGAAGAATGGGCAAAAAGATTTGACGTTTTGCTAGAATATATTAGAGTTGTTTTTACACCAAGTTTAATTGTTTTAGGTGGTGGAATTAGTAAGAAATACGACGATTTTAAAAAACACTTAACCACAGATGTTCCTGTAAAGGTTGCCGAATTTAGAAACAATGCTGGTATTATTGGAGCTGCAATGTATGCTAAGAAAATGAGTAAATAGTTTAATACAAATTTAAATATTGTTTAATTTGGTATTGAATTAAAATTATAAATAATTGCAATTTTGCAAGAAAAATAAATAAAATGCAACCCACTACTCTATTTTACGTATTAATTGCAATATTAGTAGTCGATTTTATTATTGATAAAATCTTAGATTCTTTAAATGAAAAACATTTCGACGATAAAATTCCTGAGAAATTAGCAGATGTTTACGACCAAGAAGAATACAAGAAATCTCAAGCCTACAAAAAGACAAATGCAAAATTCTCGAACATAACTTCTACCTTTTCATTTATATTAATGCTAATTTTCTTTTTTGCAGATGGATTTAAATATGTAGACAACTTTGCACGAAGTTTTACAGACAATACTATTTTGGTGGCACTTATTTTCTTTGGAGTTATAATGTTAGGTTCAGATATTTTAACTACACCTCTCTCCTATTACAAAACTTTTGTGATTGAAGAAAAATTTGGATTTAATAAATCTACAAAAACTACTTTTTGGTTAGATAAATTAAAAGGTTGGTTAATGACAATTCTAATTGGTGGTGGTGTTTTAGCACTTATTATTTGGTTTTATCAACTTACCGGAAAAAACTTTTGGATTTATTCGTGGATTTTAGTTGCAGTTTTTTCATTATTTATGAATATGTTTTATGCAAAATTAATTGTACCATTATTCAATAAACAAACGCCTTTAGAAAATGGAGAATTAAAAACTGCCATTGAAAAATATGCTGCAAAAGTCGGTTTTAAATTGAATAATATTTTTGTGATTGATGGTTCTAAACGTTCTACAAAAGCAAATGCATATTTTTCTGGTTTTGGTTCTCAAAAAAGAATTACGTTGTTCGATACTTTAATTAACGATTTAGAAACCGAAGAAATTGTTGCAGTTTTAGCGCATGAAGTTGGTCATTATCAGAAAAAACACATCATTTTTAATTTGATTACTTCTATTCTATTAACAGGATTTACGTTGTTTATTTTATCATTATTTATAAATTCTCCAATATTATCGGAAGCTTTGGGAGTAGAGATTCCAAGTTTTCATATTGGTTTAATTGCTTTTGGGATTTTATATTCGCCAATTTCAGAAATTACTGGAATAATTATGAATTATATTTCCAGAAAATTCGAATATCAAGCAGATGATTTCGCCAAAGAAACATTTGCGTCAAAGCCATTAATAACTTCATTAAAGAAGCTTTCTAAGAATAGTTTAAGTAATTTAACGCCTCATAAAGCGTATGAATTTGTACATTATTCACACCCTACTTTATTAAAAAGAATTCAAAATTTAGAATCTTAACATTTGTTTCTTACGTTTGTTATTCCTAAATTCACTTTAGATTAAAAACCATTATCTACAAGCAATTTATGGAGTATAATGTTACCATAGAAGAAGAAAACAAAGAAATTGCAAATCGCTACAAAGATTTGCTAAAAGGAACTTATGAAGTTTTATCTAAAGAAGACAAAGAACTAATAAGAAAAGCCTTTGACATTGCTTTGGATGCACATTCTAAACAACGTAGAAAAACAGGCGAACCTTATATCTATCACCCAATTGCTGTTGCTAAAATTGTAGCCATGGAAATTGGTTTGGGTGCCACTTCTATTGCGGCAGCACTGTTACATGATGTTGTAGAAGATACCGACTTTACAATTGACGATATGGAACAATTGTTTGGAGAAACAATTGCCAGAATTGTAAATGGTTTAACTAAAATTTCTCGTTTGAATAAGACACAAGATGCTTCTATCCAAGCAGAAAATTTTAGAAAAATGCTTTTAACTTTAAATGATGATGTTAGAGTAATACTAATAAAAATTGCAGACAGGTTGCACAATATGCAAACAATGGACGCAATGCCTGCCCATAAACAAGTAAAAATTGCATCAGAAACATTATATATTTATGCACCTTTAGCACACAGGTTAGGTTTGTATAATATTAAAACGGAATTAGAAGATTTAGGTTTAAAATACACAGAACCAGAAGTTTTTAATGATATTGTAACCAAGATTAAAGAAAGTAAAGAAGAACAACAAAAATATTTAGAGACGTTTGCAGAAACATTAAAAAGTGGTTTAGATAAAGAGAATTTTGCATATGAAATAAAAGGTCGTTTTAAATCCATTTATTCCATTCGTAAGAAAATGAGGAATCAAAATGTAACTTTCGAGGAAGTGTATGATAAATATGCAATTCGAATTATTTTTACTCCACTTTCTACCGATGAAAAATTTGAAGCTTGGAAAATTTATTCCATTGTAACAGATTATTTTAAACCAAATCCTTCACGATTAAGAGATTGGATTTCGCAACCAAAATCTACTGGTTACGAAGCATTACATATTACTGTTGTAGGCCCAGATGCACAATGGGTAGAAGTGCAAATTCGTTCTGATAGAATGAATGAAATTGCGGAGAAAGGATATGCAGCACATTTTAAATACAAACAAGGAAATACCAACGAAAGTGGTTTAGAATCTTGGTTAAATCGACTAAAAGAATCTCTAGAAAACCAAAGTTTAAATGCTGTTGATTTTGTGGAGGAATTCAAACTAAATTTATATTCCAAAGAAATTTATGTTTTTACACCAAAAGGAGATTTAAAATCGTTACCCAAAGATGCATCTGCATTAGATTTTGCATTTTCGATTCATACAGATGTTGGTTTAAAGTGTAGAGGCGCAAAAGTAAACGGAAAATTGGTTCCTTTAAGTTATACTTTAAAAAGTGGAGATCAAATAGAAGTTATTACAAGCTCTACCAACAAACCAAATGCAAGATGGTTAGATTTTGTAATTACAGCAAGGGCTAAAACAAAAATTAGAGCTGCTCTAAAAGACGAAGAAAAGAAAATTGCAGAAGAAGGCAAAGCAATTTTAATGCGAAAATTACGTCATTTAAAAATTACTTTTAACGATAAAATTGTTAATGAACTAGTCGTTTATTTTAAATTAAGAACCAGTTTCGATTTATTTTTCAGGTTTGGGAATGGTGCGATTGATAATACACAATTAAAAGCATTTGTATCTCAAAGAAATAGTACGTTCTTAAATTTCTTTAAAACGAAATTAAGAAGAAGTCCTTCTTCGAAAGAAAATATAGATTCAGAAGAAGTTACTAACAAATACGATGCTTTAGTTTTTGGTAAAGAAGAAGAAAAATTAGACTATAAACTGTCTAAATGTTGTAACCCAATTCCTGGTGACCAAGTTTTTGGTTTTTTAACAATTAATGAAGGTATAAAAGTTCATAAAAAGAATTGTCCCAATGCAATTTCTCTACAATCTAACTATGCTTACAGAATTATGAAAGCCAAGTGGATTGACTCTACAAAGCAAGATTTTAAGGCAATTTTAAACATTAGTGGTGTAGATAATAAAGGAATTGTAACAAAGGTTACTTCAATTATTTCGAGTAGTAATAATGTTTTTATTCACAGTATAAATATTGCTGGAGACGAAGGTGTTTTCGATGGTAAAATTAGCCTTAGTGTACAGAATAGCTCACAATTAAACAAATTAATTAAAAGCATTCAGAAAGTAGATGGTGTTAAAAAAGTAGAACGTGTTAATACTTTGTAAATATCATTTTTAAAAAAGATAAATTTATTCAGAAATAACTGTAAATTTGTTGTTTCGTAAAATTTTAAGTTAATGAGTAATTCTCTTGAAAATCAAGAAGTAGTTAAAAACGTTTTTACCACATATTTAGAAGAAAACAAACACAGGAAAACACCTGAACGTTATGCTATTCTTCAGGAAATTTATGCGGCAGAAGAACATTTCGATATAGAATCGCTTTATATTAAAATGAAAAATAAAAATTACAGAGTTAGTAGAGCTACTTTGTATAATACTATTGATTTGCTTTTAGATTGTGGTTTGGTAAGAAAACATCAATTTGATGGGCAATCCATGGCACGTTACGAAAAAAGTTATTTCGATAAAAACCACGATCATGTAATTTTTACAGATTCTGGCGAAGTTAAAGAGTTTTGCGATCCAAGAATTCAAATTATTAAAAAAACTATAGAAGATATTTTTGATATTGATATTAAAAATCACTCTCTTTATTTTTACGGAACAAAAAAGAATAAAGAATAACATAACAAGAGACTTAAGTCACTTACTTAAATAAAAACAACAAACAACTAATTAAAACAACCGATGGCTGTAGATTTATTACTCGGATTACAATGGGGAGATGAAGGAAAAGGAAAAATTGTAGACGTACTAACAACAAATTATGATATTATTGCTCGTTTTCAAGGTGGTCCAAATGCAGGGCATACTTTAATTTTCGACGGACATAAACACGTTTTACACACTATTCCTTCTGGGATTTTTCATAAAACAGCATTAAATGTTGTAGGAAATGGTGTAGTAATAGATCCTGTAATCTTTAAAAAGGAGTTAGAGAACTTAGATAAGCATAAAATTAATTATACTAAAACATTATTAATATCTAGAAAAGCACATTTAATTTTACCTACACACAGGTTATTAGATGCGGCTTCAGAAACTTCTAAAGGTAAAGCAAAAATTGGTTCTACATTAAAAGGAATTGGCCCAACTTATATGGACAAGACTGGTAGAAATGGAATGCGTGTAGGAGATTTAGAGCTAGAAAACTGGAAAGAAAAATACGATGCTTTAACTGAAAAGCATTTAAAAATGTTAGAATTCTTTGATGTTAAAATTGAATATGATTTAAAAGAATTAGAGGCTGAATTTAGAAAAGGAATCGATAAATTAAAAACATTACAATTTATAGATAGTGAAGAGTATTTAAACCAAGCTATTAAAGATAAGAAAACGATTTTAGCTGAGGGGGCACAAGGATCTTTACTAGATATTGACTTTGGAACGTATCCTTTTGTTACATCTTCTAATACAACAGCAGCAGGTGCTTGTACAGGTTTAGGTGTTGCTCCAAACAAAATAGGAGAAGTTTTTGGGATTTTTAAAGCGTACACAACAAGAGTAGGTTCTGGACCTTTTCCTACAGAATTATTTGACGAAGATGGAGCAACAATGGCAAAAGTTGGTCATGAATTTGGTGCAACAACAGGAAGACCAAGAAGATGTGGTTGGTTAGATTTAGTGGCATTAAAATATGCTGTAGATGTAAATGGGGTTACACAATTAATGATGATGAAAGGAGATGTACTTTCTGGTTTCGAAACCTTAAAAGTTTGTACTTCTTACAATTATAAAGGAGAAGAAATTTCTCATTTCCCTTATAATATCGAACCGGAAAATGTTTCTGTAAATTACTCTGAATTTAAAGGATGGGAAGAAGATTTAACAAAAATGACTTCTGCAGATCAATTACCTAAAAACTTATTAGACTACGTTGCTTTTATTGAAAAAGAAACTGGAGTTCCTGTAAAAATTGTTTCTGTTGGGCCAGATAGAAAACAGACAATTAATAGATAGTTTTATATAAAATAAAGATTAAAAAAAAGCATCTTTTAAATTATAAAAGATGCTTTTTCTATTTTAAAAACTAACTAAATACAATTATAATATTATCTATAACCACTACTCTATTTTATTAAATGATAGTATTTTGTATTACTTATTTAAAAAAAATAGTATTCAATTATTTTTTTATCCTACTTGTTTTGTCATTTTTTGTTAATCATAAAACTATCTTCTTTTACTTTTAAATCATAAGAAACAAGATATATTTATTTAGTGTAAACAATCTTTTTCTCTTTAGTTTTCGATAACTTCATTTTAAAAAAAGAATATGCATTTCAATTCTGGAAGTTTTCTTTACTATTATTTTAAATAATCATCAATAATAATATCTAAATTTTATAGCCTTAAGATTGCATTTCTTCTTTAAATATTTCGAAGGATATTTCACTTTTTCTTTATTTATTATAATTTATAAGAACAATAAAAAACAACTCCAAATTTTATCCTATTTTTATAAAATAAATTTCACTTTTCTTTAATAGATACCCATATTCTTTTCATTATTTTTGTGAAAAATCATATATTTTGAAAAGATTACTCCTTTTACTTCTTTTAACTATTTCATTTAGCTCTTTTAGCCAAGGGAAAAAAATGGTTTATGGTGCTGAATACCAAAGTGTAGATGAAGAAAAATATCCAGGAGCGATTGTGTTAATTGGAAATGTAAAAATGACACATGAAGGTGCTGTATTAACTTGTAAACAAGCATTGTATTATAAAGATAAAAACTTCTTTAAAGCAATAGACAATGTTGTTATAAAACAAGGAGATACCATCACACAAAATAGCGATTATACAGATTACGATGCCAATTCTAAACAAGCATTATCTTGGGGAAATGTAGTTTTAAAAGACCCTACAATGACGCTTACCACAGATACTTTACAGTTCGATCGTTTAAATCAGAAATTGTATTATAGAAGTTTTGCAACCATTAAAGACCCAACAAATACTTTAAAAAGTAAAAACGGAAACTACTATTTAGAAACTAAAAAATTTACAGCAACTACAAGAGTAACCGTTGTAAATCCAGAACATAATTTAGAATCGAATCATCTAGATTATTATACGAATTCTGGTTTGGCATACTTGTATGGACCCTCTACTATCACAAATACACAAAACGAGAATAAAATTTATTGTGAAAGAGGTTTTTACAACACAAAAACAGATATTTCTTATTTTGTAAAAAATGCAAAACTCTATTTAAAAGAAAGAACTGTAGAAGGAGATAGTTTGTATTACGACAAAAAGAAAGGTTTTGCTTCGGCTACAAATAATATTCAGGTTATAGATACAGTTCAGAATTTTGTAACAAAAGGAAATTATGCAGAAATTTTTGAATTAAAAGATTCGCTTTTTATTGTAGATCGAGCTGTGGCAATTTCAATTATAGACAAAGATTCTATGTTTGTGCATGGAGATACATTATTAGTTACCGGAAAACCGGAAAATCGTGTGATTAGAACCTATAATAATGTAAAGATTTTTAAATCGGATTTACAAGGAAAATGCGATTCGATACATACAGATCAAACAACTGGATTAACAAGAATGTTTAGAGATCCAGTAATATGGTCTGATGCTAATCAAATCACTGGAGATACAATTCATTTATTAACTAATGTAGAAACTGAAAAACTAGACTCTTTAAAGGTTTTAAATAACTCTTTTATAGTTTCTAAAGATTCTTTATCTGATAGTGATTTTAATCAAATTAAAGGAAGAAACATGTTTGGTAAATTTAAAGATAATAAATTACGGTTACTCTTGGTAAAAGGTAATGCAGAGTCAGTTTATTTTAATAGAAACGAACAAACAAATGTTTTAGAAACCATAACTAAAGAAATTTCTAGTAATATTGAATTTATTTTAGAAAAAGGACAAATTGAAACTATTAAGTATTTAAAACGTTCTGAAGGCATTACCTATCCACCATCAAAATTACCTGAAGACGTAAAAAAATTAAGTGGTTTTATTTGGCGAGAAAGCGAACAACCCAAAAAGAAAGAAGATATTTTTAAAAAAGATAATAAAACACCGAAAGAAAATAACAAAGAAATTATTAAGCCTAAGGTTGTTTTAGAGCCAAAATCTAAGAAAAAATCAAAAAAAACAAATCTTCCTACAAGAAAAGATCAATAATATGAAATCTGATTTTTTAAAATATCAAGCGCAAACTTCTCCATACCCATTAGCTATAGAAATTTCAAATGCGAAAGGAAGTTATATTTACGATGTTGTTGGAAAAAGATATTTAGATTTTGTTGCTGGAGTTTCCGCAAATAGTTTAGGACATTGTCATCCAAAAGTTACAAAAGCTATTAAAAACCAGCTAGATACTTATGCTCATGTAATGGTTTATGGTGAATTTATTCAAAAACCACAGGTAAATTTATGCAAATTATTAGCAAATAATTCACCTAAAAATTTAAACGCTGTTTACTTAACAAATTCTGGAACAGAAGCTACTGAAGGCGCTTTGAAATTAGCAAAAAGAATTACAAATAGACCTGAGATAATTGCTGCAAAAAACTCCTATCATGGAAATACAATGGGTTCTATGAGTGTTTCTGGAGTAGAAAAACAAAACCAAGCTTTTAGACCATTAATACCTGGTACAAAATTTATTGAGTTTAATAATGAAGCAGAAATAAATAAAATAACGAAAAACACTGCTGCTGTAATTTTAGAAACCATACAAGGTGGTGCTGGATTTATAGAACCAGAAAATAATTTTTTATCTAAGGTAAAACAAAAATGCAAAGAAGTTGGAGCTCTTTTAATTTTAGATGAAATTCAAACAGGAATTGGTAGAACTGGAACTTTCTGGGGTTTCGAAAACTATAATGTAATTCCAGATATAATTATTACAGGAAAAGGTTTAGGTGGTGGAATGCCTATTGGTGCTTTTATTTCTTCTTTCGAATATATGTCTTTATTAAAGGACAATCCTAAATTAGGCCATATTTCTACTTTTGCTGGAAATCCAGTAATTGCTGCAGGTGGTGAAGCTACAGTTAAAGAAATATTAAACAAGAATTTAACTTCTGAGAGCCTTCGAAAAGAAGAAATCATCAGAAAACATTTAAAACATCCTGCAATAAAAGAAATTCGAGGAAAAGGTTTAATGCTTTCAGCTATTTTAGATACTCCTGAATTAGCAGTTCAAACTGTTCACAAATGTTTAGAAAACGGACTTATTTTATTTTTCTTACTTTTTGAAACTAGAGCTATAAGAATAACGCCACCACTAACAATTTCAGATGATGAAATAATAGAAGGTTGTAAAATAATTGTAGAGTCTTTAAATTCAATTATTGAAAAATAAATAACAAGTTTCTTAAAATCAATAAATTACATACGTAATATTTGTTCATTTTTATATTTTAACATAAAACTGTTAAATTTTCACACTTCAATCATTTGTTTGTTAATTATATATTAAAGTCAATTTTATATTGAAACGTTTTTAGAATCACAGCGTCTCTTCAATATAACATTAACCCAAAACACTTATAATTATGAAAAATTTTAAAACAATTATCGCTATTATCGCAATTAGTTTATCAACTGTATTTTCTGCATCTGCAAATGATATAGATCCAAAAACGAACAAAGAAACAAAAGCTCTTAGAACAGAAATAGTTGCCTTTATAGGTAATAAAATTTCTATTGAAGTTGAAAAAATAACAACTGCAGAAGTTTCATTTGTAATAAACAATAAAAACGAAGTGGTAGTTTTATCTGTAAGTTCGAAAAATTCTGAATTAAATAGTTTTCTTAAAAAGAAATTAAATTACAAAAAAGTAGTTGCTAAAGGAATTAAAAAAGGAGAAATTTATATAATGCCTTTAAAAGTAAATGTAAAATAAGCACGTTCTTTAAAAGTTTTAAACTGTAGTAAGATTTCTTTCTACAGTTTTTTTTTGTTCTTTTTTATACAAAAGTTAAAAATATATTCTTTTATGTTAAAGCTGTTAATTAATTATTAAAATGAGAATTTTTATGAAACGTTTTCTAAATTGAAGCGTCTTTTAGATATAACAATAACCCAAATCACTTATAAATTATGAAAAATTTTAAAACCATTATCGCTATTATCGCTCTAAGTTTAACTACTGTTTTTTCTATAGTTGCAAATGATAAAGATCTTAAAGTAGAAAAAAAAACAAATAAGTTAAGAACAGAAATGTCTGCATTTATAGGAAAAAATGTTCCTGTAGAAATAAAGAAAACTACTACTGTAGAAGTTTCTTTTATGATTAACAATTTAAATGAAATAGTAGTTTTAACTACAGATTCTAAAAACAGAGAATTAAATTTATTTTTTAAGAAAAAATTGAATTATAAAAAAATAGTTACAAAAGGAATTACAAAAGGAGACGTTTATAAAATACCTTTTAAAGTAAATGTAAAATAGTACAACTGGTTGGTTAGTTGGATGCCTATTAAGAGTAATTTTTACTTTTTTTAGGCATTTTTTTTGTTGCAAAAACAGAGAAGGATAAACGTATTAAAACGATTATCCTTCAATTGAATCAACCATTAACAATATGTTGATAGTAGATTGTATCTTTTTCTGTTTTTATCTTTTTACAGAACCAGTAATAGATGCTTTTGGTCCAGCTCCCAAATCAATCGGAGAATGATCTACTGCATCTGTTGCTACCTTTTTAGCTAAAGGCTTTAAAGCAAATGGTGCTGGGCTATCATCTGGACTTGGTTCAACTGATATTACAATTGTTGCACCTCTTAAATCTGTTGGAAAAGTTTGTCCATCTGGAGCGTTAGTTAAGAAATCTTCTCCAGGAAAAAATCCATCGGGTCCATTTGGTGCTGGTAAAGCATTTACTCCACTAAATCCTCCAAATTCGTCAGTAGCACTTAATTTTGTAAATTTTCCTGTTGTTACTGGTTTTCCATTAATTACTGCCCAACCTTCATATTTCCATCCATCTTCTAATTCTGGTAAACCTAAACCTGCTGTTGGTGGAGTTCCTGGTGTTAAAAACCAAACACCACTTCTTTCGTTATTATTCATTCCATCTGTAGGAGTTGCTAAAATAAATTTCCCCCAAGAATTACTAAAATCTCCTACAATATTAGAGTTTACTGTTGCTGTGTTTCCTGAAAAATCTCCCGCCAAAATTTTAGTTTTGGATGGAGCTGGATCTGTATCGTTTTTTGGCTCAATAGACAATACAAATTTTGTAGCCGCTTCTAAATCGTTAAATCCAACTGAAAATGTTTGTGGAAATGTTACACTTGTAAATGTTCCTGTACTTACTGGAGCTCCATTTACAATAAGCCAACCTTCGTAAACGAAGTCTGTACCTAATTCTTCTAAACCATCTAAATTAATAGTTAAATTACCTGTTGTTGGTTCGTTGTCGTTGTTACTACATGCTACAAAGAATGCAGTTAATGCAAAAACCATTGCTAAATTTAAAACTTTTTTCATCTTATTAATGTTTTATTGTTAATGTTGATGACAAAGTTATGTGCTTAATAAATATTGAAATGTTAGCTAACGAACATTTAAGCGATTTTTTGTAATAATCTTATTTCGTGCCTGTTAAAATTGATTATTTTTTCTTCTTTTAACTCGTTCATTAATACATTTAAATTAGATCTAGAAGTACCAATTAAAGAAGCAATGTCTTTTTGTGTATATGGATGTTCGATTACTTTATCTCCTGTTTTTTCACAATCGTGTCCAAATTCTTCGCATAATTCTTTCATAAATTCTAAAAAACGAGTTTTGGTATCTTTAAAAAGAATTAATTGCAGCCTTCTTTCCAACTTTTTAAAACGCAATCCTAAAAATTTATAAATTTTTAAACTAAACGTTTTATTATCTCTCATTAAATCGTGTAATGTCTCTACTCCTATTGGGCAAATAGATGTTTTATTATCTAAAGACTGTGCAAATTCGTTTCTTTTTTCTTCTCCTAAAATTGCTTTTTCCCCAAATAATTGTCCTTTTGTTAAAATGGCATTTACAACTTCATCTCCTTCTTCTGTATAATAACCAATTTTTACCTTTCCATTCTGAATCAAGAAAACTTTACTTGCAGCATCATCAGCAAAATAGATGTAGTCACTTTTTTTATAAGTGTCGAAAGTGTGACATTCTTTATATTCTTTAAATTTATGAGGACATAAAAGATTGAATAAATTTACGTTGTCGAAAAACCATAGATTTCTCATAAGTTAATAATTTTGTTGGATACATTAAAAGTCTAAAATTTTGGTATATACTTACAAAAAAACTCCTGAATTTCTTCAGGAGTTTTATATAATAACAAGAAAACTATAATTACTTAGCGTTTTCCTTTTTTATTAAATTTAAAGCAGATCCTTCGTTATACCAATCGATTTGACCTTGGTTATATGTATGGTTTGCCATTACAATGTCTTTACTTCCATCTGCATGAACAACTTCAATTGTTAAAGGTTTGTTTGGTGCAAATTCATTCATATCTATAAAGTTGAAAGTATCATCTTCTTGAATTAAGTCGTAATCTGCTTCATTTGCAAATGTTAAACCTAGCATACCTTGTTTCTTTAAGTTTGTTTCATGAATTCTAGCAAAAGATTTTACTAAAACAGCAACAACACCTAAATGTCTTGGTTCCATAGCTGCATGTTCCCTAGAAGAACCTTCTCCATAATTATGGTCTCCAACAACAATAGATTTTACGCCTGCAGCTTTATAAGCTCTTGCTGTATCTGGTACTCCACCAAATTCTCCTGTTAATTGGTTCTTTACTAAATTAGTTTTTCTACCAAAATCGTTTACAGCTCCAATTAAACAGTTGTTAGAAATATTATCTAAATGACCTCTAAAACGTAACCATGGTCCAGCCATAGATATATGATCTGTAGTACATTTTCCGAAAGCTTTAATTAACAATTTTGCTCCAGAAATATCATTTCCAATTGGTGTAAAAGGCTCTAATAATTGTAATCTTTCAGAATCGTCATTAACAGCAATTTTAACATGACTTCCATCTTCCTCTGGTGCTAAATACCCATCATCTTTTACTTCAAAACCTTTTGGAGGTAATTCCCATCCTGTAGGTTCATCTAACATTACTTCTTCTCCGTTTTTATTTATTAATTTATCCGTCATTGGATTAAAATCTAAACGACCAGCAATTGCAACTGCTGCAACCATTTCTGGTGAAGCTACAAAAGCATGTGTATTTGGGTTCCCATCTGCACGTTTTGCAAAGTTTCTATTAAAAGAATGAATTATCGAGTTCTTAGGTGCATTTTTAGGATCTGAGTATCTTGCCCATTGACCAATACATGGTCCACAAGCATTTGTAAAAATCTTAGCATCTAATTTTTCGAAAATTCCAATAATCCCATCTCTATCTGCAGTATATCTTACTTTTTCAGAACCTGGGTTAATTCCTAATTCAGATTTCATTTTTAATCCTTTATCTATCGCTTGTTGTGCAATCGAAGATGCTCGAGATAAATCTTCATAAGAAGAGTTTGTACAAGACCCAATTAAACCCCATTCAACAGCTAAAGGCCAATCATTTTCATTAGCTTTTTTAGTCATATCAGAACCTGCTTTCGTAGATAAATCTGGTGTAAAAGGTCCATTTAATAATGGGCTTAATTCTGATAAGTTAATTTCTATAACTTGGTCGAAATAAGCATCTGGATTTGCATAAACTTCATCATCTCCAGTTAAATAATCTTTTACCTTATTTGCTGCATCTGCAACATCACTTCTATCTGTAGCACGTAAATAACGTTCCATAGATTCGTCGTAACCAAAAGTTGAAGTTGTTGCTCCAATTTCTGCTCCCATATTACAAATTGTACCTTTTCCAGTACAAGACATTGCTTTTGCTCCTTCTCCAAAATATTCTACGATTGCTCCTGTTCCTCCTTTAGCAGAAACAATTCCAGCAACTTTTAAAATAACATCTTTTGGTGCAGTCCAACCAGAAAGTTTTCCTGTTAATTTAACACCTATTAATTTTGGAAACTTTAATTCCCAAGCCATTCCTGCCATTACATCTACAGCATCTGCTCCACCAACTCCAATAGCTACCATTCCTAATCCTCCTGCGTTTACAGTATGAGAATCTGTACCAATCATCATTCCTCCTGGAAATGCATAATTTTCTAATACTACTTGGTGTATAATTCCTGCTCCTGGTTTCCAGAAACCTAAACCGTATTTATTAGATACCGATTCTAAGAAATTAAAAACTTCGTTACTTGTATTTAAGGCAGATTGTAAATCTAAACTTGCCCCATTTTTGGCCTGAATTAAGTGATCACAATGTGTTGTTGTAGGAACAGCAACTTTTGTTTTACCAGCTTGCATAAACTGTAATAAAGCCATTTGTGCAGTTGCATCTTGTAAAGCAATTCTATCTGGTGCGAAATCTACATAGTCTTTACCACGCGTAAAAGCTTTGGTAGGATTTCCATCCCAAAGATGAGAGTATAAAATTTTCTCTGCTAAAGTTAAAGGTTTCCCTGTAATTTCACGTGCTGCATCTACTCGTTCCACAACGTTAGCATACACTTTTTTGATCATATCTATATCAAAAGCCATATGTTATTATTTTTTTATGATTATGTGAAACAAATTTACAGTTTTTATGGGGATTTTAAAAGATAAATAATAGATTGCTGTAATTTATGAATAAAAAAAAGCTATTTTTTAAAAAACTGACAATTCAATAAAAAAAAAGCTGTTATTTTGATAAAAAATGAAAATATCGTAAAAATAATATTAAAAAAGCAGGCTAATAAGCCGAATTCTGTTTCCTTAAAAAGGTTCTTATCATTTATCTAGTTCTAAAATTACTCTTAGAATCTATCTGTCTACCCTTTAGAATCGAGCGAGTAGCTCTCAAGCTCTAATATACATGACATTGCACCTCATAGAGTTTACCTGGTTTCACTACAGCCTAACTGTACATTCTTTCTGTTGCACTGGTCCTCAACTTACGTTGGACGGTTGTTATCCGCTATGATTACTCTCTAGTGTTCGGACTTTCCTACTTATAAATAAGTCGATAAGATAAGCCTGCTAAATTTTAATATTTTTTGTAAAATTACAACTAATTTTCATAAAAAAACCCACTCATAAATGAGTGGGAAAAATTGCTATGAAAAAGAAAAAGTGTTATCAATTTCTTGATAACTTAACAAATATAAATTAAAATAAATTTATAAAAAAATATTTGTTAAAATTATTTACAAATTTTAAATATAAATTTAATTTTATGAAAACATATCTTTTACTTTTTCAAAAAATGATTTATCTGAAGTATTCGGATTTGGTGTAAAATTCTCATTATCAGACATTTTTTCAAAGAATTGCTTTTGTTCTTTGTCTAAATGCTGAGGCGTCCAAACATTAATATGAATCAAGAAATCTCCTGTTCCATAACGCTCAATACTTGGTAAACCTTTTCCTTTTAGTCTTAATATTTTACCAGATTGTGTACCTGGTTCAATTTTAATTTTCACTTTTCCAGTTACAGTTTCTACTTCTTTACTAACACCTAAAACTGCCTCAGAAAAGTTAACATATAAATCGTAATGAATATTTGTACCTTCTCTTTTTAGTTTTTCATGTGGAATTTCTTCTATAAGAACTAATAAATCTCCAGAAATTGAATTTTTTCCTGGAGCATCGTTTCCTTTCCCTCCTACTTTTAGCTGAACACCTTCTGTAACACCTGCAGGAATATTAATTGAAACTGTTTCTTCTTTTGTAATTAAGCCTTGTGCATCTGCACCATTTGGCTTACTATTTATAATTTCTCCTGCACCAGAACACGTTCCACAAGTAGTTGCAGTTTGCATTCTACCCAAAATGGTATTGGTAACACGCATTTGCTGTCCAGATCCATTACAAGTTGTACAAGTTTTATATGTAACTCCATCCGCTTGAACTTTTCTGCGAACTTTTACCTTTTTCTCTACTCCTTTGGCAATTTCTTCTAAGGTAAGTTTTACACGAATACGCATATTACTTCCTTTTACTCTGGCTTGACGTTGGCCTCCACCTCCAAATCCACCAAAACCACCTCCACCTCCAAAGATGTCTCCAAACTGACTGAATATGTCATCCATATTCATGCCTCCACCACCAAAACCACCTCCACCTTGAGGACCGTCAAAAGCTTGATGACCATATTGATCATATCTCGCTTTTTTGTTTTCGTCACTTAAGATTTCGTAAGCCTCTGCAGCTTTTTTAAAGTTCTCTTCTGCAGTTGTGTCATCCGGATTTTTATCTGGATGATATTTAATTGCCATTTTTCTATATCCTTTCTTAATTTCTGCTTGTGAAGCCGATTTAGAAATTCCTAATACTTCGTAATAATCTTGTTTTGCCATTTTAATTAGTTTTCAGTCTTCAGTTGGCAGTTAGCAATCAGCTTGTTACTGAATTATTGTTAACTGTATAATAAAAACTTTATCAATTTGCAGTATTTCAGTCTTCAGTTTGCAGTCTTCAGTAAGCAGTTAGTTATACTGCCTACTGAAGACTAAAAGACTGTCTACTTTTTTACTGTCCTATTACCACTTTTGGATAACGAATAATTTTATCTCCTAACTTGTATCCTTTTTCAACACAATCAATTACTTTTCCTTTCATATCATCTGATGGAGCAGGAATTTGTGTAATTGCTTCATGAATTTCGGCATCAAAAACATCTCCAGCATTGGTTTCTATTTTTGATAATCCTTTTTGCTCTAAAGTGTTGTAAAATTTATTATAAATCAATAAAACACCTTTTCTTAATTCTTCTGCTTCTTTATCTTCTTCGATATGTGACAAAGCGCGTTCGAAATCATCTACAACTGGCAGTAAAGCTGTCATTACTTCCTGACCTGCTGTCTTAAATAATTCGACTCTTTCTCTTGTGGTTCTTTTTTTATAGTTTTCGAACTCTGCAAATAACCGTAAAAATTTATCTTTTTCAGCTTGAACTAACTCTTCTGGAGTTGGCTCTTCTATTACAACTTCTGCTTCAACCTCTTGATTTTCTTCAACTTGAACAGTTTCTTGTTCGTTGATTATCTCTTCGTCTTTTATATTATCTTTCTTACTCATATCTTTGTAATCGTTAAATTGTCTACAATTTATTGGCAAAAATGTTGCCAACAAAAAAATAGTGTCAAACTGACACTATTTTGTATTCTTTATTTAAAATAATAGTCCTTATTTAATCTATCAAAGGCTTGGCATCTAATTTCCATTCTTTTTTTATAGGAATGTTTAAATATTTTAATATTGTGGGCACTACAGCAGTCTGTGGAATGGTTTGCTTTTCTAATTCTTGAATAGCATTGATTTTTTTATCATTATTCACACTTTCAAAAAACGAATTTCCTTTTTTATTCAGACCAACAAAAATTGATTTTTCTGAAATTGTTTGGTTTCCATGCCCAAAACCTTTGGAATCTCTACCATGATCTGTGACTAAAATAACCAACCAATCTTCGTTAAAATTTTTATTTCTATGTTCAGTTGCTTTTAAAAGATAACCAATATTTTCATCCATTTTTAATATAGATTTCGAATACTTTTCACCAAAACCATGTGCATGTCCTGCATGATCTACATCATCTAAATGAACAAATACAAAGTCTAAACCTTTACCCTCTATTAAATCTACAGCTATTTTTGTTGAATTATCATCTAAACCTCCTTGTGTAGAAAAATCTACCAAATACATATCTTTATATAATAATAAATTAATGTTCTTCCATGTTGAAATACTCGCTGTTTTTAATTTAGAATTTGAAGTTTTTATAAAATTAAACACACTTTTAGAAGCACTAACTTGATTTGAAGAATTACTAGTAATTTTATGATTATCGGTCCAAACTCCAGTTAAAACGGTTACCCAACTAGGACCACTGGAAGTTACTTGTTGAGAATCTGTACCCAATAATCCTCCATTAAAACCCTTTTTTATGTTGAATTTATCGAAATTAGGTGTTTTTACTTTTGCTAATTCTTCTAATTGTAACCCATCGATTCCTACTAATAAAACGTTCTTTTTTTGAGAAAGAGTTATTTTTGTTATTAGTAAAATAAGTATTAAAGGGATGTATTTTAGCATAAATTAATATAATTTAATCTTCTATTCTTTCAATTTTTGCACCTATAGATTTTAAACGAGCCTCTATGTTTTCGTAACCTCTGTCTATTTGTTCTATATTATTAATTATAGAAGTTCCTTTTGCGGATAAAGCTGCTATTAATAAAGAAATTCCTGCTCTAATATCTGGTGAAGTCATTTTTGTTGCCTTCAAACTCGATTTAAAATTCATACCAATTACTGTTGCTCTATGAGGATCGCACAAAATTACTTTTGCTCCCATATCAATCAGTTTATCAACAAAAAATAGACGGCTTTCGAACATTTTTTGATGGATTAAAACGGTTCCTTTTGCCTGTGTTGCAATTACCAAAACAATACTTAATAAATCTGGCGTAAAACCTGGCCAAGGTGCATCTGCAACTGTTAAAACAGAACCATCTATATAATTCTGAATTTCGTAAGATTCTTGTTCTGGAATGTAAATATCATCTCCTCTTTTTTCTAAAGTAATTCCTAATTTTCTAAATACATTAGGTATTTGTCCAAGATTTTCCCAACTAACATTTTTTATGGTTAGTTCAGATTGTGTCATTACTGCAACCCCAATCCAAGAACCAATTTCAATCATATCTGGTAAAACTGTGTGCTCACAACCACCAAGAGAATTTACACCTTCTATAATTAATAAATTTGAGCCAACTCCAGAGATTTTTGCGCCCATAGAATTCAACATTTTAGACAATTGTTGAATATAAGGTTCGCAAGCTGCATTATAAATTTTTGTAGTTCCTGTTGCTAAAACAGCCGCCATTAAAATATTTGCAGTACCAGTTACAGAAGCTTCATCTAATAACATTTCTACTCCATTTAGCTCTTCTGCTTCAACTCCGTAAAATGATTCTTCTTTATTGTATCTAAATTTTGCACCTAATCTAATAAAGCCTTCAAAATGTGTATCTAAACGTCTTCTACCAATTTTATCTCCTCCAGGTCTTGGAATATATCCTCTACCAAATCTTGCTAAAAGTGGACCAACAATCATAATTGAACCACGTAAAGAACTTCCATCTCTTTTAAAATCTGCAGATTCTAAATAATCTAAATCAATTTCATCTGCTTGAAATGAATATGAACTTCTACTTAATTTTTTAACTTTTACTCCTAATTCACCAAGAATAAAAATTAATTTATTTACATCTATAATATCAGGAACATTGTTTACAACTACTTTTTCTGGCGTTAATAAAACTGCACAAAGTATTTGTAAAACCTCATTTTTTGCTCCTTGTGGAGTTATTGTTCCATTTAATTTATGTCCTCCTTCAATTTTAAATGATGCCATATACTAATATCTTTTTCTATTTTTATTTTGATTATTGTGGTGTGGTTTTTTATGATTTGTTTTAGAGTTATTCTGCCCTTGAGAATTCCTTTTTCTTAACAAATTTTTACTTTCAGATAATTCTTCTTCTGTTTCTCTTAAATCTAATTTTCCGTCAGATAAATCGTATAAATGTTTAAAAATTACAGCATCATCTACTGTATCTTTATTCCAGTTTAAATAACATTTTTTCATATGATTTGCAATGGTAAAAACCAATGCTTCTTTCTTTTCTCCTTCTTCCCAACTTAAAGCAACATCTATCATTGTTTGAATATTGTTACCATAATAACGATATCTCGATGCAGATTTTGGATACGCTAAACTTTCTGGTTTTTCCTGTAGTTCTTCTTTAGATGGAATTGGATAAGGAGATTCTGCATCTAATTTAAAATCTGACATAATGTACAACTGATCCCATAATTTGTGCTTAAAATCTGGAACATCACGTAAATGTGGTTGTAAATTTCCCATAACATCTACAATAGCTTTTGCCATTTTATCGCGTTCTTCTTTAGATTCTAAAGCTACACAATGGTCTACTAATTTTTGTATATGTCTACCATATTCTGGTATTATCATTAACGGTCTTCCTGAGTTGTATTCTAATTCGAATGTCATTTATTTATTTTTGAAGTGTCTTGATTTAGTTTCAAGAATGCCACTTATTATATTGAAGTTATTTAATGTTGCAAAATAACATTTTATTTTTAGTTTTACTGAAGATTTTTAACCAATCACTCTTAATTTGGCAAATTGTAATAACAATTTCTTTTTACCAACTGTACCAAATTTAATTTCTGCTTTTTTATTAGGTCCATTTCCTTCCAAAGCTATTACTTCTCCACTACCAAATCTATTATGTTCAACGATATTACCTACAGAAATATTGCCATCAAATAGATTCGCTTTAGCTGCTACTTGAGAAACTTTTTTTAAGTTTTTAGGAACAATAATTTCTTTCTTTTTTGCCAAATCACGTTCCATTTTTTTACGCTGAATTGGTTTTTGAAAGCGAATTCCTTTTGGAGCATCATCGAAAATACTTTTATCTACAAACCTATTTATAGAAGGTTCTGGTACTTTTGGTGTTATATAATGTAAATATTGATCGTCTATTTCTTCTAAAAACCTACTTGGTTCTGCATCTACCAACTTTCCCCATCTATAACGTGTTTGTGCGTAGGTTAAATAAGCAACTTTTTCTGCTCTGGTTAACGCCACGTAAAATAACCTGCGTTCTTCTTCCAACTCACTCCTGGTATTCATGCTCATTGCAGATGGAAATAAATTTTCCTCTAAACCTACTACATATACATACATATATTCCAAACCTTTAGATTGGTGAATGGTCATTAAAGAAACACTTGGTTTATCATCATTTTTTTCTGAATCGAAATCTGTAGCCAAAGCAACATCTTCTAAAAATGTAGTTAAAGATGCATCTTCTCCTTCTTCAATCTTATCTGTAATAAAATCTTTAATTCCGTTTAATAATTCTTGAACATTTTCTACTTTACTTACAGCTTCTGGTGTTCCGTCTTTTTCTAAATCTTTAATTAAAAGTGTTTGTTTTACAACAGTTTCTGCAATTTCGAAGGCATTTTTTGTTTTTGCTTCTATTTGTAAACGCAACATCATATTCATAAAATTCTGCAACTTATTTTTTGTTCCAGAATTTATTTTTAAATCAATTTTATCGATATATTTTATAATATCGAAAATAGATTTTTTATAATGATTTGCTGCTATTGTTAGTTTGTCTATGGTTGTTGCACCAATTCCTCTTGCAGGATAATTTATAATTCTCTTTAAAGCTTCCTCGTCATTTGGGTTGATTAATATACGTAAGTAAGACAGGATGTCTTTAATTTCTTTACGTTGATAAAAGGAAATTCCTCCGTAAATTTTATAATCTATATTTTTCTTTCTTAAAGCATCTTCAATAGCTCGTGATTGTGAATTTGTTCTATACAAAACACAAAAATTATCGGAACTTAATTGATGATTCATCTGATTTTCCCAAATAGATTGTGCCACAAAACGCCCTTCTTCCCCATCAGAAATTGTTCGCATTACGTTTATGGAATCTCCAGCGTCGTTAGAAGTCCAAACTTCTTTATCTAATTTGGTCTTATTTCTTGCTATTACAGAGTTTGCTGCATTTACAATATTACTTGTAGATCTATAATTTTGCTCTAATTTAAAGGTTTTAACATCAGGATAATCTTTCTGAAAATTTAAAATATTCTGAATATTTGCACCCCTAAAACTATAAATACTTTGAGAATCGTCTCCAACCACACAAATATTACCAAATTTATCTGCCAACGCTTTTACGATTAAATATTGCGAGTGATTTGTATCTTGATACTCATCTACCATAATATATCTAAAACGATCTTGGTATTTTGCTAAAGTTTCTGGAAAACGCGCTAATAACTCGTTGGTTCTTAACAATAAATCATCAAAATCCATTGCACCAGCTTTAAAGCATCTATCTACATATTCCTTGTAAATATTACCAACTTCTGGTCTGCTAGCATGCAAATCTGCTTCTTGTAAATCGGAATTATTAAAATATGCTCTAACCGTTATTAAACTATTTTTAAAAGAAGATATTCTATTTAAAATCTGTTTTGGCTTGTATTGTTCCTTATTTAAGTTTTTTTCTTTAATAATTGCAGTTATCAAACGAACAGAATCTTGTGAATCGTAAATTGTAAAATTTGAAGGAAAGCCCAACTTATCTGCTTCCGAACGTAAAATTCTTGCAAAAACCGAGTGAAATGTTCCCATCCAAAGGTTTTTTGCTTCACTATTACCAACTACTCCAGCAATTCTTGCTTTCATTTCTTTGGCAGCTTTGTTGGTAAATGTTAATGATAAAATATTAAACGAATCTACGCCCTGTTTCATTAAATGAGCAATTCTGTAAGTTAATACACGTGTTTTACCAGAACCTGCACCAGCAATAATAATCATTGGGCCATCTTTTTGTAAAACTGCTTGTTTTTGAGCTTCGTTTAAAGAATTTAAGTAACTATTCAATAGATTTTATTTTGAAGAATTTAAAACGTGAAATTAGCCAAAGTATTCGTTTTTTTAAAGGATGATTGTTCTTTTTTATTCACAAGTTATTAGTGACAATATTCATTTTAAAAAGAATGTTTCATTTTTATCATAGTTTACTCCAAATTTATCTGCTCATAAACAGATAAACAAAAATATCTGCCTATAGACAGATAAATTAAAATATCTGCTTATAGACAGATAATTTTGCTATTTTAATAAATAAAACATACATTTGAATATAAATTATAAAATAATGACAAGTATTTTAACTGGAGATATTATAAATTCTAGAAAGAAAGATGATGATTTATGGTTATCAACTTTAAAAAATGCACTTTCTAGTTTTGGAAAATCACCAAAGTATTGGCAGATATATAGAGGAGATAGTTTTCAATTAGAAATAGAAAACCCTGAAGAAGCATTTTTTGGAGCCTTAAAATTAAAATCTTATTTGAAAAGAATTGAAGGAATTGATGTTAGAATTGGGATAGGAATAGGCGAAAAAAAGTATGAAGATGCAAATATAACAGCATCTAATGGAGAAGCTTTTGTAAACTCTGGTTTTGCATTTGATAATTATCTAAAAAAACAAAATTTAGCCATAAAAACGCCTTGGCAAGATATTGATGAAGAAATAAATATTGCGTTAGATTTGGCCTCATTAACCATAGATTCTTGGACACAAAATTCTGCAGAAGTTTTTAATTTGTCGATAGAAAATAGAGAAGCAACCCAAAAAGAAATTGCAAAAACTTTAGGAATAACTCAAGGTAGAGTTAGTGAAAGACAAAAACGAGCTGGTTTCGATCCTATAATGAATCTGGAAAGTCGTTTTAGAAAATTAATCAACCAAAAAATAACCGAATAATGCTTTTATTTTTAAAACTTTTATTGGCACATATTTTAGGAGATTTTGTTTTTCAACCCCAAAAATGGGTAACAGACAAAGAACAAAAGAAAATTAAGTCAGTAAAACTGTACTTTCATATTGCTGTTCATGCTGTTTTGTTGCTATTTTTTCTTCAATTTAATTTGAAGGAATATTGGCTTAGTTTTATAATAATTATAGTTTCTCATTATATTTTTGATGTTTTAAAACTCACTTTTCAAAACAAAAAAAGTAAACGAACTTGGTTTTTTATAGACCAGGTTTTACATCTTTTGGCCTTGTTTTTTGTCGCTACTTTATACTCCAAGTTCAATTTTAATTTTGATGAGTTTTTTACTCGTAAAATATTATTATTGTTAATTGGAATCCTTTTGATAACAAACGTTTCATCAGTAATAATTAAAGTTTTTATTACACAGTGGAATCCTGAAAATAAAAAAGAAAACGACGATTCTCTTGCAAAAGCAGGACGTTATATTGGTATTTTAGAACGTTTATTTGTCTTTATTTTTGTAATTACAAATCATTGGGAAGCAATTGGTTTTTTATTGGCAGCAAAGTCGGTTTTTAGGTTTGGAGATTTAACATCGTCCAAAGACAGAAAACTAACAGAATATATTTTAATTGGTACTTTATTAAGTTTCGGGTTGGCAATTATAATCGGAATCTTATATTCGTATTTTGTAACTCTTATGTAATTTATGGAAGATAAAATTTTAGAAAGCATCGCATATATTTTACCAGCTGCAGTAACTGGTTTTGTTGCTTATTACATGTTTAACGGATTCATCAAAAATAAAAATTCTGAAAAACAATTAGAACTTTTGGCACAAAGAAAAAAAGAAGCTTTACCTATTAAATTGCAAGCTTACGAACGTTTAATGCTCTTTTGCGACAGAATAAACCCTGTAAAAATATTGATGCGAATTCCACCAATTTCTACAAATACAAACGATTATTTACAATTATTAATAGCAAACATAGAACAAGAATTTGAACACAATTTAGTGCAACAAATTTACGTTTCTGAAGATACTTGGACAGCCATTTACGCTTCAAAAAATGCAGTAATGAATAAACTAAAACAAGTTGCAGAAAATTCTTCTTCTGCAAATGATTTAAGAGAGAACGTGTTAATAGATTATTCCAAATCTCTACCACCAACAGAAACTGCGATTGACTTTATTAAAAGTGAAGTAAGAAAATTATTATAAAAAAAAACTCCGTTTATAGAATATTTCTACAAACGGAGCTTTCGTCTTTTTCTTTTCACTCTATTTTCCCATGCGTAGAATTAAATTTTTATTCAATTCTAAATTGTTAATATTTTAATTGAAGTAAACTTTACCAGGAATTAAACCTACTGTAAATTCTTTTAATTCTGTATTTGTAGTTGCATCAAAAATCTTTAAAGATCCATTTACTTTATAATCTTTAGCATCAGTAACGTAAATTTTATTTTCGTTTACGGAAATTCCATAAACTGGCGTAGAAATGATTTCTGAAGTTGGAACTGTTTTAGAAGATGCTGGCATTTTAAATACTTTACTTGAAGTAGATAAATAAATATTTCCATTATTAAAAACCATAGAATTTGGGTGAAATTCTGAAGCAAAATCGATAGTTGCAGTTTTTGTATTTGATGCAGTATTAATCGTTACTAAACTCCCTAAAATTTCTGTTGGATTCCAAGATGTTTTTGCTTTTCCTTCACAAGAAACCAATAAATTTCCATTGTTATCAAGCGCCATTTCATCAGGAACACTTCCTACAGCAATTGTTTTAATAATCGTGTTTGTTGAAGCATCGATTACTGTAACTGTACTTCCTGAACCAAAACCACCTTTATGAGAAACATACAACGTGTTTCCATTAGCTATAATTTGCTCTGGCCCTTCAGCAACAGATATTTTAGAAGAAATTGTATTTGTTGCTACATCAATTACTGCTACAAAATCGTCTGTATTATCAGAACCATCTCCCCAATTTGTTACAAATCCTTTTCCGTTTGCAAAAGCAATATACCTTGGATTGCTTAAATCTCCAGTAATTTCTGTTACCTTTTTCATGGTATATCTATTTGCAACAGATATTTTATTACCAACATTTGCTATTAAATAAGCATCATCATTATTAAAACCAATGGATTGTAAAATGGTTCCAATATTCTCGTTATTGGTTTTTTGAAAAATGTTTTCTCCTGTAATTGAATAATCATTTGAAATGAAATTTACAGTTCCTGTTCCTCCAGAAAATGCGCCTTCATTTGCTACTAAAATACCATTGTCATAATCTCCTTTTGGTAAATCTGGCTCATTGTCTTTACTACAAGAAGCGAATAAAAATCCTGATATTGCTACGAAAAATACTACTTTTTTGAAATTCATTTTTTAAAAATTTATGTTTGTTGTTATTTGAAAATTAGTCCCAGGCATTGGCCTGTTTAAGGTATTTTGATAATAAGTATTGTAAATGTTATTGATTTTAAAACCAACTGTAGGTTTATTCTTAAACCTTGATAATTGATAATTAAAACCTAGATTAGAAACTGAAAAAGCAGGAATAATATCCACTAAAAAAGAAACTTTATCGTTTGCTAAAAATTGATAAAAAGCACTAAAATTTTTGTAATTATAATTCAATAAAAATGTTGCTCGGTTTTTTGGAACAGAAATTAATTGCTCATTTCTTTCTAAATCTCTTGCATCTGTATAAGAATATGTAGCATTTAATGTTACCAAATGGTTCTTAAAAGAAGCGTTGTAATTTCCAGAAAACTCTAAACCAATATTTCTGGTATCACTTATATTACTTGGACTCCAAACACCCAAATTATTAGGATTCCACTGAATTAAATCGGACGATTTTATATAAAATCCATTTATATTAAAAGAAACATTCTTAAAACGAATTGCATTTCCAATTTCAAATTGATAGGAATTCTCTGGTTTTAAATTGATATTTCCTCCAGGATTCCAATACAAATCATTAAAAGTTGGTATTCTAAAGTTTTTTGAAGTATTAAATGAAAGTGTATAATTTTTATTGAATTTATGCTCAATTCCTAAAGAATATAAAAAAGGAGCATCAAAGTTATTCTGAATATCTTTTCTAAACTGAATTCCGTAACTCAATTTTTTTGTCAATTGATGATTCAAAGATAAAACCCCAAAAAAAATGTTTCTTGTATTTGAAGCAAAGCTGGTTCCAAAAGCAGATACAGATTCAAAACCAACAATAGCATTCAACTTTAATTTTCTGGAAATAGCATTGTTATAATCTACTTGTGCTATATTTCTTTTTGTATTTCCTGTAGAAAAATTATCGCGGTTTTTATTATTATCAAAATACCTAAATTCATCAAAAATATAAGAAATTCTTGTTGTAATTATTTCTTTATTAGACAAAGAATAATCCCATTCCAATAAGTTTTTAATACTTGTATTTTTATACGCATCGTTTGAAGGCGCATTAATTGTTCTCGATAAATTTCTATCAGCAAAAAACGAATTGGAATAAAATTTTAATTGATTTTTATTATTTATTTTATAACCAAAATTAACATCAAAATTATAATTGAAAAAACTACCATTTTCGTTTGTTAATTTGGAGTTTAAATATTCGAAATTATTATTAGAACTATTGTAACCTAATTTAAAATTCAGATAACTTTTTAATGAAGATTTTACAAAATCGTAACTAATATGTTTAGTATCAAAACTTCCGTATTTTAATAATATCTTGTTCTTTAAAGCTTTTTCAAATGAAATTTCATTATTCAAATGAACAGTTCCTCCAATTGCCCCACTTCCAAATAAAACACTTCCTCCTCCACTTCTTACAGAAATATTATCATAAGAATTTGCAGAAATTCCGTTAAAATCTGTTTGTCCATTTAATTGAGAATTGATGTTAATTCCATTCCAAATAACAGCAGTTTGTGAGGCATTTGTTCCTCTAAAAGAAGGTGAAGAAACCATTCCTAAACCAGTTTCTTTAAAGTAGATAAAAGAATTAAAACGCAACATTTCTGTTAACGATTTTATATTTCTTTGTTTTAAACTATCAGACAAAACAGTTTTAAAATATCCTTTAGAAAAGTCTTTTACTTTAGAAATTGATAACGAAAAACCATTCAGTTTTATGGATACAGAATCTTTCTGCGCATGTAAATTACTTACAGCACAAATTATAAAAACAACAAAGAATACTTGTTTTAAGTTCATTATTTATAAATCTTTATCCCGAAGATTATTTTAAAATTATGAAAATGGCAGGTCTCCTGACTTGTCTTTATGTTATTAGACCTTCCCAACAAAAAAAAATGTCAGTGGTATAAGAATTAATAACATCCTCTAAAGAGGTACAAAAGTCATTTTTCTGAAACAGAGATTTCTCGATTTCTCTCGAAATGACATTCGTATAAACTTACAGTTGCGGGTACAGTTCTGGATTTTAACCAGATTCCCTTTTAATTTGATGTAAAAAAAATACATCAAAACCAAAATTCGGTGCAAAAGTAGTTTAATTATTGTTATTAGAAAATAGTTTTGTAATCTTGTTGAAAATTACTTTTGATGAAAAAATTGATCCAATACTCATTTTTATTACTTCTTATATTCATCTCTTTTTCTTGTAAAAAAGAAGTTGTAAAAGTTGACAATAAAACACAATCAGAAAGCATAATTAAATATGCAAAAGGCTTTGATATTGTTGAAGAAAATGGAATAAAAAAATTGATTATTAAATCTGCTTACAAAGGTTCTAAAGATGTTTTTGAATATATTATTGAAGAAAAATCAGCTGTAAATAATGATTCTAAAAAGAATGTTTTTCAAGTTCCAATTGATAAAATTGTAGTTACTTCTACTACCCATATTCCAATGGTAGAGTTGTTAAATGAAGAAACTTCTATTGTTGGTTTTCCATATTCTAAATATGTTTCGTCAGAAAAAACGAGGGTTTTAATTGATGAAGGGAAAATTACTGAAATTGGGAAAGAGAATTCTTTAAACACAGAAATTTTATTGGATTTACAACCAGAACTCGTAGTTGGTTATAGTGTTTCTTCTGCTGATAAATCTTTATCTACATTACAAAAAGCAGGAATAAATGTAATTTATAATGGAGATTGGTTAGAAGAAACGCCTTTAGGAAGAGCAGAATGGATTAAATTTTTCGGTGTTTTATTTGATAAAGAACAACAAGCAGATAGTATTTTTAAAGTAATTGAAAATAATTATTTAGAGGCGAAACAAATCGCTTTAAAATCAACAAAAAAGCCTACAATTTTATCTGGTGCAATTATGAGTAAAGACATTTGGAATTTACCTGCTGGAGATAGTTTTGTAGCTACTTTTATAAAAGACGCAAATGTTGATTATTTATGGGGAAATTCCGAAGGAAAAGGAAGTTTATCTTTAAGTTTCGAAAGCGTTTTTGATAAAGGACAAAATGCAGATTTTTGGATTGCTCCAGGTTATTTTTCATCGAAAGAGCAACTCTTAAAAAGTAATGAATTATATGCTAAATTTTCGTCTTTTAAAAATGATGAAATTTATACACCTTCTACCAAAAAAGGAAAAACTGGTGGTGTTATTTATTACGAATTAGCGCCAACAAGACCAGATTTGGTTTTAAAGGATATTATTAAAATTACAAATCCAGAATTATTGCCAAATTACCAATTAACTTTCTTTGAAAAGATGCAATAAAAAAAAGTCTCCAATATTTCTATTGAAGACTTTTTTGCACTAATTGGGGGATTACTATATATCGCTCTGACAATGTAAAATTAGTAAATATCTCATAAATTCTATTTTTTTAGTTGGGTAGTTTTTGGGTAGTAAAACACTAAAAAGACTGTTAATGCTGACTTTTAGCAATTACTAACACTTCTTTTCTACTTTTTATATTTAATTTTTCATAAATATTTTTAATATGAAACTTTACTGTATTTACAGAAATATTTAAAAGTGTTCCTATTTCTTTATTTGATTTTCCATCTACAATTAATTTAAAAATCTCATCTTCTCTAATACTTAAAACCGATGCTAATTTTTGATTCAAAATTTCTTTTTCTTCAGATATTTCTTCAGATAAATTTTTAATTTCTTTAGAATAATTAATAATTTCTTGTTTCATAAAATAATTATCATCTCTTAAAACTTTCATTCTATATAATACTGCAATAGAAAGAATTATCATTTCAAAAAAAGCTCCAATTTTAATGGTAATTGAATCGATATCAATAATTGATAAACCAATAAATTTTAGAATAAAGAAATCTATAGAGGAGAATAAAAGCAACACGTATGCTAACGTTAATATTTTATTGTAAAAACTTTTATTAAATAGTAAGATTGAAACGACCCAGTATATAAAAAGTAATAAAAAAACTAACACGTTAAGTGTAAGTAAGAAATAATAATTATTAAAAATTAAAAAAAGTATTGCAACAACTATAATTACACCACCAACAGAATAGCTAATTCTCTTAATTTTAGGATAGTACCTGTCTAAAAACAAATAACTACTCGCAAATTTAGCTGAAAAATAAGTTAATAAAACTAAACTTAAAGTCACAATAAATCTATTAAGGGCTTCACTAATATTATAAAAATTTAACATGCCATCCATGGAAAAAATTCCCAAACAAGTAAAACCTAAAAAGAGCGAATAGTATAGAAAAGTATCTTCTTTAAATAGAAAAAAGTAAAAGAAATTATAAAGAATAATAAAAAAAGCAACACCGTAATAAAAACAGTTAAAAATTAGCTGATGTTTTTGATTTAAAAACGAAGCTTCTTCAGTATCAAACTCAATGGGTATGTAAGAATGAAGTTTGGACTTAATTTTTATATAAACATCATTTTCTCTAGAAAAACGATATGTTAGATACCTTTGGCTGTTAAGTTTCTCTATTATATTAGAATTTTGATAAACCTTTGCACCTGTATATCTATCATATGTAACCCTAAAAATATAGTTTTTATCTGTTTTATATGCTGGTATTTTAAACCAATAAGTAGCGTTATTATAACCCTCACTTATTTCATTTTTTAATAAATTGAAATCTGCATTTTTTATAGATTCTTTATTAAAAATATTTTCAGAATCTTTAACAAAATAAATATCTGTCTGCGAAAAGCTTATTCCAAACCAAAGGAATAAGAAAATATAAAGTAGTTGTTTTTGCATTTAAAATATTTGGGGGATAATATTTAAATATACTAATAAAATTGATAGTAAGTTTTTTAAATTTGATAAAAACCAGCAGTTGCGTGAATCATTGTCGTATCAAAAACGGGTACAGAAACATTTTTTTGATTGATTAATAACGGAATTTCTGTACATCCTAAAATAATGCCTTCTGCCCCACTTTCTATTTGCTCCTTGATAATATTGATGTAATTTTCTTTAGAAACAGGATTAATTTCTCCTTTCGATAATTCATCATAAATAACTCGATGGATTTCGTTTCTATCTGCTTCTTTAGGAATAATAGTTTCTATGCCAAATGAAGTTAGAATATCTTTAAAGAAGTCTTTTTCCATGGTGTATTTTGTACCTAATAAAGAAACCTTTTTTAATTTCTTTTCAATAATTTGTTTTGCAGTAGCTTCTGCAATATGAATTACAGGAATTTTTACCACGTTTCTAACAGCGTCTATACACAAATGCATGGTATTTGCACAAATTAAAATACAAGTTGCACCTCCATTTTCTAAACTTTTACCAGCTTCTGCCATTAATTCGTTCAACTTTTCCCAATTTCCTTCTGTTTGAAGTTTAGAAATCTCTCCAAAATCGAAAGAATTCATAATTACTTTTGCTGAATGTTTTACACCTAATTTTTCAGCATTTAACTGATTCAAAATTCGATAATATAATATTGTTGATTCTGGCGTAATTCCACCAATAAGTCCTATTTTATTCATGTTTTTTCAAGTTTTTCTAAAGCATTTGCTCTCATATATAAAAACAAAGGAAACGTAAATGCAATGGCGATTAAAAAAGTAAGCGGAATTAAAATCCACCAAAACCTAATTTTTAGTTTGATAGATTCTGGAATCATAAACACAAAAAAAGTTAGCACAACCACAGTTAAATCTGCACCAAAAGATTTACCCGCAAAATTGACTTGTGCATCTTGCATAAAACCTAAAAAAGTAGGATTTTCCACAGTCTGAAACCATTGAATATTATAATACCAAGTATAACAAATTCCTAAAACAGATAATGCTAAATAAAGGTGTTTGAGTTTCATGAGAAATTATTATTTTTATTTAATTAATAATTCAATCTTTTCTTTTAAGATTTTAATTTCTTTTATCCGTGAATCAAGAATTCTTATAGTATCTTCTTTTTTATCAACACATACATAACAATTTTTGACATGTAATAAATCTCCAATTTTATTTTTTTCTCTTAAATGCTGATTTATATAATCATAATAATTATCATTAATTTTAGTAGGCATATTCTTACATAAAAAATCTATCATTGAAATAATTTCATTTAAGAGTACATATTCTTTTTTGAAAACTTTATAGTACTGGACATTGTCAATTCCTCTTAAAACATTAGAATTGAAACTTTCAAAAGCAGGAAGCATAATTTTTTCAGATGAATAGTTTTGTATTTTATTTTTAACATTTAAAGTAATTTTTTCGATTTCAGGAAGCTCTGGAAGTATTGTTTTCTCCAAATACATTAGAATAAAACTTTTAACTTTACGATTACCAATTGATTCTCTTATTTTATCAATAATTACAGATGAAAATAACCCAATTATAAAAGGTAAAATTAATTTTGATAATTCTAAAGTCAGATTACTCTCATTAACTATTTCAAAAAACAATATCATAAATTATTTTTTTTCAATTTTAAAACAACTTCTGTTGTGTATCATCATCCGTATTTTCTTTTTTCTTCTGAATTGCTTTCTTTAAAAGTGCTTGTTTTTTATCCTCTTTATCAGCATCCTCTAAAACAGGTTTTTCTACAACAGGCACATCAATTGGTAGCTTATCTTCAATTACTTCTTCATCCACCACTTCTATTTCTTCAGTAGTTTCTTCCACTTCTTCTTCAAAAGGTAAAGATTCCAATAGATTTACTTGCTTCACTTTCTCTGTCGTTAATTGATTTCCTTGTGCTTTTATTCCTTTTACAGCAATAAATTCTTCAAAATTAACTTCCTCGTTTTCTAAACTTCGTTTCGAGTAAATTACTTCAGCAACTGGTCTGTAATCTGTGGCAACAATTTCTAACTGACTTTTTGGATGGTCAGAAATAAATTCCTCTTCCTTATCTGTAGTTTCAATTAGAAAACGTTTTACATAATAACGTTCTTTTTCTCCATCATAATAAATAGCAGAAATTGGTTTTTTTGGTTTCCATTTTTCCAAGACAATCATATCATCATCAAAATGCATTGCCAAATCTGGTTTTACCGCTTTTGCTTTTCCACTTTGATTGATGATTAATAATTTATCTTCTGCTTTAAATTCGCCTAACAATTCACCTCTATCATCAACATTTAAACGTTGTACAGCATCATCAAACCAAATTTTACGAGGTTTTAATGTAGAAACTCCTTCCGATTTAAAATCGACACTTTTTATTGAATATTTTGTAATTCTATTTCCACGAACTGCTCTTCCTTTTACAGCTAAATCTGCAAAATCGATGTCCCATTTCAACTTTTTAACACTACCAACAGAACGTAAATTAATTGTAACTACTTCTGCTTCTCCATTTGGGTTCGCAGAAAAATAATGAACAATAGAACCTTTACTTCCGTTTGTTAAATCGTATTCTTTATCACGCGTTACAGAAGTTACGTTAAAACGTTTCATGTAACTTGGTCCACGAGCTCCATCTCTATACATAAAGTTATAAACCGTTCTTTTATCTTTCTTTTTAAAGACAGCAACGTGTAAAATATCTTTTCCTACAAAAGTCTTTGCATCTACTTTTGTAACGGACATTACACCATCTTTTCTAAAGATAATAATATCATCTATATCTGAACAATCTGTAACAAATTCGTCTCTTTTTAGGGAAGTTCCAATAAAACCTTCTGTTCTATTTACATACAATTTTGCGTTATTCATTGCCACTTTAGACGCTACAATGTCATCAAAAATTCTAATTTCAGTTTTACGCTCTTTTCCTTTTCCGTATGTTTCTTTTAGACGTTTAAAATAGTCGACTGCATACTCAATTAGGTTTGCTAAATGACCTTTTACAACGGCTATTTTATCTTCTAAACCTTCAATAAATTGCTTGGCTTTGTCAATATCGAATTTCGATATTTTCTTAATTCTTATTTCTGTTAAACGAGTAATATCTTCAACAGTTATGGCACGTTTTAAATGTTTTATATGTGGTTTTAAACCTTTATCAATTGCTTCAATTACGCCTTCCCAAGTTTCTTCTTCTTCAATATCTCGATAAATTCTATTTTCAATGAATATTCTCTCTAATGAAGAAAAATGCCATTGTTCTTCCAATTCATTTAACTGAATTTCTAACTCTTTTTTCAGTAGTTCTACTGTTAAATCTGTGGAGTGTTTCAACATTTCTGAAACCCCAACAAAAACAGGTTTGTTATTCTCAATCGTACATGCCAAAGGCGAAATAGAACTTTCGCAATTCGTAAAAGCATACAAAGCATCAATACTTTTATCTGGCGAAACATTTGGTGGTAAATGCACTAAAATCTCTACTTCTGCAGCAGTATTGTCTTCAATCTTTTTAATTTTTATTTTCCCTTTCTCATTCGCTTTAATAATGCTTTCAATTAAAGAAGTGGTAGTTGTACCAAAAGGGATTTCAGTAATTACCAACGTTTTCTTATCTAATTGCGCAATTTTTGCACGAACTCTTACCTTTCCTCCACGTTTTCCGTCTTTATAATTGGTGAAATCTGCAATTCCGCCCGTTAAAAAATCGGGAACAATTTTAAAACTTCTTCCTTTTAAATATTTAATGGAAGCATCAATCAGTTCAATAAAATTGTGAGGTAATATTTTGGTCGACAATCCAACTGCAATTCCCTCTGCTCCTTGTGCCAACAAAAGTGGAAATTTTACAGGCAAATCAATTGGCTCTTTTCGTCTTCCATCGTAAGACATTTTCCAATCCGTCGTTTTCGGATTAAAAACAACATCTAACGCAAATTTCGACAAACGTGCCTCAATATATCTAGATGCTGCAGCTCTGTCTCCAGTTAAGATATTTCCCCAGTTTCCTTGCATATCAATCAGTAATTCTTTCTGACCAATTTGCACCATTGCATCTGCAATCGAAGCATCTCCATGAGGATGATATTGCATGGTATGTCCAACAATATTCGCTACTTTATTGTAACGACCATCGTCTAAATCCTTCATAGAATGCATAATTCTACGTTGTACAGGCTTCAAACCATCTTCCAAAGAAGGCACTGCTCTTTCTAAAATTACATACGAAGCATAATCCAAAAACCACTCCTTGTACATTCCTGTAACTTTGGTAATGGTTTCTTCTTGAGGCGATTCTAACTCCTCATTTTGGTTCGTTAATTCTTCTTCGTGTTCGTGTTCGTTTATTTCTTCACTCATATTCTAAACTTCATCTTCTATTGTGTCCAACTCAACTTTCAAATTATCAATAATAAATTTTTGTCTATCTGGTGTATTCTTACCCATATAGAATTCCAACATTTGTTCAATAGACATTTCTTTATCTAACATTACTGGATCTAAACGAATGTCATCACCAATAAAATGAACAAATTCATTTGGCGAAATCTCACCCAAACCTTTAAATCGAGTTATTTCTGGTTTTCCTCTTAATTTCTCAATTGCCTCTCGTTTTTCTTCTTCTGAATAACAATAAAAAGTTTCTTTCTTATTTCGAACTCTAAACAACGGAGTTTCTAAAATATATAAATGTCCTTCTTTGATTAATTCAGGGAAAAACTGCAAGAAAAATGTGATTAATAACAAACGAATGTGCATTCCATCAACATCGGCATCTGTAGCAATTACAATGTTATTATAACGCAAATCTTCTAAACCATCTTCGATATTTAAAGCGGCCTGTAAAAGGTTGAATTCTTCGTTTTCATATACAATTTTCTTACTTAATCCGTAAGAATTTAAAGGTTTTCCCTTTAAACTAAAAACGGCTTGAGTGTTTACGTTTCGTGATTTTGTAATAGAACCAGAAGCAGAATCTCCCTCTGTAATAAACAAAGTAGTTTCTAAATAATTTTCCTTTTTAATATCGCCTAAATGAATTCTACAATCACGTAATTTCTTATTGTGTAAACTCGCTTTTTTAGCACGATCTTTTGCTAACTTTCTAATTCCTGAAAGCTCTTTTCTTTCTTTCTCTGCTTGTACAATTTTTCTATGTAGCTTATCTGCAGTGTCAGGATTTTTATGCAGATAATTATCTAACTTTGTTTTTAAGAAATCGTTTATATACGTTCTTACAGTTGGCAAATCTCCACCCATATCTGTAGAACCCAACTTTGTTTTCGTTTGACTTTCAAAAACAGGTTCCATCACTTTTATGGCGATTGCAGAAATTATCGATTTTCTAATGTCTGAAGCTTCAAAATTCTTTCCATAAAATTCTCGAATTGTTTTTACAATCGCTTCTCTAAATGCAGATTGGTGCGTTCCACCTTGTGTGGTGTGTTGCCCATTTACAAACGAATGATATTCCTCTGAATATTGAGTTTTACTGTGCGTAATTGCAACTTCAATATCATGTCCTTTCAAGTGAATAATTGGATATAACATATCATCTTGATTGTTATTATCTTCCAATAGATCTTTTAATCCGTTTTCAGAGAAGTACTTTTCTCCGTTAAAAATTATGGTTAAACCTGGGTTTAAATACACATAATTCTTCAGCATTTTTGCTACATATTCATTTCTGAACTTGTATTTCTTAAATATTTCTTCATCTGGTACAAAAGAAACTTTCGTTCCTTTTCTTCGAGAAGTTTCTTCTAAAAATTCTTGATTTTCTAAATTTCCTTGACTAAATTCAGCTGAAGCAGATTTTCCTTCACGAGAAGATTCTACTCTAAAATAAGAAGATAATGCGTTAACCGCTTTTGTACCAACTCCGTTTAAACCTACAGATTTTTTAAAGGCTTTAGAATCGTATTTACCTCCAGTATTCATCTTGGAAACTACGTCAACCACTTTCCCTAAAGGAATTCCACGACCATAATCTCGAACCGTAACTTTACTTCCATGAATAGAAATTTCAATAGTTTTTCCAGCTCCCATTACATATTCGTCAATGGAATTGTCTAAAACTTCCTTCACCAAAATATAAATTCCATCGTCTGCAGAAGAGCCATCTCCTAATTTTCCAATGTACATTCCTGGACGCATTCTAATATGCTCTTTCCAATCTAAAGACCGAATATTATCTTCTGTATATTTTGTTTCTTGACTCATAAAAATCGCTTACTACTGTTAGGTTTGAAGTACTCGTAAAAATAGGGTTTAACAAAGAAAAATGAAATGCCTTTAACAATTAGTTATTAACATGATTTCAACGAAAATTAGAACATTTTTTTACTAAAATCATCAAGTAAATGTGATGTAAAAATCACAATAAAAAACAATTTGTTATATTTTTAAACAAATACAAGTTTATTAAACAATTTGGTTACTTTTGACCCGAAATAAAAATATATTATTGTGGAAAGAACACAACTTTTAGAATTAGCAAATAAATACGGAAGTCCTTTATACGTTTACGATACAGATAAAATTGAAACGCAATACAAACGCCTAACAAGTGCATTTAATTCTGTTGATAATTTAAAATTGAATTATGCTGTTAAAGCATTATCGAACGTAAATATTTTAAAGTTTTTAACCAATTTAGGTGCTGGTTTAGATACAGTTTCTATTCAAGAAGTACAATTGAGTTTAACAACTGGAATTGACCCAAAGAATATTATTTACACGCCAAATGGTGTTTCGCTTCAAGAAATTGAAGAAGTTGCAAAATTAGGTGTTCAAATTAATATTGATAATCTTTCTATTTTAGAATCATTTGGTCAAAAACATCCAGAAATTCCTGTTTGTGTTCGTATCAATCCACATATTATGGCTGGTGGAAATTCTAAAATTTCTGTAGGTCATATCGATTCTAAATTCGGAATTTCGATTCACCAAGTTCCTCACATTAAACGAGTTGTAGAAAACACTGGAATGAATATTAATGGAATTCATATGCACACAGGATCAGATATTTTAGATATCGACACTTTTTTACGTGCATCAGAAATTTTATTTGATGTGGCAAAACAATTCAAAAATATCGATTTTATCGATTTTGGAAGTGGATTTAAAGTGCCTTATAAAGAAGGAGATATTTCTACAGATATAGAGCAATTAGGTTTGCAATTATCAGAAAGATTTAATGATTTTTGTACAGAATATGGAAAAGAAATAACCTTAATGTTCGAACCAGGAAAGTTTTTGGTTTCTGAAGCTGGTTCTTTTTTAGCAAAAGTAAATGTTGTAAAACAAACAACTTCAACAGTTTTTGCGCATGTAGATTCTGGTTTTAATCATTTGGTAAGACCAATGATGTACGATTCTTATCATCATATTACAAATATTTCTAATCCGTCAGGAAAAGACCGTTATTACTCGGTTGTAGGTTATATTTGCGAAACAGATACATTTGCATCAAACAGAAGAATTTCAGAAATTTCTGAAGAAGATGTTTTATGTTTCCACAATGCTGGAGCTTACTGTTTTTCTATGGCCTCTAATTACAATTCTCGTTATATTCCTGCAGAAGTTATGATTGTAGATGGAAAAGATTACTTAATTAGAAAAAGACAAACAATGCAAGATATTTTACAAAATCAAGTTGTGGTAGATTTTGCACCAAAAAGTAAATCTAAAAAAGAGAAAGTTACCGCTTAAAATCTTTAAAAATAATTTATTTTAGCCACAGAAACACAAAATACAAATTGTGCTTTTGTGGCTTTTTTTTACATCAAAAATAAAAGAAAATGAAAATATTAGGAATTGGTAGTAATTATGTAATTGACCAAAAAGAAATCGAAGAAAGAAGAAAAGGAAAAAAGTTTATCTTCTCTAAACCAGAAACAGCTTTAGCAGTTAATTGCGATGTTAAATACCCAAGTTTCACAAATCAATTGGTTTATGAAGTTGAATTAGTGATTAAAATCGGTAAAAAAGGGAAAGACATATCTGTTGAAAATGCAAACGATTATATCTCTGAAATTGCTGTAGGAATCGATTATACAGCCAAAGATGTTTTAAATGATTATAGAGAAAGAAAACATCCTTGGGAATTTGCAAAAGGGTTTGATGGCGCTGCTCCTATCTCCAATTTTAAACCTGTTTCTAATTTTCCAGATTTGAATAATATCAATTTTGATTTAAAAATAAACGGAGAACAAAAACAAAAAAGTAGTACAGCGTTTATGATTAATAATTTTGCAGATATCATTTCATTTATTTCTGAATATATGACGTTAGAACCTGGAGATTTAATCTTTACAGGAACTCCTGCTGCAGGAATTGGAGAAATTCAAAAAGGAGATCGTTTGCAATGTTCTATTGAAGATGAATTGTTGTTAGATTTTAAAATGATATAATTTTTACTGATGAAAATTCAACTTTCTACTTTAGACAATGTTCCTGCAATTATGGAAATTATTAATGATGCTAAAGCTTATTTATTATCTCAAAATATCGATCAATGGCAAAATGGATATCCAAATGCTACACAAGTTGAAAACGATATTAAAAACGGAGAAAGCTTTGTAGTTGTAAATGATGAAAATCAAATAATGGCAACTTCCATGTTTACCACCAACAAAGAACCAACTTACAAAGTTATTGATGGAAATTGGATTATAAATGAAGATGAAAAATATGGTGTAATCCATAGAATGGCTATCAAAAAAGAGTTTAGAAAATTCGGTTTGGCAACTTTTATGTTCCATGAATTTCACATGCAATTATTAGAAAATAAAGTAAAAAGTTTAAAGATTGATACACATGAAGAAAACATTGGAATGCAATCTTTAATCAAAAAATTAGGCTACAAATATTGTGGTGTTATTTACACAAGTTACAACGCAAAAAGATTGGCTTTTGAGAAAGTAATTTCTGAATAAATCAATATTAAAAGTATATTTACAACCTCATAAATTTAACTTTATGGGGTTTCTTTTTTCTGATAAAATTCAAATATAAAATGCAATTACTTCAATATATAATTCAGCAAACACAACTATCATCTAAATCTGTAGAAAACACTATCTCATTGTTAAATGAAGACGCTACAATTCCTTTTATAAGTAGATATAGAAAGGAAATGACTGGTAATTTAGATGAAGTTGAAATCGGAAAAATAGTCAATTTTAAAGAAATTTTTGAAGCGTTAGAAAAACGAAAAAAAGCGATTTTAAAAGCATTAGAAGAACAAAATGTTTTAACTGCTGAATTAGCACAAAAAGTAAACAATTCTAAAGATATGATTGCTTTAGAAGATTTGTATTTACCTTTTAAGAAAAAGCGAAAAACAAAAGCGGAAACTGCACGTTTACAAGGTTTAGAACCGTTGGCGAAGATGATTATGAGTCAGCGAGTTAATGACTTGGAACATACTGCTTCTAAATACACTTCCAACGAAGTTGAAACTATTGAGGATGCTTTGGAAGGTGCTCGTTTTATCATTGCAGAATGGATTAACGAAAGAACTGATATCAGAAATAATATTAGACGCGAATTAGAACGTTATTCTACGATTTCATCTAAAGTTGTAAAAAAAGAAATTGATAACGAAAAAGCACAAAAATTTAAAGATTATTTTGATTGGAGCGAATCTTTAATGCGAATCCCATCACACAGATTATTGGCTATTTTAAGAGCAGAAAACGAAGGCTTTATTCGTGTTAAAATAGAAATTGACAAAGAACGAGTGCTTCAAAAAATGGAAGACAGAATTATTCGTTCTCAAAACGAATGTTCTGAGCAAATACAATTGGCTATCGAAGACGCTTATAAACGTTTGTTATTTCCCTCTTTGTCTAACGAAGCATTATCAATTGCCAAAGAAAAAGCAGATGAAAATGCCATTTTAGTTTTTGCTAAAAACCTGAAACAATTATTATTAGGTGCTCCATTAGGCGAAAAAAGAATTTTAGCAATCGATCCTGGTTTTAGATCTGGTTGTAAAGTAGTCTGTTTAAATGAGCAAGGAGATTTGTTGCATAATGAGAATATTTATCCTCATGAGCCTCAAAAACAAACCATAGAAGCTATTAAAAAAATTAGCTCTTTAGCAGAATCTTATAATATTGAAGCCATTGCAATTGGAAATGGAACTGCATCCAGAGAAACAGAACAATTGGTACAAAAAATTCAGTTTAAAAATAAGGTTGAAGTTTTTGTAGTAAGTGAAGCGGGTGCTTCTATTTATTCTGCCTCAAAAATTGCCAGAGACGAATTCCCAAATTACGATGTTACAGTTCGTGGTTCGGTTTCTATAGGTAGACGTTTGCAAGATCCTTTGGCTGAATTGGTAAAGATTGATGCAAAATCAATTGGAGTTGGCCAATATCAGCATGATGTAGATCAGTCAAAATTAAAGAAAGCTTTAGACACCACAGTAGAAAGTTGCGTAAATACAGTGGGTGTAAACATAAATACTGCAAGTGAATCTTTATTGAGTTATGTTTCTGGAATTGGACCAAAAATTGCAGAAAACATTGTGAATTATAGAAATGAAAATGGTTCTTTTACCTCGAGAACTGCCATTAAAAAAGTGCCACGTTTAGGAGGAAAAGCATTTGAGCAATCTGCAGGTTTTTTACGAATTAAAAATGGTAAAAATCCTTTAGATGATTCTGGCGTGCATCCAGAAAGTTATGCTTTAGTTGATAAAATGGCGAAAGACAACAAAGTAAAAGTTGTAGATTTTATTAGGAATAAAGAAGTTCTTCAAAAAATAAATTTAAAAAATTATATTTCTGAAACTATTGGTTTGCCAACTTTAGAAGATATAATTAAAGAATTAGAAAAACCAGGAGTTGATCCAAGAGAAAAGGCAAAAGCATTTTCTTTTGACCAAAATATCAAATCAATTTCCGATTTAAAAACAGGGCAAATCTTACCAGGAATTGTAAATAACATTACCAACTTTGGGTGTTTTGTAGATATCGGAATTAAAGAAAGTGGCTTAATTCACGTTTCTAACTTATCAGATACTTTTGTAAAAGATGTAAATGCCATTGTAGCTTTAAATCAGCAAATTTTGGTAAAAGTATTAGAAGTTGATGTTGTTAGAAAAAGAATTCAATTGGCTTTGGTGAAATAAAATTTTTATTATCTTTAAACATGAGTAAAAAAGAAAAAACAGATTTATGGGATGACTTAACTGATTCTCAAAAGAATGAAATACAACAAGAAGTTAGTGAATCAATTAAAAAGAAAAAACTCTCTTGGGAAGATGTGAAAAAAGAACTTTCAAAATTAAAGTGATATAAATTCTATTTACAATTCAAAAAATTCTCTTAATTAATAATATACAAATTCCTATTTCAGTCCTTCATGTTTTAAGAAACTGAAGGACTTCTATTTTATTAACAATCGCAAAAAGAACATCTTTAATTATATAATAATTCACTAATTTCGAACTCACAAAATTATTCAACATTGAAAGTCTGTATTGCCGAAAAACCATCTGTAGCAAGAGAAATTGCTAATATTCTGGGAGCCAACACAAAACGTGATGGTTTCTACGAAGGAAATGGCTATGCAGTAACCTACACTTTTGGTCATTTATGCACACTTTTAGAACCTAAAGATTACAAACCACATTGGAAAAGTTGGGATTTGAACAACTTACCAATGTTACCAGAACGTTTTGATACAAAAGTTACTGGAGATGCAGGTATTAGAAAACAATTCAATATTGTAAAAAGTTTATTTGAAAAAGCAGATGTTGTAATTAATTGTGGAGATGCAGGAACAGAAGGAGAATTAATTCAGCGTTGGGTAATTAACCAGTGTAATTACAAAGGAAAAGTAGAAAGATTATGGATTTCGTCTTTAACTGAAGAAGCCATAAAAGAAGGTTTCAACAATTTAAAACCTGCTGAACAATATGATAATCTCTATTATGCAGGATTTTCAAGAGCCATTGGAGATTGGCTTTTAGGTTTGAATGCAACGCGTTTATACACCGTAAAATTTGGTGGTTACAAGCAAGTTTTATCCGTTGGAAGAGTGCAAACTCCTACCCTTGCAATGTTGGTGACTCGTTTTGAGGAAATTCGAGATTTTAAACCACAACCTTATTGGGAATTGCAAACTACCTACAGAAATACACTTTTTAATTATGAAGATGGTCGTTTTCTTAAACAAGAAGATGGACAAGTTTTAGCGGATAAAGTAGCACAATCTGACTTTGAAATTGTTTCTGTTACCAAAAAGAAAGGTAAAGAATACGCTCCTAAATTGTTCGATTTAACAGGTTTACAGGTATATTGTAATAATAAATTCGGATTTTCTGCGGATGAAACACTAAAAATGGTTCAGAAGTTATATGAGATGAAAGTAGTAACTTACCCAAGAGTTGATACTACTTTTTTACCAAATGATGTATATCCAAAAATTGGCGGAATTTTGTCGAAACTGACAAATTATAGCGAATTAACGCAACCACTTTTAGGAAAGAAAATAAAGAAATCGAAACGTGTTTTTGATGATAAAAAAGTTACAGATCACCATGCAATTATTCCTACTGGAATTCAGGGCAATTTGCAATACAATCAGCAACAAGTTTATGACATCATTACCAGAAGATTTATTGGAGTTTTCTATCCAGATTCTGATGTTTCTAACACTTCTGTTATTGGAAAAGCTTCTGATGTTCCATTTAAAACAACCGGAAAAGAAATTCTAACCAAAGGTTGGCGAGTTGCTTTTGAAACGGAAGAAAGTAAGGCAAAAAAAGAATTAAACGCTCAAGCTATTTTACCATCTTTTGTAAAAGGTGAAAAAGGGCCACATGAACCTTCGTTTTTAGAAAAAGAAACAAAACCACCAAGAAATTTTACAGAAGCCAGTTTATTACGCGCCATGGAAACTGCAGGAAAGCAAGTAGATGATGATGAAATGCGCGAATTAATGAAAGAAAACGGAATTGGAAGACCTTCTACTCGAGCAAGTATTATTGAAACTTTATTTAGAAGAAAATATATAGAACGTAAGAAAAAGCTCGTTTTACCAACGCAAACTGGAATCGATTTAATTAATATTATTGACAATGAATTATTAAAATCTGCTGAATTAACGGGTCGTTGGGAAAAACGTTTAAAAGAAATTGAACGTGGAGAATTCAATGCTGGAACTTTCATAAATAATATGAAAAAAATGGTGGATGAATTGGTGTATGAAGTGCGTTCTAATACTTCTAAAAAGCGAATTTCTTCTAACGCAACTGCAAAGGAAGAAAAACAAACTACCAATTCAAAAACAAAAAAACCTGCAAAATCAAAACAAGTAGCAGGAAAAACGTGTCCAAAATGTAAAAAAGGACAATTATTAAAAGGATCTTCTGCTTTTGGTTGTTCTGAATATAAAAATAATTGCGATTTAAAAATTCCGTTTGAAGTTTACGGAAAAAAAATTTCTGAAAATCAGTTAATTCGTTTGATTGATAAAGGTTGTACAACAAATCTAAAAGGTTTTAAAACCGATGCTGGTAAAGTAGATGGATTGATTCGTTTTGATGATAATTTTGCTTTAAAATTAGAGCCAAAAAAAGAAGTTATTGCGAAAAAGAGTGAGATTTCTCCACAAGGTCGAAATGAAAGTGATAAAATTGCATGTCCAAAATGTAAAAAAGGAACTATTTTAAAAGGAAAAACTGCTTATGGTTGTTCAGATTATAAAATGGGTTGTGATTTTGTTTTTACGTTTGATAATATTAAGAAAATTGCCAATGGTAAACCTTTGACGAAAGAATTGGTTATTAAAATATTAAATAATTGATAATATGAAACATTTAATCACTTTTTTATTTTTACTTTCATTTATAAATATTTTTTCTCAAAATAATGAGCAAGATTTATTGATTAAAAATAAAATTACAAAAAAGATAATTGAAGGCTTTCAGTATAAAAATGGTTCTTTGGTAAAACAGTCTTATCATACAATAAAATATGACGAACATGGTAATAATATTCTCTTTAAAACCTTTAATACTGATGGTTCATTAAAATCAGAGTCTAAAAATAGATTTTCAGAAGATGGACTTACTAAAACTGAAAGAAAAACTGATAAATCAGGAAATTTAAAATATACCTTTGTTACAATTAAAGACCCTGAAGCTAGATATATTAGAAGAATGCAAATAAATAAACTAGGAGATACTTTGCATGAATCTATTTGGATAAGAGATATAAAATTAAATGATAGTATTTTATATAGAGTAAAAGATGGTGAAAAGTTTAAAGCTATAAAATGGTTTTATAATGGAGATGGAAATTTAAATTATAGGAAAAAATATGATCAAGATGGTAATTTATTAATTACAGAATCTTTTAAACATTTTAAAATTGGAAATTGTTTAACATCAAAAAATGAACAAGGAAAGATTATTTCATATACTTGTAAAAAAGATAATAAAGAAATTGATAAAATTTATGAAACTAGGACTTCATACTTATATGGTATCACTATATTTTCAGAAAAAAACGGTAAAAGAATAGAAACTAAACTAGAAAATGGATTAGTTGAAAGAATAGAATATCTCTCAAAAAAAGGCAAAACTATTGCCCTATTTAAATTTACTTATTTCAAACAGTAATATAGCTGGCAAAAGTTCTAGCCCTGATTGAACGGTTTGTTTGAGCTCTTTTTTGCATTTTTTATGCAAAAAAAGCGAGTAGTGAAAGCAGGAAATAGCTCCATAAAAAATTAATCAAGCATATTTTTTTCGTAAAATTTCTCTACTTTTTCTCTTGCCCAAGGTGTGGTTCTTAAAAATTTTAAACTCGATTTATAAGTTGGGTTATTTTTGAAAGCGTTTATATTTAAAATATCTCCTAATTCTTCCCAACCATATTCTTTAAAAAGTTGCTCTACAATTGTTGCCAATTTTATGCCATGCATTGGATTGTTGGGTTGCTCTTTGCTCATTATTTATCAATTAGAAAATGTTTTATCAAAAGTACTATTATTTATTTTTCGAGTTTAGAATATTAACAAAAAATTAGTGGTGGATAATTGCGAATTTTTCAATAATTTAGCTGAAAATTTAACAATTCTATCAATGAAAAATATAGCATTACACTCAATTCACGAAAGTTTAGGAGCAAAAATGGTTCCTTTTGCTGGTTATAATATGCCAGTTCAATATGAAGGCGTTACAGCAGAACATTTAACAGTAAGGGAATCTGTTGGGGTTTTTGATGTAAGTCACATGGGAGAGTTTTTAGTTTCTGGTGAAAATGCGTTGGCTTTAATTCAGAAAGTAACATCTAACGACGCTTCTAAATTAGAAATTGGCGATGCTCAATATAGCTGTTTTCCGAATACCGAAAACGGAATTGTAGATGATTTAATTTGTTATAGAATTAAGGAGAATCAGTATTTATTAGTTGTAAATGCTTCTAATATCGAAAAAGATTGGAACTGGATTTCTTCTTATAATGAAGAATTTAAGGCCGATTTAAAAGATTTATCAGAAGATTATTCTTTGTTAGCAATTCAAGGCCCAAAAGCAATTGATGCCATGCAATCTTTGTCTTCTTTAGATTTGGCAGATATTCCTTTTTATAAATTTAAAGTGGGAGATTTTGCAGGAATTGAACATGTAATTATTTCTGCAACAGGTTATACTGGTTCAGGAGGATTTGAGATTTATTGTAAAAATTCTGAAGTAGAACAAATCTGGGAAAAAGTTTTTGAAGCTGGAGCAGAATTCGGAATAAAACCAATTGGTTTGGCAGCAAGAGACACTTTGCGTTTAGAAATGGGTTATTGTTTATATGGAAATGATATTGACGATACAACTTCGCCAATTGAGGCTGGTTTAAGCTGGATTACTAAATTTACGAAAGATTTTGTAAATCACGAAGCTTTAGCCAAAGAAAAAGAACACAAACCAGAAAGACGTTTAGTGGCTTTTGAATTGGACGAAAGAGGAATTCCAAGACAAGGTTACGATATTGTAGATGGAAATGGAAATGTAATTGGAAATGTAACTTCAGGAACGATGAGTCCTTGTTTACAGAAAGGAATTGGAATGGGTTATGTTCCTACTCTTTTTGCAAAATCTGGAACACAAATTCATATTCAGGTTCGTAAAAAAGCGATTCCTGCAACAATCGTAAAGTTACCTTTTTATAAAGGATAAATTAGATACATTTAAAACCTCACATTTTGTGAGGTTTTTATTTTAAAAGCAAATATGAATTGTTTATTAACAGGGGGTACAGGAATTCTTGGAAGTCATATTCTATTTGAATGGCTACATAAATCGATTGTAGAGAAAACTGTAAATCATCTTTTTTTAATTATTAGAAATAATAAAGAATCTGCAGAACAGCGATTAATTAAAATTTTAAAAGATGCTTCTCGTCCACATTTTTTAAATGATTTTACTCTTGAAGCTTGTTTAGAAAAAATAACGGTTATTTCTGACGATTTAGCCAACATCACAAAAAACACTTTAGAAAAATATAATTTCGATACTGTTATACATTGTGCTGGCTCTACAAGTTTGTTAAATACGAATGTTTCTAAAGAAGTAGTACATACCCAGAATTATCTGGTTACGAAACGTCTTTTAGATAATTTACCAGAAAAAGTAAACCGTTTTCTATACATAAGTACAGCATATTCTTTTGGAATTCAGCATGAAAAGGTAAATGATGAAATTGGGAATTATAAGGTTTCTAAATTTAGAAATCCTTATGAACAATCTAAATATGAATGCGAAAAATTTGTAAAAGAATTCTGTGTAACTAATAATATAGAATCTCAAATATTAAGACCTAGTATTATTTGTGGTCGTTTAATTGACAAACCTTTTTTTGAAACCCCAAAGTTTGATGTTTTTTATGCATGGCCAATGTTTTTAGCTAAATATGCTAATAAATCTATCGAAAATTTTAGAATTTGGATTGATAAGAAAAGTGGCCTAAATATCGTTCCTGTAGATTTCGTTTCCAAAGCTGTTTTGTATGCTTTTCTGAATCCTGATATCAAAGAATTAAACATTATCAACCCAACACAAATACTACATAAAAATTATGTTGGTGAGGTTTTAGAAGCTTTTAATATCAATTCTTATGAATATGTTTACGAAAAACCAGCAAACTTAAATGCTTTTGAAAATCTCTATTATAAAACTTTGGGTGATATATTTGAGAAATACATTTCTGTACCAGATTTACAATACAAACCCGATTTAATTTTAAAGTTGATACATCAATTAAAATTAGATGCTACTTTAGGTGTTCATGATAATTTTATGAATTTGATTCACTTTTCAGTAGAAAAAAGGTTTGTGAAGAGTTACTAGTAATTTAAAAATCGGAAAAATAAATAAAATTGGATTCGTTAACTCAAATAGTTTTAGGAGCTGCAGTTGGGGAAGCTGTTTTAGGAAGAAAAATTGGTAATAAAGCCATGTTATATGGGGCAATTGCTGGCACAATACCAGATTTTGATGTTGTTGCTTCTTATTTTACGGACACAGTAACAGCTTTAGAAATTCATCGAGGATTTACACATTCCATCTTATTTTCTGTAGTCTTTGCTCCTATTTTTGCTTTTATTGTTACGAAATACGAAAAGTATAAAAATTTCAAAAACTGGGTGCTATTATTCTTTTTGGCTTTTGTTACACATCCCATTTTAGACGCGCAAACAACTTGGGGAACCCAACTATTTTGGCCTTTAGATATTCGTTTGGCTTTTAAAAACGTGTTTGTTATTGATCCTCTATATACAATTCCTTTTTTAGTTTTATTGATTTTAGCAATGCTTCAAAAAAAGGAATCTAAAAAAAGACGTTCGTACAATAATTTAGGGTTGATAATTAGTAGTTCTTATTTAATACTTACTTTAATTTTGAAAGGAATTTCGTATCAAAAATTCACCAAAGAACTTGCTTCTCAAAATATTTCCTATCTAAATATTGAAACAAAACCTGCTCCTTTAAATACTATTTTATGGACTGCAAATATCGAAACCGAAGACGCTTTTTTAATAGGTTATTCTTCGTTTTTTGATGAGAATCCAATTCAGTTTTCTAAGTATCCAAAGAATCATGAGTTGTTGGGAGAATTGAAAAATCATCCTAAAATGAAAAGAATGATTGCGATTTCTAAAGGTTGGTACACAATTAACAAAGTAGATAATACACTTTATTTTAACGATTTACGCTTTGGTGCATTAAGTATAAAACCAAATGCAACCAATTTTGTTTTCAAATATAAAATTAATGTTGATGAAAATGGAACTCCGTTTTTTATAGAAGAACCCAAAGAAAAAAGCGATGGTAAAAAGTTAGTATTCGATTTGTGGGAAAGAATAAAAGGGAATTAAAACTCTTTCAATTTACTTTATAGAGTCAATATTTTAATTATTTGAGATAATGAAAAATTAAGATTCATGGTTTCTTTGTAAAAAAGAAAATTATGAAAATTATTACAACGTTGTTAACTTTCCTATTATTATCACAAATTTTATTTGCCCAACAAAACACATCTCCATATGAATGGAAATGGAAACGTGATGGAATTTGGACAGGCGCTGCTTTTGCTGCAAGTGCAGGTGGTTTGCTAATTATTTCTAATAAAGATTCTTATTCAGATGCAGATTTAGCGCAGATTAGAAGTCAGAAAGACAACATTAATTTTATTGATAGATGGGTTGCAGGAAACTATTCCGAAAATGCAAATAAAATTAGCGATATTCCTTTTGCACTTTCTTTTGCGGCACCTTTTGCATTATTATTAGACAAAAAAACACGAAATCATTCTGGTCAATTATTCGGAATTTATATAGAAAGTTTGGCAACAACATCAGCATTATTTACAATAACTGCTGGTTTATCTAATAGAAGTCGACCTTATACTTATGGAACTGATGCGCCTTTGGAACAACGAAAAAGCATTACAGCCACAAGATCTTTTTATTCTGGACATGTTGCAGCAACTGCAACAGCCACGTTTTTTGCAGCAAAAGTGTATCAAGATTTTAATCCAGATTCACGTGCAATACCTTATATTTATGCAGGAGCCGCTATTTTACCAGCAGCAGTTGGTTATTACAGAATGCAAGCTGGTCAGCATTTTTTAACAGATGTTATGTTAGGATACACTTTAGGAGCTTTGGCAGGATATTATATTCCTGAATTGCATAAAAAAAAGAATGAAGCTTTATCTTTTCAGCCAATTATGGATCAAAATTTTTATGGCGAAAATTACCAAGGACTTAGTTTACGATATACATTTTAGGAATAAACATCGATAAACACTAGCTTTCTTTTTTATTAAATTGAAAATCAATACTTTTGATATAAATTATTTAATAATAGTTCAATGATAAAAAAAATCTCCATTTTTAGTATTCTTTTTCTAATTTTAGGTGGATCTATTTTTTATTTTTCAGCAACAAAGCTTCAGAAAAATAAGATAAAACATTTTGTTTATCACAATTTAGGGATTTTAAAATCTGATTGGAATATCAATACAAATGAAGACTCAAGTGGCTTTATAGCAAATTTCGATTCGCCAACTTTATTAATTGATGATGTATATTCTTCCATGGAAGGGCCTTACACTTATAAAAAAACAATGCTGAATGAAAATGAAGATACACTTTATTGGATTCATCAATTTGAAGCAAAAGCAAATAGCACTAACAATAAAAAAGGCAATTCTAACGATTTTATTTGTCATGTAAATTTATATCACAGCACAGTTGAACATTTTTCGAGAATGGGCTTTCAAGACAGAATTGGCGCTCAAAAAGAATCGCAATTAATAACATTAACAACTGGTGGTTTAAATGTTGAATTTCCAAAAGGTTTTGGTTATCCTGTTTATTCCAATGAAAAAATATTATTAGGTTCTCAAGCCTTAAATTTAAACGAAAAAAGGGAGTGGTTTAATGTAGATTACAACTTCAAAATACATTATTCTAAAGAAAAAACCAAGGCTATAAAACCATTATATATGAAGTATTTGGTTTTAACATTGCCTTATAAAAATGAAGCAAAACCACAATTTAAAAGTCCGATTGACGATTTACCAGAATACGTAGTTTGTGCTGGTGCTAGTAGCAATTCCAGACACGAAAGTGTAAATGAAAAAGGCGAAAGTATTACTGCTTTTTGGAAAGTTCCTGTAGGAAAACACATTTATTCAAGCGATGTAACCAACTTATTGGCACTTAATAAAGAAGAAACTGTGCATTATATAAATGTACATGCTCATCCTTATGCAACAAATTTAGCATTGGTTGATACCACAACAAATACCATTATTTTTGAATCGATAATAATAAATGCAGAACATAAAAAAGGCATTAAAAATATTACCTCTTTTTCTTCTGAGGAAGGCGTTGTTTTATATCCTGATCATAAATATAAAATGAAACTGACCGTAAATAATACAACCAAAGAAGAAGTAGATATGATGGGAAGTTTCTTCGTGTATTTTTACGACAAAGAATTTGATGAGAAATTAAAGTCAGAAATCCAATAATTTCTAATTTGAAAATAAATTATACAAACCGAATTTTCGGGTTAGACATTGTAAGAGCCACTGCAATTTTGTTGGTCGTATTTTCTCACATGAGATGGATAATGCCAGATCTTCCAAAAATAGTAGAGCAAGTTTTAAGCATTTTTGGAGTTTTGGGAGTCGAAATTTTCTTTGTTTTAAGCGGTTTTTTAATTGGTAGAATACTATTGAATCAATTTTTAAAAGAGGATTATAATTTAAACTCTGTAAAACATTTTTGGAAAAGAAGATGGTTTAGAACTTTACCAAATTACTTTTTAATTTTAATCATCAATATTTTTATTTTTAAATTAATACAGCAAGAATTACCAGATTCTCTTTGGAAATATTTCTTCTTTTTACATAATTTTTCTTCTGAATTGCCTCCATTTTTTATGGAATCTTGGAGTTTGTCTATTGAAGAATTTGCGTATGTATTATTGCCTTTTTCGTTACTTCTTTTATCATTTTTAAAATTAAAAACACAGAAAATTACACAATTTAGAAATTGTATTTTATTGGTGATATTGCTGTTTTTTCTATCTAAAGTATTTTATCATTTTTCGTTGGAAAACAAGAGCATTGTTTTTTGGAACATCAACCTTCGAACCACTGTAATTTATAGAATTGATGGGATTTTTTACGGAGTTTTGGCTTCCTACTTTTATGTAACTCAAAAAGAGAAATGGAAGCAATTTTCTAATATTTTTTTAATCATCGGATTTTTAGTTCTTGGAATTATTCATGCTTTAATTGCTGTTGGAATTTTAAATTTTACCGATAATTTATTTTTTTGGAATGTACTTTACTTACCTTTCATTTCAATAGCAATTGCATTTACAATTCCATTTTTCACAAAAATAAAAACGGCTAAAAAATCGATTTTAAAACCTATTACTTTTATAAGTATTACGTCTTATGCTATTTATTTATTGCATAATTCCGTTGTTTTACATTTGATGAAACATTATTATCCTGTTGAAAATTTATCCGCAAATAGTATTGTTTTGTATTGTTTCGTTTATCTTTTAATTACACTAATTTTATCTTATATATTATATAGTTTTTTCGAAAAACCAATGACCGATTTAAGAGAAAATAATTCTAAAAAACATTTTAATGAGAATTAATATCAACATAAAATTAATTTTAGTTTTTTTAATTTTTATTTCTTTTTCTTGCGAAAATTCTTCCAAAAAAGTTCCGGTAATTAGCAACGCATTAAATATTCATAAAAATGAAATCGATGCTTTTCATTTTAGAAATCAGTTTAACAAAGATTTTGATTTTAGTTCTTTAAAGGGAAATGTACATCTTGTAAATTTTTTCTTTACGACTTGTAAAACGATTTGCCCAATGATGGAAATTCCCATAAATGATTTGGCAGAAAATAATCCTGATGTAAAATTTATCTCCTTCACAATAGACCCAGAAAACGATAGTATTTCTGTTTTAAGAGAATATTATGATCGAAAAAAAAACACAAATAGAGCATTTTTAAGAGGCACACAAACAGCACTTTCAGAAATTGCAAAATACTATTTGAGTTCTATAAGTGATGAAGATGATGAAGTTATATACCACACAAGTTATGTGGTTTTATTAGACAATAAAATGAGAATTAGAGGTTTGTATAACTCTTTAGATAAAGACGATTTGGCGTTTTTAAAGAAAGATATTCCTATTCTTTTAAAAGAGTAAATATCATCATTATAAAAATTAACAGATTCTTAAACAAGTTCAGAATAAAAAAATCCCAATGAAGCTATTCATTGGGATTTGTATTATTTTTTTTTGAGATTCCTCTACAAGGTCGAAATGACAAGTGTTATACGTTAAAACGGAAATGCATTACATCTCCATCTTTTACGATGTATTCCTTCCCTTCTACTCTCATTTTACCAGCTTCTTTTACTTTTGCTTCCGAACCATAAGCAACATAATCTTCGTAAGCAATAGTTTCTGCTCTAATAAAACCTTTTTCGAAATCTGTATGAATTACTCCAGCAGCTTGAGGCGCAGTAGAACCGATTGGAATTGTCCAAGCTCTTACTTCTTTTACACCAGCTGTAAAATAAGTCTGTAAATTTAATAATTTGTATGCAGAACGAACCAAACGTGAAACTCCAGCTTCCTCTAAACCAATATCCGCTAAAAACATTTGACGCTCTTCATAATCATCTAACTCTGTAATATCTGCTTCTGTACCAACTGCCAAGACAATAACTTCCGCATTTTCGTCTTTTACAGCTTCTCTAACTTTTTCTACATAATCGTTACCAGAAACTGCTGAATTTTCATCAACATTGCAAACATATAAAACCGGTTTTAAAGTAATAAATTGTAATGGTTGTACAAACTCTAATTCTTTTTCAGAAAATTCTAAAGTTCTTACAGAAACTCCTTTTAATAAAGTTTCTTCAATTCTTAATAAAACTACCAATTCTGCTTGCGCTTCTTTATTCCCTGTTTTTGCAGTTCTCTTTACTCTTTCTAATCTTTTTTGAACCGTTTCTAAGTCTTTTAACTGTAATTCAATATCAATTGTTTCTTTATCTCTAACAGGATCTATAGAACTATCTACATGTATAATATTATCATTATCAAAACATCTTACCACATGTAAAAGTGCATCTGTTTCACGAATATTTGCCAAAAATTGATTCCCCAATCCTTCTCCTTTACTTGCTCCTTTTACCAAACCAGCAATATCTACAATCTCTACAGTCGCAGGTAAAACACGCTCTGGATTTACCAATTCTTCTAACTTTTCAATTCTTTTATCTGGTACATTTACAACTCCTAAATTTGGTTCTATCGTACAAAAAGGAAAGTTTGCACTTTGCGCTTTTGCATTTGATAAACAATTAAATAAAGTTGATTTTCCTACGTTTGGTAATCCTACAATTCCGGCTTTCATTTCTTATAATTTTGCGAGTGCAAATATAGTATTTTGTAAAAAGGAAATCCATTTTTTTTCATTTAAATGCTTTCTAAGGACTTATAAAAATTAATAAATAAACTCGAACCATTATTTTTTTTATATTTTTAGCAAAAATTGTTTTATTTAAATTAATAAATGACAAAACTATCAGAGGAATTTATTTGGAAATCATTAAAAGAAGGAGACTTAAAAGCATTCTCTGTACTTTTTGAAAATTATTATCCAAAATTACATAGTTATGGTTTAAAAATATCTAAAAGTGAAGCTATTACTGAAGATAGTTTACAAGACTTCTTTTTATATATTTACGAACACAGAGAAAACTTAAGTGATTTACAAACTATTGCTCCTTACCTATTTACATCATATAAACGTTTTTTATTAAGAATTCTCAAAAAGAATCAAAAGACAACTCAAACAGATTTTTCAGAAGAAGATGTTATCGATATTAAATTTACGCCTGAGGAAGTTATAACAAACGAAGAAACAACACAATTTAGGAATAAAAATATTTCTACGTTATTAAACAAACTTCCAAAAAGACAAAAAGAAGCAATTTATTTAAAATATTATAGTGGTTTAAAAGCTGGTGAAATATCAGAAATTATGAATATAAATTACCAAAGTGTAGTAAACACACTTCATAAAGCACTTAATAATTTAAAGGAAGAAATATCTATTTTAAAATTATTTAAATAAACTCAACAAATAAAGAGTATAAAAAAATAAAATGATACTTAGTAAAGTACAGAGGCTCAAATTAAAATGATTAAGAAAGAATATAATAACATTCAAGATTTTTTAGAAGATATTTCTTTTAAAAACTGGGTAGACCAAAATAATGCTACAGACATTAATTTTTGGGAATTTTGGATTGCCAATAATCCAGATAAAAAAGAACTTGTTACAAAAGCTAAAGACCTTATTTTAGGGGTTTCTTTTGATAAACAATTTGTTAAAAAAGAAAAAGTTGCTTTAGAATGGGCAAAATTAGAATCAAAAATTAAGGAAAAAAGTCTACCTACAAAAAAAGGAAAGATAATATCTTTAAAAAAGTATATGGTTGCTGCCTCTATTGCTATTATTGCAACTATCGGTTTTTATTTTTCTAATAAAAACAAAACGATTTCTTATAAAACTAATTACGGAGAAATATTAAATATAAAATTACAAGACGGAAGCGATGTTACTTTAAATGCTAATTCGGAACTATTTTATTACGAGAACGAAAGCAGAAAAGTACATTTAAATGGAGAAGCTTTTTTTCAAGTAGATAAAAAGAAAGTAACTAACGCAAAATTTTGGGTTGTAACCAACGACCTTTCTGTGGAAGTTTATGGAACTTCTTTTAATGTAAATACTAAAAAGAAAAAAACATCTGTATTTTTAGAAGAAGGTAATATTTGGTTGAAACTTAAAAATGGTGGAGATAAAAAAATGATTCCTGGTAATTATATTTCCTATTCTTCAAAAGAAGGTAAAATACTAGAAGACAGGAATTTAGAAAATTCAATTATTAAAACATCTTGGAAAGATGGTTCTTTGTTTTTTGAAAACCTATCTTTGGAGAAAGCTATGGAAAAAATAGAAGAATCTTATGGATTTTCTATTGTTTTTAAAGATGAAGAAAGTAAAAAAACCTTAATTACAGGTGCTGTTCCTATTACTAATTTAGATATTTGTTTAAAAGCTATTGAAAAATCCGTAGATGTAAAAATTATCAAGGAAGAAAAAAAACTAATTATTAGTAAAAAATAAGAAGTTCACTTTAAATTTTATAATGACCCTTAAATTTGTAATTAAAAAATACGCTTTACTTTTTTTGATTGCTTTTTTTTCTACGTCTTTATTTTCACAAAAAAATAAAAAAACTTCAATTCCATTAACAGTATTACTCGATAGTATAAGCAATAAACATCAAATATTCTTTACTTATAAAGCAAATTTACTTACAAATAAAACGATTCAAGAAGAAGGTTTTAAAAACCTAAATTTAAAAGAATCTATCTCTTTATTAAAAAAACTTACCCCCTTTTATTTTGATGATTTAGGCAACAATTATTATGTAATTTATAAACAAATAGAGCAAAATAAAAGAATAAATAACTCAGAAAAGAATACAATTTTTAATTCTAATACAATAAATGACAGTATTTTTGTTAAATCAAAAATTATTGCGAAAGGAATTGTTTTAAGTTCAGACAACGAACCTTTAAATGGAGCAACATTACAAAATTCTAAATCTTTTGTTGGTACAACTACAAATAGCGATGGAACTTTTAATATGGAGGTTCAAAAAGAAAACACTATAAATGTTAGTTTTATTGGGCACAATTCCAAAACCCTAACACTTTCTCCAAATAAATTTAACGTAATTATTTTATCTTCAGGACAAGAATTAGCAGAAATTAAAATTGTTGGTTCTAGAAATAAAAATCGAGTCGCAAAAGACACACCTGTTGCAATCGATGTTATTAATATTGAAAAAGAATCCTCTAAAAGTAGTCAAGTAGAAGTAAATCAATTTTTAGAATATTCTATTCCCTCCTTTAATGCGACAAAACAATCTGGAGCAGATGGAGCAGATCATATAGACCCAGCAACTATTAGAGGTTTAGGTCCAGATCAAACACTCGTTTTAATTAATGGAAAAAGAAGACACCAAGCTTCGTTAATTAATTTATATGGTACAAGAGGAAGAGGGAATTCTGGTACAGATTTAAACACGATTCCAATATCTGCTATAAAAAGAATAGAAATTTTAAGAGATGGTGCTTCTGCCCAATATGGTTCAGATGCTATTGCTGGTGTTATAAACATAGTCTTAAATGATATAGATAACGAGTTAAATATTAGTTCTACAATAGGTTTTAATAATGCCAATACAAGTCGTTTTATTCCAGATAAAGTAGATGGGTTTACCTATAAATTAGCATTAAATTATGGTACCAAAATAACCAAAGATGGTTTTATTAATTTATCTACAGAAATTTTATCAAAAAATAATACATTTAGAGAAGGAACAAGTATTAGAGAAAAATTTGGACAAGCAGGAATAAAAAATGTAAGTTTATTTTTTAATTCTGAGATTCCCATTTATAAGGATACAAAACTATACGCAAATGGAGGCTTTAATTATAAAAATTCCGAAGCTTTTGCATTTACTAGAGATAAAAATAACGAAAGAAACGTTTTAGAGATTTACGAGAATGGATTCAACCCTTTAATTACTTCTACTATTTTAGATAATTCTTTCTCTTTTGGACTAATAACAAATTTCAGAAATTGGAATATTGATATAAATAATACATTTGGTAGAAATAACTTTCGTTATTTTATTAAAAACACCTTAAATGCTACCTTAGAAGAAGATTCTCCTACAGAATTTGATGCTGGAGGACACCAACTCATACAAAACACTACAAGCATCGATTTTTCTAAATACTTTAAATCGAATAATTATGGATTTAATTTGGCTTTAGGAGCTGAACATCGTTTAGACAAATACAAGATATTTTCGGGAGAAGAAGGCTCTTATGTTGCATATGATATAAATAAAAATGTTATAGACTCTCAAACACCCACTTCTAACTATACAATGCATAATGGAATAGTAAGACCTGGAGGCTCACAAGGTTTTCCTGGATATGCCCCAGAAAATGAAGTTGATAGAGATCGTTCTAATATTGGAATTTATGTGGATACAGAATTCGATTTTTCAAAAAATTTTATGATTGGTGGTGCATTACGTTATGAATACTATAGCGATTTTGGGAATACTTTAAATTTTAAATTAGCTTCTAGATATAAAATAACACCTAATTTTAATATAAGAAGTTCTTTTAGTACAGGGTTTAGAGCACCTTCTTTAGCTCAAATTTACTTTAATTTAAAATTTACAAATTTTATTGGCAGTAAAGCAACAGAATCTTTATTAGTAGCAAATAATAGTCCCATTGCAAGACGTTTTAACATTAATAAACTAAATGAAGAAAAAGCAAGGAATTTTAGCCTAGGATTTACAACAAAATTGAATAATAATTTTAATGCGAGTATAGATGCTTATTATGTTTCTATAATAGATAGAATTATTTTAAGTGGTAATTTTGAAGCGCAAAACTTAGGTTTTGGAGTAGATAATGTTCAATTTTTTGCAAATGGTGTTAATACCCAAACAACAGGTGTCGATTTAATTTTAAATTGGCAAAAAAGTTTTAGCGATCATAAGTTAGGAATTGACTTTTCTGGAAATATAAATCACATGTCTATATCAGATATTAAGAATAAAGAATTAGATCAAGAAACTTTTTTTGGAATTAGAGATCAACAATATTTATTAGTTTCCGCTCCAAAAAGTAAATTTAATTTTGGCATAAATTATACCCATAAAAATTTAAAAACCTCCATAAATTTTACACGTTTTAGTAAAGTAAAATTAATAGACTGGCAAATTTATGAAGATATTGCTGGTTATAGTAACTCCGAAACTGAAAGATTAAAAGCTGCTCAAGATTTTTATAACTCTAAAATTACCACAGATTTACATATTAGCTATCAATTAAACTCATTAACTACTCTACAATTTGGCGTAGATAATTTATTTAACATCTATCCAACCAAACAATTTACTTTTACAGATAGTGGTGGCTTATGGGACGCTATACAAATGGGAACGAATGGTGCATTTTACTACACAAAAATTAAAGTAAACCTTTAAAATTTAGAGTTTTATTAATTTTCTTAAAATTTTCTTAAAAAAAATTCATTTTTAAGGAGTATAAAAAATATTTGCTTGTCTTATATAAGAAACGGTCTAATTATATTTCTATTAGTAAGATGGTAATTATACCAAATCAAAAACTCTTTTATATTAACTAATAATTTATTTTATGAAGCAAAAAAATGTATTAAAACTATGTACAATTGCCTTTTTATTTATGTTGCCTTTAGGATTAATGGCACAAACAGTAAAAGGAAAAATTACAGATTCATCTGGCTCAGGTTTGCCATATATGAATATTGTTGAAAAAGGAACAACTAACGGAACAACTTCCGATGATAATGGAAATTTTTCTATAAATGTAAAGAAAATGCCTACCACTTTGGTTGTTTCTTCTTTAGGTTACACAACAAAAAATGTAAAGGTTACAAATAGTTCTTTCTTAAACATTAAAATTGAAGAAAGTGATGTTTCTTTAGATGAAGTTGTAATTACTGGTACAAGAACACCTGTAAGAAGTAATACAAAAAGTCCTTTACCTATAGATATTGTATCTTCTAAAGATTTAGTATCTACAGGACAAACTACTTTCGATAAAGCTCTACAATTTAAAATACCTTCATTTAATACGGTTCAAACTCCAGTAAATGATGCTACCTCTCTTTTAGATCCTTATGAAATTAGAAATATGGGACCAAGTAGAACATTAATATTAATAAACGGAAAACGTAAAAATTTATCTGCATTATTATATACACAAACATCTCCAGGTCGTGGAGAAACTGGTTCTGATATTTCAGGAATACCTGTAGACGCGATTAAATCTGTAGAAGTATTAAGAGATGGAGCTTCTGCACAGTATGGTTCAGATGCAATTGCTGGTGTAATAAATATTATTTTAAAAGACAATCCAAATGGAGGTTCAGCAACTTTAAGAACAGGAATTACATCTGAAGGTGATGGAGAAATGTTTGGTGTAAGTGTTAATAACGGAACTTCTATTGGAGACGATAAAGGTTTTATTAATTATACAGTAGATTTTTCTAAAACTAGTTTATCTAATAGACCAGGAACAGTAGATGCTGCTGGAGAGGCTGCAGATTTTGAAGCAAATATTGCTGATGTACAAGAATTTTTATCAAGACGTCCAGATGCTGGAAATATAAATGGTTCTCCAGAAACGGCTGCCGCTAAATTTTTAGTAAATGGTTCTTATAAATTAAGCGAACAGTCTAATTTGTACTTTAACGCTGCATTTATCAATAAAAAAGTAAATAGTTTTGCAAATTATAGAACTCCATATTGGAGAACAGTAACAAGTATGCCTTATTTAGCAGATTTTTTCCCTGGAAATCATCCAACAAATGCTGGAGGTTATGATGGTTATGTACCTACATTTGAAGGAGATTTAAACGATTACAATGCTACAGTTGGTTTTAAATCTGTTATAAATGATTGGAATGTAGATGCAAGTTTTACAACTGGTGGAAACTCACAAACATATAAAGTAAACCAATCTCACAATAGAAATGAAGTTTTTTCTCCTTCTACTTGGAGAGATTTAAATGGAAACAATGTTGTAGATACTGCTGAATATGATTTTAACATGGATGGTACTGTAGATCCAAACGAAGGTGTAGAATTAAATCAAGGTTCTCAATTATACAGAGAAAATTCAAAAAAATCTTTTGATCCAGGAGGAACTTCTTTTTCTCATAACGTTGGAAATATTGATATCTCTAAAATTCTTTCAGATAACTTAAGTGTTGCATTTGGTACAGAGTTTAGATACGAAACTTTCGAAGTTATAGAAGGTGAACTAGGTTCTTATGATGGTGGTGGTGCAGATTCTTTTGCAGGAAATAGTCCTGAAAATTCAGGAAAATTTACACGTTATAATTTTGGAGGTTATGCTTCTTTAAACTGGAATCCTACAGAAAATTTAACTTTAGACGGAACAATTAGAAGTGAAAATTATTCTGATTTTGGAAACGCATTTGTATGGAAAGCAAGTGGTGCTTATACAATTTCAGATAAATACACTTTAAGAAGTTCTGTATCAACAGGATTTAGAGCACCAACATTACACCAAATTTATACTCAAAAAGCTCAATATAGTTTTGTTCCAGGACAAGGTATTCAAGTTGGTGGTTTGGTAAACAATGTTTCTTCTCAAGCAGGTTTATTAGGAATTAATAAATTAGATGCAGAAACATCTACTAACTTTACTCTTGGTTTTGGTGGTAAAGTAAATAGAAATTTAAGTTTTACTTTCGATTATTATAACATTGCAGTTAAAGATAGAGTTGTTTTAGGTTCAGAAATAACTGGTACTGCTTTTGATGCTGATGGTAATAATATTGGAACTACGCCACTTGACGATATTTTAAGAGATAACAACTTGTCTGACTTAAGTTTCTTCTCTAATGCAATTGATACTAAGACGTCTGGTTTAGATGTTGTTTTAACATACAATAAATTAGAAGTAGGAGATGGAACATTAGGCTTTAACTTATCAGGAAACTATACGATTCAAAATGAAAGAGATGGAGATGTAAAAAATCCTAAAATAGTTGCTGATGCAGGTCAATCTGTTGTAAATGCTACTCAAGAAGCTTTATTTTTTACTTCTAGACCAAAAACTAAATGGATTTTAGGTACAACTTATGATATTGGTAAATTCGGTTTATCTTTAAACAACACTTACTTTGGAAAAACTACATTTAAACAACAAGGTATGAGTACAGATTTAAGAACAGAGTTTACTCCAAAAGTTGTTACAGATTTAGGAATAAACTTTAATGCAACTGAGAAACTTACAATTGCTTTAAATGTAAATAACTTGTTAAATGTTCTTCCAGAATGGAGCTTTAAAGCAGAAAATGCTGCTGGTACAGCTTTATTAGGAGATCCTGCACAAGTTAAAAATCAATCTAACTTAATTACTTTTAACCAACGTTATTCTCAAATGACTTACGATGGTTATCATTTTAGTCAATTAGGTACTATGTTTAATTTATCTTTAAACTACCAATTCTAAACTTAAATTTTCTTCATTAAAATTTAAGCTTTATTTGAATATAAAAGCACTTAAACATAAAGTTTAAGTGCTTTTTTTATTATTGATTATTGTAGAAAAAATAAAATAGTCTCAATAAATAACAAAAAAATCCTGAATTTCTTCAGGATTTTTAAACTTTATATTAAATATAACTTATTCGTTATGCATAAATCGTTGCTTTTCTAATAGCTCTTCTTCAGTTTCTACATTATCATCATCTGGCACACAACAATCTACAGGACATACTGCAGCACATTGTGGCTCTTCATGAAAACCTTTACATTCTGTACACTTATCTGCAACAATGTAATAAATTTCATCTGAAACTGGTTCTTGATCTTCATCTGCATTTACAGTCTTACCATTTGGTAATACTGCACTTCCACTTAAATCTGTACCATCTGAATATTTCCAATCGTCTGCACCTTCGTAAATTGCTGTGTTAGGACATTCTGGTTCACATGCCCCACAATTTATACATTCATCTGTTATTATAATTGCCATAATTTTCTTTTCTAATTTGTACCTTTGCAGTTGCAAAAATAAAGCCAAATTAATAGACAGCCAAAATAAATGAGTAATATTCAGAACAGAATTACAGCTTTTGCAAAATTAGGTGATTTTTTAAGTCAGTTTTCTCAAGTAAAGATTGATAAAAAAGAAAACATAGAACATAACGATTTATTTTTTGATGGCTTTAAACATCAATTAAAAATTGCGCAAGAAAATAATTCTTGGTTTACAAAAGAGAACTTATTGTTTTCTTTAGAAAGTTGGTCTAAAGCTTTAACTAAAAGCAATTTAGACAAATGGATTTCTAACAATAATATAAAAGTTGAAACTCCAAAAACAGTTGCTATTGTAATGGCTGGAAACATTCCTTTGGTTGGTTTTCACGACTTTTTATCGGTTTTAATTTCCGGTCATTCCGTTTTAGTAAAACAATCTTCTGGAGATAAACATTTATTACCTTTTTTATCAAAATATTTAGAATATGTTGAAGAAGAGTTTAAAGAAAATATAACCTTTACAGAACAAAAATTAGAAAACTTTGATGCTGTAATTGCAACAGGAAGCGATAATACAGCTCGTTATTTCGAATATTATTTCAAAAATAAACCAAATATCATTAGAAAAAGTAGAAATTCTGTTGCTGTAATTACTGGAAATGAAACTGAAGAAGATTTAAAAAAATTGTCTGAAGATGTTTTTACATATTTCGGGTTAGGTTGTAGATCTGTTTCTAAATTGTATGTTCCTAAAGAGTACGATTTTAATAATTTCTTTAACGGAATGTTTGTTAAAAAAGACATGATTAACAACGCTAAATACGCCAATAATTACGATTATAATAAGGCTGTATATTTAATGAGCGAATTCGATTTGTTAGAAAATGGTTTTTTAATGATAAAGGAAGATGAGAGTTACTCCTCTCCTATTGCTACTGTTTTTTATGAATATTATGACAATGAAATAGACTTAAAAATAAAATTACATCAAGATAAAGAAAAAATACAATGTATTGTTGCTAAAGACTTTATAGAAAATGAAGTTGCTTTTGGCGAAACTCAAAATCCTCAGTTATGGGATTATGCAGATGGAATTAATACATTAGAATTTTTATCAAAAATTTAAATAAAATGAAAAAACATAATTTTAGTGCAGGACCATGTATTCTGCCACAAGAAGTTTTACAAAAAGCATCTGAAGCAATATTAAATTTTAATGACGATAATTTATCATTAATAGAAATTTCTCATAGAAGTAAACCTTTTGTTGCTGTAATGGAAAAAGCTAGAAGTTTGGCTTTAGAATTATTAGGTTTAGAAAATAAAGGCTACAAAGCTTTGTTTTTACAAAGTGGTGCAAGTATGGAGTTTCTAATGGTTGCTTACAATTTATTGAATAAAAAAGCAGCATATTTAAACACAGGAACTTGGTCTGACAAAGCTATTAAAGAAGCTAAAGCTTTTGGAGAAGTTGTAGAAGTTGGTTCTTCTAAAGACAAAGGTTATAACTATATTCCAAAAGGTTATTCAATTCCTACAGATGCAGATTATTTTCATTGTACAAGTAATAATACAGTTGCAGGAACGCAAATGAAAGAGTTTCCAGAAACAAAAGTTCCTTTAATTTGTGATATGAGTTCAGATATTTTTTCTCGACAATTAGATTTCGAAAAGTTCGATTTAATTTATGCTGGTGCACAGAAAAATATGGGACCAGCAGGTGCAACTTTGGTAATTATTAAGGAAGAAATTCTTGGTAAAGTAGAAAGACATATTCCTTCTATGTTAAATTATCAAATTCATCTTGATAAAGACAGTATGTTTAATACCCCTTCTGTTTTTGCAGTGTATGTTTCTATGTTAACATTACAATGGTTAAAAGATTTAGGTGGAATTCCTTTTATTGAAGAAGTAAATAATAAAAAAGCAGCACTTTTATATAATGAAATTGATAGAAATCCGCTTTTTAAAGGAATTGTAGCCAAAGAAGATAGAAGTACAATGAATGCAACTTTTACTTTAACAGATGAAAGTTTAACAGAAACTTTCGACAATATGTGGAAAGAAGCAGGAATTAACGGATTAAATGGACATAGAAGTGTTGGTGGTTATAGAGCCAGTATGTACAATGCATTGCCATTATATAGCGTACAAGCTTTGGTTGATGTAATGCAAGAATTAGAAAGAAATAATTAGTATAATAATTTGAAATTTTTAAAATGTAATAGTTTTTGAATATTTCAATTTTTGAATGACGGAATAGATGATGAAAATATTAGCAAACGATGGAATTTCTCAAAGCGGAATAGACGCTTTAGAAAAAGGAGGTTTTGAAGTAATTACCACTAAAGTGGCACAAAATCAATTAGAAAATTATATAAACGAACATAATATTGATGCAATTTTAGTAAGAAGCGCAACTCAAGTTCGTCAAGAATTAATTGATTCTTGTCCGAGTTTAAAGTTAATTGGACGTGGTGGAGTTGGAATGGATAATATAGATGTTGAATATGCACAAGACCAAGGTTTACATGTTATAAATACACCTGCAGCTTCATCAAGTTCTGTAGCTGAATTAGTTTTTGCGCATTTATTTGGAATGGCAAGATTCCTACATTCTTCCAATAGAGAAATGCCTTTAGAAGGAGATTCTCGTTTTAAAGAGTTAAAAAAAGCATATTCTCAAGGAACAGAATTACGTGGAAAAACAATTGGAATTATTGGTTTTGGAAAAATAGGACAAGAAGTTGCTAAAATTGGTTTAGGTTTAGGAATGCAAGTAATTGCAACTGATGAAATAATTACAAGTGCACCAATATCTTTAGAGTTTTTCAACGGACAAAAAATTACTTTTAATATAGATACTGTTGATAAAGAAGATTTATTAAAAGAAGCAGATTTTATTTCGCTACATGTGCCTGCACAAGAAGATTATATTATTACAAGTAATGAAATTGAAAAAATGAAAGATGGTGTAGGAATTATAAATACAGCCAGAGGAGGAATTATAAACGAAGTAGATTTAGTAAAAGCTATAGAAAGTGGTAAAGTTCAATTTGCTGGTTTAGATGTTTTTGAAACAGAACCATCACCTGCTGTTCAATTACTAATGAATCCAGAAATGTCTTTAACACCACACATTGGTGCAGCAACTAAAGAAGCTCAAGACAGAATTGGTACAGAATTAGCGAGTCAGATTATTGCTTTACTAAAGAATTAAAATTTTTGAAAATTAAAAATGATTAAAGAAAATCTATCAAAAATAACACAATCTATTCCAGAAAATGTAACTTTAGTTGCAGTTTCTAAAACCAAACCTGTGGCAGATTTGCAAGAAGCTTATAATGCTGGTCAACGTATTTTTGGCGAGAATAAAATTCAGGAAATGGTTGATAAATATGACGCTTTACCAAAAGACATTCAATGGCACATGATTGGTCATTTACAAAGTAATAAGGTAAAATATATGGCGCATTTTGTAGATTTAATTCATGGAGTAGATAAATTTTCAACTTTAAAAGAAATTAACAAACAAGCAAAAAAACATAACAGAGTTATTAATTGTTTGTTACAAGCAAAAATTGCAAAAGAAGAAACTAAATTTGGTTTGTCTTTTAATGATATTGAAGAAATCCTAAATTCATTGGAATTAAAAGATTTAAAAAATATAAAAATTGTTGGTTTTATGGGAATGGCAACATTTACAGATAATCTAGAGCAGCTACAAGAAGAATTTTCTTCATTAAATAACTTTTTTGAAGCACAAAAATTAAAAACTGATAAAGAAAATTCTCAACTTAAAACGCTTTCCATGGGAATGAGTGGAGATTACAAACTAGCAATTGAAAATGGAAGTACAATGATTCGCGTAGGAAGTTCTATATTTGGCACTAGAAATTATAATTAATAAAATTCCCCGATAAAAAAACGATTTGTACGCAATATTAGACATTGAAACAACTGGAGGTAAGTTTAATGAAGAAGGTATAACAGAAATTGCCATCTATAAATTTGACGGACATAGTGTTGTAGACCAATTTATTAGCTTGGTAAATCCTGAAAAGGAAATTCAGAAATTTGTTGTTAAGTTAACAGGCATAAACAATAACATGTTACGCAATGCACCTAAATTCTATGAAGTTGCAAAAAGGATTGTAGAAATTACCAAAGATTGTACTTTAGTTGCACATAACACATCTTTCGATTATAGAATTTTAAGCACAGAATTCGAACGTTTAGGATACGATTTCAACAGAAATACTTTATGTACTGTAGAACTAAGTCAGGCTTTAATTTTAGACCAACCTTCTTATAGTTTAGGAAAACTAACCAAATCTCTTGGAATTCCTATGACAGATAGGCACAGAGCTTCTGGAGATGCTTTGGCAACTGTACAATTATTTAAATTATTGTTAGAAAAAGACATTAATAAAACCATTATACAAAGTTCTGTAAAGTATTACGATCGTAGAATAGAAAAAGATAAACATCAAAAATTAATAGATTCTACCTCTAAAGTAATGGGCGTATTCTACGTGCACGATTCAGAAGGAAAAGTAATTTTTATTGGGCGAGGAAAAAATATAAAAGCAGAAGTTAACAAGTTGTTTTTAAAAGATACAAAAAGGTCTATTAAAATTCAAGATAGAGCAAATTCCATTTCATTCGAAAAATCTGGTAATGAGCTTTTTACACGTCTAAAATACTACATAGAATTAGAAACACTTTCTCCTAAATATAATTTTAAGAAAAAGAGAAAACCTTTTCATCAAAATTTTAATAACGATAATTTTATTATTATTGACAAAGGTAGAGAGATTGAAGAACATGCCGTAATTTTAATAGAAAATAACGAAGTTTTTGGTTATGGGTATACGAATTTAGCATATCAAGAAAATAAATTAGATATTTTAAAAACAGTACTTACTCCTCTAGAAAACAAAGAATTATCCAAAGCAATTATTAAAAATTATTTAAATAAAAATAAAGTACAAAAAATTATTCGATTATAAAATTCATAAAATACGTTATATAACATATTTTTTTTGCTTAATGGTTTTATAAATTATAATGAATATTCTTAAAAACACATATAATTAAAAAATTAATACTACTTGGTTTTTAATATATTATTTATTCGACATTTATTTCTCGAAATTTAAAATAGGAATAAGATAACCCTCTAGGAAATTTAGATATAAGAACAAGTATAAACAAAAATGTTAATGTTATTTATATTTTAAAAAAAATTAGAACCCCAATAAAAAGAGAAAGAACATTCTAAAAGCTCTATAATAAATCTTAAGAATTTTATGTTAAAAAAAATTATTTGTGAATTAAATTTGATAATTTAGCAATCGTTAAATTATGAACTTAGATCAACTTATATTAGAATTCCAGAAAAAAGACGTCAAGGCGTATGAAAAACTTTACAATATGTATTGTAATAGTATTTCTGGAGTAGTGAACAACATTGTTAAAAATGATAATGTTGCACAAGAAATTACACAAGATGTTTTTATAAAAGCTTGGAATAACTCTGCTTCTTACTCTTCTAAAAAAGGCCGTTTTTTTACATGGATATTGAATATTGCTAGAAATGCAGCCATAGATTATACACGTTCTAAAAAATTTAAACAGTCTAAACAAAACCTTAACTCCGATTTTTTCGTAGATATATTAGAGACCAGTCAAAGTTTAGATAATTCTACAGATGCAATTGGTTTAAAAGAGTTTGTTACTAAGTTAGGTGATAAATGTAAAAGAGTAATAGAATTACTTTATTTTAAAGGATTCACTCAAAAAGAAGCATCAGAAGAGTTAGATATGCCAATTGGTACAATAAAAACAAGAAATAGAAACTGTATAGGCGAATTACGTACTATGCTAGGAGTTTAGATAAATGAATATAAAAGAATACATAGCATCAGGAATTTTAGAACTGTACGTTGCAGGTTCACTCTCAGAAAAAGAGAATGAAGAAGTGCATGTAGCAATTCAAGAAAATTCAGACTTGTTAACAGAAGTGTTATCAATAGAAAAAGCGATTGTAAAACTTACAGCTGCAACTTCTAAAAAAGATGCTTCTTATTTATTTACAAGTATAAAAAAAGAAATAGAAGACAAAGAAACAAAAATAATTTCGATGTCTAAACCTAAAAATAATTGGTTACAATACACTGGATGGGCAGCTTCCATTCTTATTGGTAGTGCATTAATTTGGTCTATATCACAAAACAACCAATTAAAAGAACAAGTTGCTACAGAAAAGCAACAATTAGAAGAACAAATAGATAAAGCTTCTAATAATTTAGCTGAAGCAGAAAAGTTAATTACAGTATTTAGAGATAAAGATATAATATCTGTACCTCTTGCTGGACAAAAAGTTTCTCCTAACTCTTATGCAAAAGTGTATTGGGATAAGAAAACAAACAGTATTTATTTAGATGCAAAAGGTTTACCAGATCCACCAAAAGGAAAAGTGTACCAAGTTTGGTCTTTAAAATTAAGTCCATTAACACCTACAAGTTTAGGAACTATAGAAACATTTACAGCAGATACTAATAAAATATTTACTATAGAGAATGCGAACGAATCTGAAGCATTTGGTATTACATTAGAACCTGCAGGAGGTAGCGAATCTCCTACCCTAGATCAATTATATACTTTGGGTGCAGTTACTGCGGCTCCTTAAGACTTACAACAATAACAATAAATTTATATATGTAAACCGATTCGAAAGAATCGGTTTTTTTATTTAAGGTAGTATCTATTCTTATTAAAAGATAAAAAATATCAAATAATTTGTGAAACCAAATAGCTACACTTATATTCGCAACCATATAGTTGCGTAATTAAATATATATTTAATGAAAAGAGACATTTTTCAAGCAATCGCAGATCCAACAAGACGTGCAATTCTTTTATTAATTGCAACACAAGCTTTAACGCCAAATGCTTTAGCTGAAGAGTTCCATGTTACTAGACAGGCAGTATCAAAACATATTAAAATTCTTAACGATTGTAATTTGTTAGATAAAAAAAAAGTTGGTAGAGAAATTTATTATCAACTTAAAATTAATAAAATGAAGGAAATTGATATATGGATAAGCCAGTTTAAAAAAATATGGGAAGATCGTTACAATCAATTAGAAGATTTATTAATAATAATTAAAACTGAAAAAAATGGAAAATAAAACAGACTTTAAAGTAAATAAAGAAAACAACACTATAACTATACAAAGAAAATTTTCCGCAAGTAGACAATTAGTATGGGATTGTTATACAAAACCTACATTTTTAGAACAGTGGTTTGCTCCAAAACCATTAACTGCAAAAACAAAAACAATAGATTTTTCTGAAGGTGGATATTGGCTTTATGCAATGATGGAACCAAATGGAACAGAACATTGGGGAAGAACCGATTTTATAGAAATAAAGCCAATTGAATTTTATAAGTCTTTAGATGGTTTTTGTGACGAAAATGGAAAAATAAATCCTGAAATGCCAAGAGCAAAATGGTACGTAAAATTTATCGATTTAAACGAAGCTTCTAATGTTGAAACCATTATTACATATAATACACTTAAAGATTTAGAAACTGTAATTAATATGGGAATGAGAGAAGGACTGGCTTCTGCATTAAAAAGATTAGACGAATTATTAACAACTTTATAATTTACTTAGAAAAGCATAGTTCTTAAAATTTCGAATTATTTTTTTTTATTGAATTAATTTTGAAAATTTATTGTTTTTATTTCAATAAAAATGTCCGCAACAATTAAGTAACGGACACTTCATCCAACTAAAATTAACCAAACAAACATGGTTAAAATTTTAAATATTTTTAAAATTGGTACACAATAGAAGCTTTCGCAAAAAATGGTGTTCCTGGTGTAAAATGAATTTCTTCTACAGGAGTTGTTTCATTTTGTAATCTAGATTCTGTTGCAAACTGAGTTTCATTCCAATCTACATCGAAAATGTTTTCAATAGCCAAACCTAGTGTAATATCTTTCATTTTATAATTAATGTTAAAATCTGCAACAAAATATCCATCTGCAACAATAGTATTGTCTTCATTTGCTGGTCTATCATCAATATATCTGTAACGCAAACCACCAGAAAATTTTCCTATATTATTAAAAGACAAACCACCTGCCATTGTAAAATCTGGTGCCAAAGGAATATAATCTTCTCCACTAATATTCTCTAAACTTCTTGCTTTTGTAAAAGTAGCGTCTGTATCTAAATACAACCAATCTGTAAATTGATAACGAAGTCCTAAATCCAGTCCAAAACGTTCAGACTTTCCTGATGGTTCTACAATTCCAGCATCTCCAACATATACAAACTCTTCTTCTGAAAGTAAATACCAAGCTGCAGTGTTTAAAACTAAATTCTTTGTTGGTTTCCAAATATTTCCAAAATCTAAACCATAAGCTCTTGGCAATACTTTGTCTGCATTTTGTTGTAAAACAACTCTTGTATCATTAGAATGAAATCCAATCCCAGATTTTAAAAACCATTGTAAATTATCGTTTTGAGTATACAAAAAGTTTAATTTCGGATTTATAATAGCTTTTGTTTTGGTTAAAGTTTCGTATGTTGGATTTAAAGCATCATTATAAACAAATTTGAAATAATCTAAACGAACTGCTGGCGAAATTTTAAATTTACCGATTTCAAATTCTGAATTAAAAAATGCATACACATTTGTTTGTTTAACATCTCCTAGTTGAATTCTTTCTAAAATTTCTTTTCTATTTTTAGTTCTAGATAACTCTACATCATTTATTAAATCGTAACGTAAACCTGCTCCTTTTGTGAATTTTGCTTCCACATCTCCAAATTCTTTATTCGAAATTATTTGAGCATTTGCTCCAAAAACATCTCTGTTTTCGAACTGTTTTATTTGATCTCCATTTACTGGATCTTCTAAGAAAAAAGTGAAGTTAGAAAATAACTCGAAAGTATAATTCGAGTAAAAAACATTACTTTTTAGAATAGATTCATCAGATAAAGTTTTATTAAACTCAACATTAAAATTAGTTCTAGTTGTATTACCTCCTTCTGTATCGTCAATTGCTCCAAACCTACCTATATTTCCATTTGCAACTTCTCTTTCTGGTATTTGTCCTGAGGCATCCCAACTACTTGTAAAATGAGAAGCTGTTAATGTTACTTTATCTTTTCCTTTTAGAAACGTACTATATTTTCCAAAAACATTTAATCTGTTAAAGTTTTGAGGCGATTTAAAAGGTCCGTCTGTTGCGATATATTCAATAGCAACATAAGCGTTTTCGTCTTTTTTAGACTCTAACAGGTTAAACATTCCTAAGATTCTTTGCGAATTAAATTGCCCTGCTTCAAAAGAAACAATATTTTTATTGATACTGTTTTTAGTAGAAAAATCTACATAACCAGCTGTATTAAAATCACCTTGATTCGCAAAGTAAGGTCCTTTTCCAAAATTGATATTTTTAATAGTTTCTGGAATTACAAAATGTAAATCGCTATAACCTTGTCCATGTGCATGAGAAACCATGTTAATTGGCATACCATCTACAGAAAGTGTAATATCTGTTCCATGGTCTACATCGAAACCACGTAAAAATATTTGCTCTGCTTTTCCTCCACCTGCATGTTGTCCAATAATTAAGCCTGGTACTTTTCTAAGTATTTCTTGCGAAGAATTTACAGGATTAACACTTAAATCTACCTTAGCAATAGTTTGCAGTGCGTTTATTTCTTTTCTTAAAACCATTTCTTCTAATTGAAAAACTTTCGTTTGTAACTGAATACTAAAGTTTGTAAAATTCTCTTTTGATAATTTAATTTCTTGTTTCTGATATCCTAAAATTCCAATTTGTATTGTATTTCCAATAGATGTATTGTCTAAAGTAAAACGTCCATTTAAGTCTGTATGTGTATGCGAATTCGAATTCGAATTATATACATAAGCGTTTTCAATAGGTCCATTAAATACATCTAAAACTCGACCTTTTAATTGTTGACTAAAAGTGTTTACACAAAAAACAATCGAAAAGAATATGATTAATTGATTCTTCATTTTTTATTTTTTTTTCGATTTTATATACTTTTTAGTTCTTTTTCAACTAAAGGACCTAATTCATAAACAGCTCCAAGTAACTCTTGTTTTATTTTCGATGCTTCTTCTACTCTACCATTCGCTTTTAAAATATAAGCAGTATGTAACATTGCTTCTGGTTCGAATGTTTTATTAATTACATGGTTTTCAGAAATTTCTAAAGCTTTTTCTTTATCACCATTTTTATATAAAGACCATGCTAATAAATCGTAAGACTGTGCTGTTGGTCTTTCTGAAATTTCTTGTTGTGCAATGGTTAATGCTTTTGTTTTACTTTTTGCATCTTCTGCATATAATAAAACATCGTATTTATGATACATAACACCGTAATTTGTATCTTTTACTTTAGAAAGATATAGCGCTATTTGGTTTTCTTTTTCTTCAATTTTCCCCGAAAATTCTGCTATTTCTGCTTTTAATAAATGATAATCTGGTGCTGCATTCTCTTTTGTTACAGACTCTAAAATTCGCAATGCTTCTTCTGGGTTTCTTTCATAAGAATAAACAATCCAAGCAATTCCTTTTTTTGCATAACTATCGTTCGAATTTAATTTTAACGCATTCAAATAAGCATTATAAGAATCTTTAATTCTACCTGCATGTCCATAATAATCTGCTAAATTTGTATAATTCCATTGAATTAAGCCTTTATTTTTAGAAGATTTAGCAATCTTTAAAGATGCTTCTAAATATTCAATAGCTTTATCTAAATTTCCAATATGATCGTTGTATTTAGAAAGTCTAATTAAATAATCGAAATCTTTAAAATTTCTAACTTTCGTTAAGTACTTTTCTACTGTTTCTAAATTTCCTAATTCTAGATTTACATCAATTAACATATAGTTAGTTGATTGTAGTTTTTCTCCATTGATTTCTGCTTTTTCAAGTAATTCTAAAGCTTCTTTAAATCTATGCTGAGAAATATAATTTCTTGCTAAACTTCTTAAATAACCTGCATTGTTATAATTCGTTTTTTCATTTGCTAATATTAAGTTTTGTTCTGCTTCTTTTAAAGCCTTAATATTTCCAGTTAATTGAAAAATTGAAGAATTAACTGCGGCTAATTTTGCATTATAAGGATATTGATTAGGTGTTTCTTTTAGTTTGTTTTTCCAAAAGTTATATTCGGAAATAGAAGCTTCTAAAGAAGTGTTTTTTTTAAGATTAAGAAAAGCACTGTAATCTTTAGAGTTTGTTATTTTTTGGTTTGTTTTTGTATTGCAACTAATTGCGATTGAAAAAGTTACAAATAATAAAATTAGTTGGATATATTTCATTTTTTGTATTTTTAATAGTTAAAGAACTAGCACATGTTCCCCCAAACATGTGCTAGTTTGAACGTTGAGAATAAAAAGTCTCAACTTTTATAAATTCACACTTCTACCAAGGAGAAGCTAAATAAGGAAACTTTGGAGAAAATTCTTTATCGTTTGCACTTACATTATCATCAGATAAAGTAGGGTTTTCTGTAAAATCCTCTCCTCCAAATATTAATAATAATTCAACAGTAATAACATCGTCTGCTAAAGCTCTTCCCGATAATGTGTTTGCTGCTACACCATCATAAAAAGTTGTTTTTCCATCTAAAGAAACATTTAAAACATCTGTTGCTAACAAACCTGTAAAAGCTGCTGCATCTTGTCCTAAAGCATTTTTACCATCATTTGCATAAGCAGGACTCAATCCTAATAAATTCGCTTCGAACATCGATTGGAATTTTGCGCTTTGTTGTGATGGCACTGTTAAGTTAAATTCGTCTTTACTATCTGCAGAAACGAAAACAGTGTTAACTGCTGGTCTACCCATTTGATCTTTTTGCATGTAAGTTCCAGAGAAATCTGGTCCTAATGGTTCAGAATCGTTATCGTTTTTACTACAACCTACTAAAATTAAAGAGGTCATAACTATTGCTGCTGTATATTTTATAAAATTAAATTTCATGATATTTTGTTTTTAAATTAGTTAGATTATTGTTTTACTTTAGTTTCTACCCAAGTATTTATTGTACCACTTCCACCAATTCTAGATTTTGGAACTTCTACAACAATAGATAAAACATTAGTACCTTTAAAGGTATCTGAACCTGGATCGTTAAATCCTGTTGCATTTCCTGCAATTATTTCTCCATATCTAGCAAAGTCCATAAAGAAAGGATCATCTCTAGGTCCTGCAAACATTTTTAATCCATTTTCATTTCCAACAGTTGCACTAGCTCCATAATTTGTAATTGCTACACTAGATTGTGTTGAAGCAAAACCAATATTACTTGTTAAACCTGTAGCACTTGGAGAAAATGGTCCGAAGAAATACATTTTACCATCTCTTGGTATCGCTTGAATCACTAAATCTTCAACATTATCATTATTAGTATCAATATTAAACTCTACTAATACATTTTCATCAAAAGATGCTGCTGCAGTTGCACTAGGTGCTAATAGACCTTGTACATTTGCAACAAATACAATATTACTAGTGTCTTCTCCTTGAAAAGCATAGAAATCTGTAATATCTGCTGTTGTTCCTTTTGCTGCTGGCGCTTCTATATGATCGGCTGCAACTACTGTAATTAAACCGACTATTGCAATAATAACGGTTCCTAATAAAATTTTACTTTTTTTCATTGTGTGAGTTTTTAAGTTAATATTTAATTGAATCTCACATATACTTACGAGGATATCGTATGTACGGTTTTATAAAAAGTGTTTTTTTTTTATTTTAATTTGTAACCCCCTGTAAATACTAAGAAAAATAATAGAAATTATTTTTAAATTCAGTAAATAATTGTAGTATTGTAGAAGAAAATAAATATAAAATTGAATAAATTAAAGAAAGATATAACTTGGAAAGAGAAACTTCATGAAATTATTTATGAGGCAGACACCAAAGAAGGTAAACTTTTTGATGTTATATTACTTATTGCTATTATTGCAAGTATCTTATTAGTTATCTTAGAAAGTGTAAAAAGTTTTGATGCTAAATATCATAACTTTTTAAACATAAGTGAATGGATTATAACAATTCTCTTTTCTTTAGAATATATTTTAAGAATTGTCTCTATTAAAAAACCTTTTAAATATATTTTTAGTTTTTATGGAATTATAGATTTTTTATCTACGGTTCCTAAATATCTGTCTTTTATATTAATTGGAACTCACAGCTTAGTAGCTTTAAGAGCATTAAGGTTACTGCGTGTTTTTAGAATTTTAAAATTAGGGAGATATATTGGTGCTTCAAATAACTTAATGCTTGCCTTGAAAGCAAGTAGAGCGAAAATTGCAGTTTTCTTATTCTTCGTTGTTATTGTATGTATCATTCTAGGTACAGTAATGTATATGATTGAAGGTGAAGAAAATGGTTTTACAAATATTCCTGTTAGTATTTACTGGGCAATTGTAACTTTAACAACAGTAGGTTTTGGAGATATAGCACCACAAACACCTTTAGGTCAATTTATAGCAAGCATTATTATGATTTTAGGATATTCAATAATAGCCATTCCTACAGGTATTGTAAGTTCCGAAATTGCAAGTGCAAATGCAAAACCAGATTTAAATACACAATCTTGCCCAAATTGTTTGAAAGAAAAACATAAAGCAAAAGCAGAATTCTGTTATAATTGTGGAAGTATTTTAAATCCATGATTCAAAAAGATAGAAACACCTTAATAACCATTGTTGGCCCAACAGCAATTGGAAAAACTGCATTAAGTATAAAGTTAGCAAAAGCTTTTAATACAGATATAATTTCATGCGATTCTAGACAATTTTACAAAGAAATGACGATTGGTACTGCTGTACCAAATGTAGATGAGTTAATCGCCGCAAAACATCATTTCATTCAAAATAGAAGCATCTTCGAAGATTATAATGTGGGAGAGTTTGAAAGAGATGTTTTGACTAAATTAGAAGAATTATTTCAGCAAAACCCAGTACAAATAATGGTTGGTGGAAGTGGTTTGTATGTAGATGCTGTTTTAAAAGGGCTAGATTATTTTCCTGAAGTAGATTCTAAAATTAGAGAAAAACTTACCAAACAAATAGAAAAACAAGGAATAGAGCCTTTACAAAAACAATTAAAAGAGTTAGATATAGAAACTTACAACACGATTGCAATCGAAAATCCACATCGTTTAATGCGAGCTTTGGAGGTTTGTATTGGAACTGGAATACCCTACTCTACCTTTAAAAATAAACCAAAAACACCAAGAAATTTCCATTCAATTATAATTGGTTTAAATGCCGATAGAGAAATTATTTATAATAGAATTAACCAACGTGTAGATATAATGATGGAAGCAGGTTTATTAGAAGAAGCTACAAAACTATATACACATAAAGATTTGAACGCTTTACAAACAGTTGGTTATAGAGAATTATTTTCCTATTTTAATGGAACTTTTACAAAAGAATTTGCCATTTCAGAAATCAAAAAAAACACTAGACGCTTTGCGAAAAGACAATTAACATGGTTTAAAAGAGACCAAAAAACCACATGGTATGATTTTAAAACGGATGTAAATATAATTATTGAAAATATTCAGAAAAAGTTAAAAAATAATGAGAGATAAATTGCTAAGTTTACTTCATAAAATATACGATTTAAAAAATAAAATCGCTTTTTTTCCTTCAATTATAGCTTTTGCTGGAGCAATCTTTGCTTATATAATGATGTATTTAGAAAACAAAGGAATCTCTAAACATATCCTTGAATTTCTTCCTGAGTTGGTAATTAATGATACAGAAACAGCAAGAACAATTCTAACAACTTTTATTGGAGGATTAATATCTATAATGGTCTTTAGTTTTTCCATGGTTATGATATTATTAAACCAAGCTTCTAGTAATTTTTCTCCACGATTATTACCTGGGTTAATATCCAATAGAAGGCATCAAATTATTTTAGGTGTATATTTATTTACGATTATCTATTGTATTTTTATATTAGTTTTTATTGAACCTACTGGAAAAAAATATCAGTTACCCGGTTTTTCTGTTTTGCTTTCCATTTTCTTTATGGTAAATTCTTTAGCTGCATTCATCTACTTTATCCATTCAATTTCACAAGAAATTCAGATTAATAATATTCTTTTAAATATTTTCTCCTCTTCAGAAAATAAATTGAAAAAAATTATTGAAAAAGAAAAAACGATAAGTGCATCTAAACCAAACTCAGAAAATTGGACAACATATAATGCAAAATGTTCAGGATACTTTAATACTATTTCTTCAGACACATTACTAAACTTAGCAAAAGAAAATAATATTAAAATTGAAATTGTTACTAATAAAGGTTCTTATTGTAATGAAGATGCAGTACTCTTTAAAGTAAATAAAAATATAGATAAAAACATAATTGATAGAATTTATACAAACTTTAATTTCTCTAAAAGTGAATTGATTGACGATAATTATTTACTTGCTTTTAAACAAATAACAGAAGTTGCTGTAAAATCGATGTCTCCTGGAATTAACGATCCTGGAACTGCTATTAATGCTATAGATTACCTTTCTCAATTATTTATTTTACGCGTGCAAAAACAAGATATAGACTTAGTACAAGACAAAGATGCTATTGTAATTATATTAAATTCAGTAGACTTTAAAGATTTAATTTATAATGTAATGGCACCATTAAGAACCTATTGTGCTCACGATGTTATTATTGTTAGAAAATTATTAGCCTTGTTAGAAAACCTAAAAAAGAAAGCTTCTTTAAATTCTTATATAGAAGCGATTGATAATGAAATAGACCTCCTGTTAGCAGACGCAAAAAGAGAGATTGCGAACGAAAATGACTTTAAGAAACTTAAAGAATATGTTTCTAATTAAGACCATAATTAAAATTTAACTTTTTTTATGGTGTTGATATTTGGGTAAGTCACTCGCTTTTATATCTTTGTAGCACAAAAAATAAAATAATAATGAAATTTAAATTTATACTTTTTTTAATTGCTTTTTCAAGCATTGTTTCAGTTGCACAGACTAAAGTTGGTACTATAAATAGTGAATATATTATAACTATTATGCCAGAAACCAAAATTGCAATGAAACTATCGCAAGATTATGGGGCAAAATTAGATACTTCTTTTACTGCTAAAATCGAAGATTATAAAGCAAAAATCGAAGATTATAAAGCGAAAGAAAAAGAAATGGGCGAATTAATGAAAAAAACGACTCAAAAAGAATTAATCGCTTTGGAGCAAGATATTCAAAAATATAAAAAAAACGGAACCACCTTAATGCAATTAAAAAGAGATGAATTAATGCGCCCTCTTTATAAAAAATTAAGTGATGTAATTGCAGAAGTTTCTAAAGCAAATGGATATACACAGGTTTTAACAACCTCTGGAAATGAATTTGCCTTTGTTGATGAAAAATTCGACATCACAGAACTAGTAGTTAAAAAATTAGGAATTACAGTTCCAAAACAAACACAAGAATAATTTAATTTTTTTAATAAAATTAGTAACACCTCATACTCTTTAATAAGATTATGAGGTTTATATTTGTAGTTATATTATAAAAAAAACCGAGCAATAGCTCGGTTTTTAAGTTTTATAAATCTTATAAACTACACCAATGAAGCTGCAATCTTTTTATACGTTCCATCTTCTAATTTTTCTCTAATTGCAGAAAAAGCAGTAATAGTTTCGTCTATATCTTCTTGTGTATGAGTGGCTGTTGGTATTAATCTTAAAATAATTAAACCTTTTGGTATTACTGGGTACACAACAATAGAACAGAAAATTCCGTGGTTTTCACGTAAATCGTTTACCATTGCCATTGCTTCAGGAATTTCTCCTTTTAAAAATACTGGAGTAATACAAGTTTGTGTTGTACCTAAATCGAAACCAGCATTACGTAGACCAGATTGTAAAGCATTTGTATTTTCCCACAACTTTGCTTTTAATTCGGGCATTGTTCGCAACATATCTAAACGTTTTAACGCTCCTTTTACCATTGCCATTGGTAATGACTTAGCAAACATTTGAGAACGCATGTTGTATTGTAAAAACTGAATTACATCTTTATCACCAGCAAAGAAAGCTCCAATACCTGCCATAGATTTTGCAAACGTTGCAAAATACACATCTATTTCTTCTTGAACACCTTGTTCTACTCCTGTTCCTTTACCATCTTTACCTAATGTTCCAAAACCATGAGCATCATCTACTAAAAGTCTAAAGTTATATTCTTTTTTAAAAGCAACAATCTCTTTTAAACGACCTTGTTCTCCACGCATTCCAAAAACTCCTTCAGAAATAACTAAAATTCCACCTCCAGTTTTTTCTGCCATTCTTGCAGCACGTTTTATGTTTTTTTCGAAACTTTCCATATCGTTATGACGATAAACAAAACGCTTTCCTGCATGTAAACGAACACCATCTATTATACAAGCATGTGTATCCATATCATACACTATAATATCGTCTTTAGATACTAATGCGTCTATTGCAGAAACCATACCTTGGTAACCAAAATTCACCAAATAGGAAGCTTCTTTTTCTACAAATTCTGCACATTCAACTTCTAATTGTTCATGAAACTTTGTGTGTCCAGACATCATTCTAGCTCCCATTGGATAAGCCATACCATGTGCTGCTGCAGCTGCTCCATCAACCTTTAAAACTTCTGGATGATTTGCCAACCCTAAGTAATCGTTAATACTCCAAGTAACTACTTTTTTCCCATTGAAAGACATTCTATTAGAAATTGGACCTTCTAACTTAGGAAAAACATAATATCCTTCTGCTTGTTCTGCCCATTTTCCTAAGGGACCTTTGTCTTTTATGATTCTATCGAATAAATCTACCGCCATTTTTCAACTGTTTTTGAGCGTGCAAAGGTAACAAATAAAAACAGTTATTCAAATTTAGCGAAATGAAGAAAGTTTTTATAAAAAACCTTGTTCTTCCATCCAAGAATCGTTGTAAATTTTATTTTGATAACGAGAACCATGATCAGGAAAGATTAAAACCACAAAACTATTTTCGTCGAAAATTTCTAAGGTATTATATTGTTTGGTGGCTTGAATAACAGCACCAGAAGTATATCCACAAAAAAGGCCTTCTGTTTTCACCAATTCTCTTGCTGCAAAAGCAGCATCTTTATCAGATACTTTTTCGTAAACATCAATCACGTCAAAATCTGTTGCTGTAGGAATTAATGTTTTTCCTAAACCTTCAATTTTATAAGGTTTTATTTCATTAGTATCGAATTCTCCTGTTTCGTGGAACTTCTTTAATACAGAACCAATCGCATCTACGCCTAAAATTTTAATAGTTGAGTTTTGCTCTTTTAGGTATTTTCCTACTCCAGAAATTGTGCCTCCTGTTCCACTTGCGGCTACTAAATGTGTAATTTTACCAGCTGTTTGTTCCCAAATTTCTGGCCCTGTAGTTCTGTAATGTGCTTCAATATTTAATTCATTAAAATACTGATTGATATACACAGAGTTCTTAGTTTTCTTATGAATCGTTTTAGCCACTTCGTAATAAGATCTTGGGTCGTCTGCAGGAACATTTGCAGGACAAACATGCACTTCTGCTCCCATTGTTTTTAATAAATCTATTTTATCTTGTGAAGATTTATCACTTACAGCTAAAATACATTTGTACCCTTTTACAATACTTATCATTGCTAAACTAAAACCAGTATTTCCTGAAGTAGTTTCTACAATAGTTGCTCCTTTTTTAAGAATTCCTTTTTTTTCTGCATCATTAATAATATGCAAAGCAATTCTGTCTTTTGATGAATGACCAGGATTAAAAGCTTCTACTTTCGCAAAATAAGAACCTTTTAAATTCTTTGTAATTTTTTGAAGTTTAATTAATGGCGTTTCTCCAACTAATTCTAAAATGCTATTATTAATTCCTTTATTTTTAATCATTCTATCTCTGTAATAAAACGTCATCTCAATAAAATTAAACAAATTCTGTTTAAAAAAACAGATTGGTTCGTTGCTTGCAATGACGCTTTAACTTATCTTTTTAACGCTTGCAAAAGTACAGTTTCGAAATGAAATATAAAATTGATTTTAAGGCTTAATTAGTTCTACGTCTAATTTGTTTTCTAATGCCAAGAAAAACGTATAATCTTTAGCCGTTTCTTTTAAAGCATCAAAACGTCCTGAAGCACCTCCATGACCAGCTTCCATATTTGTTCTTAGCATTAATAAATTATTATCCGTTTTTAATTCACGAAGTTTTGCAACCCATTTTGCAGGCTCCCAATATTGCACTTGAGAATCGTGAAAACCAGTAGTTACCAAAATATTTGGATATGTTTTAGCTTCCACTTGATCGTAAGGAGAATACGATTTTATATAATCGTAATATTCTTTATCATTCGGGTTTCCCCATTCGTCATATTCTCCTGTCGTTAAAGGAATCGAATCGTCTATCATTGTAGAAATTACATCCACAAAAGGTACAGCAGCAATAATTCCATTATACAATTCAGGATTCATGTTTACAACAGCGCCCATTAATAAACCACCAGCAGAACCACCCATTGCATATAAATGTTTTGGTGACGTATAATTATTTTTAATTAAATATTTAGAACAATCTACAAAATCGTTAAAAGTGTTCTTTTTATTTAGCATTTTTCCATCTTCATACCATTCTCTTCCTAAATACTGACTTCCACGAATATGAGCCAAAGCATATACAAAACCTCTGTCTAAAAGACTTAAACGTGTTGTGGAAAATCCATCAGGAATTGTATATCCGTAAGAACCGTAGGCATATTGTAATAATGGTGTTTCTGCATTTAATTCGGTATCTTTATGATACACCAAAGAAATGGCAACTTTCTTTCCATCTCTTGCAGTTGCCCAAACTCGTTTACTTTTATAGTTTTCTTTGTTGAACTTTCCTCCTAAAACTTCTTGTTCTTTTTTTATTTCTTTAGATTTATCATCCATATTAAAATCGATTACAGAAGCTGGTGTTGTAAAAGAATTGTAAGAATAACGAATAATATTTGTATCGAAATCTGGGTTCGCATATACACTTGTGGAATACGTTTCTTCATCAAAAGGTAAATAATAATCTTCTTTTGCGTCCCAACGTTTTATACGGACTTTATTCAAACCGTTATTACGCTCTTCCAAAACTAAAAAGTTTTTAAATATGGAAAAATCTTCCAATAAAGTATCTTCTCTATGTGGAATTACATCAACCCAATTCTCTTTCTCAGTTTTAGAAACGGGTGTTTTCATCAATTTAAAATTGGTTGCGCCATCTTTATTCGTTAATAAATAAAAATCGTCTCCAAAATGTGCCACACTATATTCCAAATCACGTTCACGAGGTTGCAACATTTGCAAGCTACTTGTTGGTTTATCTGCATCTAAAAACTGAGCCTCTGTAGAAACTGTGCTGTAAGAACCTACAATTATGTATTTATTTGATTTTGATTTTGTTACATAGGTTCCAAAAGTTTCATCTTCTTCATGATACACTTCTACATCTTCCAAAGCTGATGTTCCTAAAACATGTCTGTAAACCTTAGAACTTCTTAAAGTTACTGGATCTTTTTTGGTATAAAAAAACGTTTTATTATCGTTCGCCCAAACAGAACCTCCAGTTGTATTATCTATAATATCTTTATAAATTTCGCCAGTTTCTAAGTTTTTTACGCGTAAAAAATACTGTCTTCTACTAACTGTATCAGTTGCAAAAACGGCCAATTTATTATCATTCGAAATATTTAAACCTCCTAATTGATAATAATCATATTCTTTTGCCATTTCGTTTACGTTGAACATTACTTGTTCTTCTGCTTCTAAATTGCCTTTTTTTCTACTATAAATAGGATATTGCATTCCTTTTTCATAGCGTGTAATGTAAAAATAACCATTGTCTTTATAAGGTACAGAAGAATCGTCTTCTTTAATTCTACCTTTCATTTCTTCGAATAATTCCGCTTCGAATTTTTTGGTATATGCTGTAATTTTATCGTAATAAGCATTTTCTTCTTCTAAATAATCGATTACTTTCTGAGTTTGTTTATCGTTAACTTCCGTTAATTTTTGTTTATCGGACAAACGCATCCAAAAATAATTATCGATTCTTACATCTCCGTGTTTTTCTAAAGTAGTTGGTTGTTTGTATGCTATAGGTGCTTTTGCATCTGTATTCTTCATGGTTTCATTTTTACAAGCGACAGCAAAAATAAGACTTAATAACGTAGATAATATAAATATTTTCCTCATTTTTATTTGGTTTAAATTCTTTCTAAATTTAGTAAATTTGCATCAAAATAAATTGTTAAATTAAATTCATAAAATTATGTTCGGAGATATTTCAGGAATGATGGGTAAATTAAAGGAAGCGCAACAAAAAGTTGAGGAGACTAAAGTAAGATTAAATTCGGTTTTGGTTGATGAAAGTTCTTCTGATGGAAAAGTAAAAGTAACTTTAACTGCAAACAGACAAATAAAAGCAATTTCTATTGACGATTCTTTGCTTAATGATGCTGAAGAATTAGAAGATTACTTAATTCTTACATTAAATAAAGCCATCGAAAAAGCAACACAAATTAACGAAAATGAAATGGCGGTTGCAGCAAAAGCTGGAATGCCAAATATTCCAGGAATGGATATGTTTAAGTAAACTGAAGTAGAATTAAGATCGCTTCGCTTTTAGAATTAAGTATAAAGACAAAGTTGTTAAATGTTGAAAACTGTATATTTTTTTTGCTGATTTTCATACGAGTTACATTTAACATCATTTAAACAAAAATACCTCTGTAAAAGAGGTATTTTTGTTTTGTAATAATATAGATAAAAATGAAAACAGAAAAAGCAAAGAAATCTACAGCTAAAAAAATAATAAAATGGGTTGCAATAACGCTGTTAGTTTTACTAATTGGGTTGGTTTCAATTCCGTTTTTGTTTAAAGATAAAATTGTTCAAATGGTAGCAAATACTGTGAACAATAATATAAATGCCGAAGTTACTTTTAAAGAAACCGATTTAAGTTTGTTTCGAAACTTCCCATCAGCAAGTTTAACCATTAACGATATTGCTGTTATTAATAAAGAACCATTTCTTGGAGATACTTTATTCAATTCCAAGAAATTAAACCTTAATTTAAACATCACAGAACTTTTTAAAAGTGCTGATGAAACTTTAGAAATTAAAAGTATTTCTGCAGAAAATGGTGCTGTAAATATTATTTTCAACAAAGATAATATTGGGAATTACGATATTGCTTTAAAAAATGAAGCAACACCAAATGCCTCAACTGAAAATTCACTTTCTCTAAATATTCAGGAATATGAGTTGGAGAATATGAGTTTTAATTATATGGATGAGAATTCGCAAATGAAAATGAGTTTAGATAGCTTTTACCATACAGGAAAAGGAAATTTCGCAAAAGATATTTTAGATTTAGATACAGAAACCACTGCAAAATTGTCTTTTGACATGGAAAATGTAAATTACTTTAAAAATGTAGCTGTAAAATTAGATGCAGTTTTAGGAATCGATATAAAAAACTTAAAATATACATTCAAAGAAAACACAGGATATATCAATCAATTGCCTTTAGAATTTGATGGTTTTATTCAATTGGTGGATGATAATCAATTGTATGATATTACTTTTAAAACACCAACATCATCTTTTAAAAACTTGTTGGCTTTAGTTCCTAAACAATATTCAGGGAATTTAGCATCTGTAACCACAGAAGGTAATTTCGACTTAAATGGAACTGTAAAAGGTACGTATTCAAAAACTACAATCCCTAAATTAGATATTTCTTTTATCTCTAAAAATGCAATGTTTAAATATGCAGATTTACCAAAAGCGGTTCAGAATATTAATTTGGATGCGAATATTATCAATAAAACTGGACTTGTAAAAGACACGTATGTTGCTATAAATAATACGTCCTTTAAAATTGATAAAGATGTATTTAATGCAAGTGGAAATATTTCGAACATTACAGAAAATGCAAATATCAACTTAAAGGCAAATGGAACGATTAATTTGGCAAATATTAGCAAGGTATATCCTGTAAAACTTGAAAACGAGTTGGAAGGAATTTTAAAGGCAGATGTGACTACAAATTTCGATATGAATTCTGTTGACAAAGGAAATTATCAGAATATAAAAAACAAAGGAAATATTGCTGTTTCTAATTTTAAATATAAAGGTGAAGATGTTGCGAATGAGTTTATAATCGATAAAACCTCTGTAACTTTTAATACAAATACTATTAAATTAGAAGAATTTAAGGCAAAAACAGGTTCATCTGATATAGATATTTCTGGAAATTTAGAAAATTTCTATGGTTATTTGTTTAAAGATCAACAACTAAAAGGAAACTTCACTTTAAATTCTAATAATTTAAAAGTAGACGATTTTTTAGCTAAAACAGAAGAAAAAACAGCTTCTACAGAAACGAGAGCTTTAAAAATCCCTGCTTTTTTAGATGTGAAATTAAATGCAAAAGCTACAACTGTTTTGTATGATAACATCACTCTAAAAAATGTGGTTGGTAATTTATTGATAAAAGATGAAGCTGTAAGTCTACAAAATGTAAGTTCTAATATTTTTGATGGTAAAATCGGTTTCAATGGAAAAGTTTCTACCAAAGGAAACAAATCGAATTTTACGATGGATTTAAAACTGCAAGAATTAAATATTGCAGAATCTTTCTCTCAATTAGAAATGTTAAAAGCCATTGCTCCTATTGCAGAAAGTTTAGAAGGTAAAATAAATTCTACGATTAAAGTTTCTGGAGATTTATCGGAAGATATGACACCAGTTCTAAAATCGATAACTGGAGATTTATTAGGGCAATTATTAAACACAAAATTAAAAGTTGCAAATTCTAAAGTGCTAGGTGCCATTGGCTCTAAAGTAGATTTTTTAGATGTTAGTAAACTGAATTTAAATGAAGCAAGTGCACTTTTTACCTTTGATAATGGTGAAGTTTCTGTAAAACCTTTCAACCTTAATTATAAAGATATTGGCATTCAAATTGGAGGAAAACATGGTTTCGATAATTCTATGAATTACGATATTGTTTTTAATTTACCAGTAAAATATTTAGGAACCACAGTTACAAATGCCATTGCAAAATTAACGGCGAAAGATGCAGATGAAATTAAAACAATTCCAGTAAATGCCAATTTAACTGGTAGTTTTTCGAGTCCTAATTTCTCAACAAACATTAAAGATGCAACTTCCAATTTAATGAAAACAATTGTAGAGAAGCAAAAACAAAATTTAGTAGATAAAGGAAAAGACAAACTTTTAGGTTTATTAGGAGGAAATAAAGATAAACCCAAAGACGCCTCAAAAGACTCAACAAAAACCAAAGAAACACCAAAAGAGGCTGTAAAAGACAAAGTTAAAGATGTTTTAGGGGGTCTTTTTGGAAAGAAGAAAAAAGATACAGTTCAAAAGAAAAATTAAATACTTGTTACATAAAAAAAGACCTATAGTTTCTAAATAAAGGAAACTATAGGTCTTTTTTTGGTATTAAATTTTACAAGTTTATCCTCCAAATGCAACACCTAACATTGCTATAATAAACATTAATAAATATAGAGATAAAATTATAATCGCAAATACTCCAACAAACTTATAATGTGACTTTAATTTTTCGAAAGCTACAGCTAAATCATCATCAGATTTAGATTGTAATGCTTTCTTCATGTTCACAGAGAACTTATATAAATAGAGAATTGGAAAAAAGTAAATAGCCACAATAATTAAATAAGTAACCGTCATTACAGGTCCAAAATCAAAAGGAATTTCATTCATATTTGGGAGGTTACTAAAAACTGTTCCAGCAAAAAAACTAAATATAACTGTTAAACCTAAACCAATAAACCCTAAAATAGAAAGGAAATATGTCCATTTTGCAGTTTCTCTTAAAAAACTTTTAGACGCTCCATTTAATGTTAATTCTTCTAATTCTGTAATCGCATTTTGCATAATAATTTTTCTTTTAGTTAGTAATTCTCAAAAATAGCAAAAAAAATAACCACAAATTTTAAAATTTGTGGCTAATATTAAATTTTATAGAAAGTGAATTCTAAAATTCAGAAATTGTTTTCTTAATTATAGAAATACAATCCATTAATTGTTCTTCAGTCATTACTAAAGGTGGCGCAAAACGAATAATATTTCCATGGGTTGGTTTTGCTAATAATCCGTTATCACGTAATTTAATACAAATATCCCAAGCAGTAGAACTGTCTTCAGAATCGTTAATTAAAATTGCATTTAACAATCCTCTACCTCTTACAGATTCTACTAAATGATTGTTTTTACAGAATTCCGTTAATTCAGCTCTAAAAATTTTACCTAATTTATCAGCATTAATTGCTAATTTTTCATCAGCAACAACTTCTAAAGCAGCCATTGCAACAGCAGCAGCAATTGGGTTTCCTCCAAAAGTAGAACCATGATTTCCAGGACGAATCACATTCATAACACTGTCATTTGCTAAAACCGCAGAAACAGGATATGCTCCACCAGAAAGTGCTTTTCCAAGAATTAAAACATCTGGTTTTATTTCTGGAGTTCCAGAACAATTTTTCTCTGGACAAGAACAATTTCCACAAGTCGCTAATAAACGACCTGTTCTTGCAATTCCAGTTTGTACTTCATCTGCAATAAATAAAACGTTGTGGTCTTCACACATTTTCTTTGCGGCCGCTAAATAACCATCAGAAGGAACATAAACACCAGCTTCACCTTGAATTGGTTCCACCAAAAATGCAGCAATATTGTTACTACTTTCTAACGTTTCTTGTAATTCTTGTAAATTATCATATTCAATTTTTATAAAACCTTTAGTATAAGGACCAAAGTTTTTACGAGCCACAGGGTCGTTAGAAAATGATATTATTGTAGTTGTTCTACCATGAAAATTATTCTCACAAACAATAATTTGTGCTTTATTTTCATCAATTCCTTTTACTTCATACGCCCATTTTCTGGCAATTTTTAAAGCAGTTTCCACAGCTTCTGCACCAGTATTCATTGGTAATAATTTGTCGAAACCAAAATATTCAGTTGCAAATTTTTCGTATCTACCAAGCATATCATTATAAAATGCACGCGAAGTTAAACTCAACGTTTTTGCTTGATTCGTCATTGCATCTACAATTTTCGGATGACAATGCCCTTGATTTACAGCAGAATAAGCCGATAAAAAATCGTAATACTTTTTTCCTTCCACATCCCAAACATACACGCCTTCTCCTCTACTCAAAACCACAGGAAGTGGATGATAGTTGTGCGCACCATATTTGTTCTCTAATTCGATTGCTTCTTGCGAAGTTAATTTGTCTAAAACAGCCATTTTTATTGTTTTAAATGTTTATAATTAAATAACCATTCCTGTTCTACCTTTATCCTTCTGAAGAGTTTCAGAAATTCAGCGTGGGAAAGAAATCATCCCCGAAGTTTTACAAAAGTAGTAAAATAAAACTTCGAAATAAAAATTATTTGGGCGTTCCCTAAAAAGGTCGGGCTTTCACTACTCGCTTTTTTTCTGAAAAAGAAAAAAGAGCTCAAACAAACCGTTCAATCCCTAACGCAACCTGTTAAATTATAAAAGTAATAACTTCAAAACATAATGCTAATCTATCAATATCTTTTCCTTAATTTTGCAATCCAAAATAATTGAAAATGCCACGTAGAGAACGCAACAAATTTGTAAAAAAGAATCAAGTTTTAGAATTAAAAATTGAAGATTACGCTTTCGGAGGAAAAGGAATTGCCAGAATTCATTCCGAAGAAGGAAGTTTTGTAGTATTTGTTCCTAACACATTACCTGGACAATTGGTAAAAGCACAAATTAGCAAATCCAGTAAAAACTACGCAGAAGCTAAATTAATTGATGTTTTAGAACCATCTGAAGACGAAGTAGAAGTGGAATTTCAAGACATTCCTGGAGCGCCTTACATTCAATTACCAATCGAGCTTCAACATAAATATAAAAAAGAAAGTACCTTATCTTTATTCAAAAGAATAGGAAAAGTAGAAAATATAGAAGATTTATTCGACGAATTTGTAACCTCGCCAAACGTATTTCATTACAGAAATAAAATGGAATATGGTTTTTCTGCAATTGGTTACGACAGAATCAACAAAACCGATAAAGACGAGTTTACTTTAGGTTTTAAAAGACGTGGTGTTTGGTGGATGGGAGATAATTTAGAGAAAGATTCTGGTTTGTTCGACAAACAAATGGAAGACAATCTAAAAAACATCAGAAACTATTGTATAGAAACTGGTTTAGATCCTTGGCATGGACCAAAAAAAGAAGGTTTCTTCAGATATTTTGTAGTTCGTAAATCTTTTAAAACAGACGAGTTATTATGTAATTTAGTAACAACTTCTCCTGATTTGGATAAGTTCGATTTACAAAAATTCGCAAATTTCCTAAAAGATATTTTTGGAGAACGTTTAGCTGGACTTTTACACACAATTAACGACGAAACTGGCGACAGAACAATCGCAACTTCTGGAAGTTTAGAATTAGTCTATGGAAAAGATAAAATTGTAGAAGAATTATTAGGTTTAAACTTTGAAATCAGCATGAAAAGCTTTTTTCAAACGAACCCAAAATGTGCAGAAAAACTCTACAATAAAGTTGTAGAATATGTTTTAGAAGACAAGTCTAAAGTAGACAATACTGTGGTTATGGATTTATTCTGTGGTACAGGAACAATAGGCCAAATTGTAGCTTCTAAAAGTGATAATGCAAAAATAGTTGGTGTAGATATTGTAGCTTCCGCAATTGCAGACGCAAAGAAAAATGCCAAAAGAAATAATATTGAAGGTTTAAAATTCTTTGCAGCAGATGTTGGTAAATTTTTAATTGCGCATCCTGAATATCAAAATAAAATAAAAACCATTATTTTGGATCCTGCAAGAGCAGGAATTGCACCAAAAACATTGCAGAAAATAATCAACTTAAATGCAGATAGAATGGTGTATGTTTCTTGTAATCCTGCAACACAGGCAAGAGATACAGAATTATTGAGAGAAGCTGGTTATTTAATTAAAAAGATTAGTTTGGTAGATCAGTTTCCACATACAAGTCATATTGAGACTGTGGTACTTTTTGAAAAGAGTTAAAAAAGGTTTATTTGTTTATTCTTTTTTTAACTATAATTAAATATACCTTTTAATATATTTGTTAGATGATTAAGAAAAAAATTGGATTTATTATTTTTATTATTTCAATAATTATTGGTATTTTATTTTTAATTAAATTACCTAGAACAATAGGTATGATTTTTTCAGGTTTAAATAGTTATACGATTGGATATATTACGGTTTCAATAATAATTTTTATAGCCTCAATATTATTATTTAAATTAGGTTTAAAATGGATGAAAACAGGAAAAGAAGAAATCGAAATTATTAACCAAATTAGCAAAAAACAGTAAATATCATGAAACATATAAAACTATCAGATTCCGCAATTGAAAAAAAATTAGAAAACTTACAAGATTGGGATTTTTATGATGATGCCCTTCATACAGATTTCGAATTCGATAATTTTAAAGATTGTATGTCTGCTATGAATAGAATTGCTTTTGAATGTGAGGCATTAAATCATCATCCAGAATGGACAAATGTGTATAATACTTTAGATATTACATTAACAACTCACGATGCAGATGGCGTTACAGAATTAGATTTTAAATTGGCAGAAGCAATTAATAAAATTGTAGAAGTTGAAGAATAAATTCATGAAAAAAACATTTCTTTTTCTTTTATTAATACTTGCATTTATTTCCGCTTGCGAAAAAGACGATTTCTGTTTGCAAAATCCAGTTACTCCACGTTTAGTCATTACTTTTTTTGATGATACAAATAGAGAAACCCCAAAAAAAGTACAACGTTTTTCTTTAATTGCAGAAGGTGTGGTTGATAGTTTGTTTACAAATATTTCTACTCTTGATAGTGTTGCAATACCTTTGAATCCAAATGCTTTAGAAACAAAATATACGCTTAAAAAAAATACAGTAAATGGTGCTACAGTCGATAACGAAATAGCAACATTTACAATTACCTACGATACTGAACAAGAATATGTTTCTCGTTCTTGTGGTTATAAAGTTATTTTTAAAAATGTCGCATTTTCTGCAGATGCAAATACTTGGATTACCGAATTTACGCCTACAACATTAACAACAATAGACAATCAAAATTCCGCTCATGTACAAATATTTCATTAGCATTTTTTTCCTTTTTGTTTTTGTTGATGGTTTTTCACAAGAACAGAAAAAAGATTCTTTAGCAAGTAAAACAAAAGATAGTATCGTTTACAAAACAGGCTATGGCTTTCGTGTTGGAATTGATATTAGTAAACCTATAAAAGCACAATTCGATGGTTCTTACAGCGGATTCGAAATTGTTGGAGATTATAGAATTAAGAAAAACTTATATTTAGCCGCAGAAATTGGCTATGAAGAAGAAACCAATAACGAAGATTATACAAATTCAACAGCCAAAGGAAATTACATTCGTTTAGGAGTTAATTACAATGCATATCAAAATTGGTTGGACATGAACAACGAGATTTTTGTAGGTTATAGATATGGATTCAGTTTGTTTGAACAAACATTAAATAATTACACACCAAATACTTCAAGCAAAGATTTTGGAAATTATTTTCCTACAGTTCCAATTACAGTTCCGCAAACTACAACAGGTTTAAATGCACATTGGTCGGAATTAATGGTTGGTATTAAAGCAGAAACTTTCAAAAACTTTTTTGTTAGTTTTAGTGTCTCCTATAAAGTAATGATGAGTGTAAAAGATCCAGAAAATTTTAAATCTTTATATGCACCAGGTTTTAATAGAATTTTTGAAAGTAATACTGGTTTTGGCTTTAACTACACACTTTCTTACTTAATTCCTTTTACAAAAAAGTAACTTTTTTATTTCTTGAAAATACTTTAAAATTAAAATTTCGAAAGCTATAAATTAATATTCCTGATTTTTTAGTAACTTTAACACTCGTTTATTAAACTTCCAATAATGAATAAAATTCCAAGCGTAAACTTAGCAGATTTTTTATCAGAAGATAAAAATAGAAAACAAAAATTTATAGATGAAATTGGTCACGCATACGAAAACATTGGTTTTGTTGCTTTGAAAGGTCATTTTTTAGATGATAAATTAGTTTCAGATTTATATACAGAAATCAAAAATTTCTTTGATTTACCAGTTGAAACTAAAGAAAAGTACGAAATTCCAGGAATTGGAGGACAACGTGGATATGTTTCTTTCGGAAAAGAATCTGCAAAAGGTAAAAAAGAAGGCGATTTAAAAGAGTTCTGGCATTTTGGGCAATATGTAGAGGATAATTCAAAATATAAAGATGAATATCCAGAAAATGTAATTGTAGAAGAATTGCCAAAATTCAACGAAGTTGGAAAGCAGACCTACCAAATGTTAGAAAAAACAGCGAAATTTGTGTTGCGTTCTTTGGCTTTACATTTAGGTTTGGAAGAAACTTATTTCGACAATTACATTAAGAACGGAAATAGTATATTAAGACCAATCCATTATCCACCAATAAAAACTGAACCAAAAGGTGCAGAAAGAGCTGCAGCTCATGGAGACATTAATTTAATTACTTTATTAATGGGAGCTCAAGGAAAAGGATTGCAGGTTCAAAATCATAAAGGAGATTGGATAGATGCCATGGCTGCACCTGACGAATTAATGATTAATGTTGGAGACATGTTGTCTAGACACAGTAATAACAAGCTAAAATCTACAATTCACAGAGTTGTAAATCCTCCAAAAGAAATGTGGGGAACCTCTCGTTATTCCATTCCATTTTTCATGCACCCAATATCTGATATGAAACTAGATGTTTTAGAAAATTGTATCGACGAAAACAATCCAAAACAGTTCGAAGATATTACTGCTGGAGAGTTTTTAGATGAAAGATTAAGAGAATTAGGGCTTAAAAAATAAGAAAAGCCCATCCTAACCTTCCCAAAGGGAAGGAATGTATTATGGGAAATATGCCGAATAAAAACAATAAAAATATACTCAAAGTTACCAGCATGAGTTTTTCCCCTTTGGGGAAATTAAAAGGGGCTTTTTATGGATTTAAAAGATCAACTAAAAAATTTGTTTCCAGAACACCAAGAAACTGAGGAACCAAAAAAAGAAAAATCGAATATTTGGTTGCAAGACGAACCCATTCTTTGCAAATATGAGAAACGAAAAGGAAAGCCAATTACTATTTTAGAAGGTTATAATGGTGCAACTTCCGACTTTAAACTTTTAGCCAAAGAAATTAAAACAAAATTGTCTGTTGGTGGAAGTTTTAAAGATGATAAAATCATAATTCAAGGTGATTTTAGAGACAAAATTATGTCTATGTTAAAAGATAAAGGTTTTAAAGTAAAACGTGTTGGTGGATAGTTAAATTTACCCTAACACAATAAAAATCGATTATTAACGTTGTCATTTCACTATGAACTCTTCTATTTTACATATTACAAATGGAGATAGTACTACCAACTATCTAAAAAAACTACAATTTTCTGGAGATTTTATTACATGGAGAGAAATGCTCTGTGAAGGAAAAACAACAACCAATGTTGGGAGCGATGTTTTTTGGAAAACCAGATACGATTTCTTTAAATCTTCCTATAAAATTAGTAAACAAAAATTTATAGATTACACAGTTAAAGAATATCGAAAACTCTGTAATAAAAAAGAAAATAAGCAAATCGTTTTATGGTTTGAGTACGATTTATTTTGTCAAATTAATATGATTGCTGTAATTAGTTGGCTAAAACGTTACAGAAAAGGGTATGAAGTTTCTTTAGTTTGTAGTGGAAAAGTAAAAGAATCTGCTAAAATGTTAGCAATTCCTGAACTTTCAGAAGAACAAATTCAACAACATTTTAAAGACAGAATAGAACTTTCGCAAGATGATATTGAATATGCAGATTATATTTGGCAATTGTATTGTTCAGACAGTCCTTTAAGACTAGAAAAAATACATCAATTCAATCCAATGTCGCCATTTAAATATTTAACAACTGCTTTGGAAGCACATTTAAGAAGGTTTCCTTCTATTGAAAATGGATTAAATAATGTAGAAAATTTTGTTTTAAAAACAGCAAACAACAACAATTTATCTTCTAAAAACCAATTAGTTGGCAAATTGCTTACAGAACAAGAAGTTTTTGGTTTTGGAGATTTACAATATGAAAACAATATCGATAAACTTCAAAAATTATTCACTTCTTTCGATCCTGTAAAACTCACAAGAAAAGGGAAAGATATTTTAGAGAATCAGGCAAATTTTTACAGAGAAATACGTTCAGAAAATTCGTATCTTGGAGGTTCTAAAAAATACAGTTTTTTATATAGCAATGCTACTGAAAAACTGTTGCAAATTACCTCTTAAAAGTATGAGTATAAAAAAATCTGAACTTATTCTAAATCCAGATGGCAGTGTTTATCACTTAAATTTAAAACCAGAAAATATTGCTACAGATATTATTTTTGTTGGAGACCAAGACAGAGTAGATAAAATCACCAAACTATTTGAATCTGTTGATTTTACAACTCAAAAAAGAGAATTTAAAACGACCACAGGTATTTATAAAGGGAAAAGAATTTCAGTAATTTCAACAGGAATTGGCCCAGATAATATAGATATTGTTTTAAATGAATTAGATGCTTTGGTAAACATCAATCTAGAAACAAGAGCGCCAAAAACCGATTTAACTTCTTTAAATATCATTCGAATTGGAACTTCAGGGTCTTTGCAAAAAGACATTCCTGTAGATTCATTTTTATTGAGTTCTCATGGTTTAGATTTAAATGGAATGCTTCACTCCTATCAAATTGATGTAATTTCAAATTCAGAAATTGAAAATGCTTTTGTAAAACACACCAATTGGAGTGCTAAAAAATCGCATCCTATTTTGGTTGAAAACAGCCAAGAACTTGCTCGAAAATTTACTTCAGAAAACATATATTCAGGAATAACAGCAACTGCTGGTGGTTTTTACGGACCACAAGGTCGTGTGTTAAGATTACAATTAGAAGACGAAAACTTAAATAATAAAATTGATAGTTTTCAACATAAAAAACATAGAATTACCAATTTAGAAATGGAAACTTCCGCAATTTATGGCTTATCTAAATTATTAGGGCATAAAGCAGTTTCACTAAATGCCATTATTGCAAACAGAGCAAATGGAACTTTTAGCGAAAACCCTAAAAAAGTGGTGGAAGATTTAATAAAATATACGCTTAAAAAGCTCACAATTTAAAATGACAGATTTAAAAATCGGTGGTGTACCAGAACACTTTAATTATCCTTGGTATCTCACATTAAAAAATAAAGAATACACCAAAGAAAACATCAATTTACGTTGGCAAGATTATCATGGTGGAACTGGGCAAATGTGCAAAGCATTAAGAAACGGAACTGTAGATATTGCCATTGTTTTAACGGAAGGAATAATCAAAGATATTGCAGATGGAAATCCGTCTAAAATTGTGCAAACGTTCGTTAAAACTCCTTTAATTTGGGGAATTCACGTAGGCGAAAAATCATCTTTCAAAAAAATTGAAGATTTAGAAAATGCTACGATTGCAATTAGTAGATTTGGTTCTGGTTCGCATTTAATGGCGATTGTAAATGCTTATAATCAAGGTTGGGAAATAGACAAATTAAAGTTTAAAGTCGTTGGAAATTTACAAGGAGGCATCGATTCTTTAACCAATTGCGAAGCCGATTATTTTATGTGGGAACATTTTACCACAAAACCTTTGGTCGATGATGGAACATTCAGAAGAATTGACGACTGCCCTACTCCTTGGCCATGTTTTGTAATTGCAGTTAGAAACGAAGTTTTAGAAAATAATTTCGAAGAAGTACAAAAAGTTTTAGACATTATTAATGGAGAAACAGCCGATTTTAAAGACATTGATAATATCGATAAAATCTTAGCAAAACGTTACCAACAGAAGCTAGAAGACATTCAGAAATGGCTAAAAATAACGGAATGGAATGATGGGAAACCTATCACTAAAAATTTAATTACGCGCATTCAAAATAAAATGGTTTCTTTTAACGTTATCGAAGAGAAGAAAAATTCAGGCGAGTTCATAAAAAATATGTACATTTAAACCGTAAAATAGTAAAAAAATGAAAAGAGTAGTATTTGTTGCAATTTGTGTTTTAGGGATTATTTGTTTTTCTTCATGTAGAAGTACCTCCAAATCTTGTGGTTTGGCAGATGCAGACATAACTATTCAAACAACATTAAAACAAGCAGATTTGTTATAAAATCCGTTTGTTTCTTAATTTCAAATTCAATGAATCCGCTTTTTTAGCGGATTTTTTTTATACTGAACTTATTTCAGCATCTTTTAAAGTGACACGAATTCACAAATTATTTTTTCGTAATTATTTTTTGGAGCTATTTACTGCTTTCACTACTCGCTTTTTAATCTCTTAAAAAAGAGATAAAAAGAGCTCAAACAATTAGCCTGTCTTGAGCGCAGTCGAAAGATTCAATCAGAGCTAAGCTTGTTTAAAAACTATTTTGCTATTCTTATAAAGTAATAGATTTTCTAAAAATTTTGTATGGATTCCTGTCTTCACAGGAATGACAAACTCAAAAGTTCTCGATACAATTTTCTCCTAAAGTCGAAAATCACTCGAATTGACAATATGCGAATTTATTATTTAACGAATGAGTAAGAAAATGCTGTCAGTTCGAGTAAAATTCTTTTTTCAAGAATTTTGTATCGAGAACACATACAGAAATTAAATTAATTCGTGACCTTCTTGTATTAAAAGGGAGCATTCTCCATTGCTAAACTGAATAACTACCACTCAATTTCTTTTTTCCTTAAATCTTTTAAAATCTCATTGGTTTTCGAGAAATGTTTATTTCCAAACCAATATCCCCTATTTGCGCTTAATGGAGATGGATGCCCAGATTCTAAAATGAAGTGTTTCTTTTTATCAATTAATTTTGCTTTCTTTTTTGCAAATCCGCCCCAAAGTAGAAAAACAATGTTTTCGTTTTCTTTGGAAATTTGTTTTATTACTTCGTCTGTAAACGTTTCCCAGCCTTCTTTTTGGTGACTTCCAGCTTCGTGAGCTCTTACAGTTAATGTTGCATTTAATAACAAAACACCTTGTTTTGCCCATTTTTCCAAATTTCCACTTGTTGGATATTCAGTTTCTAAATCCGTAGAAATTTCTTTAAAAATGTTAATTAATGAAGGTGGATGCTTTATTCCATCCTTAACAGAAAAACACAATCCATTTGCTTGGTTTGGTCCATGATACGGATCTTGACCAATAATAACCACTTTTAAATCGTCAAAAGAACAAAAATCAAACGAAGCAAAAATATCTTGTCCTTTTGGGTAACAAGTATGGTTTTGATACTCGTTTTTCACAAAATTGATTAATTCCTTAAAATATGGTTTTTCAAATTCGTTTTGTAAAATATTTTTCCAAGAATCGGCGATTTTTACTTGCATTGTTTGTTATTTTTGTGCTTTTGGATTCAAGATTCAAAATTTTGAATTCAAAGTTACTTATTAGTTCCCAAAAAACCTTAAATATTAAACTTTGAATCGTAACATTTCAGAAAAAACATTACAAGATTTAGAATTTTCAACAGTTTTGCAACATGTATCAGAATTTTGCATTTCTGGGTTGGGGAAAGAAAGAGTGCGTGAAATTCTGCCTATTTCTAATAAAAAAACACTCTTTACTGAACTGAATTTAGTAGACGAGTACCTAAAATCTTTTCAGAGTGAAAACAGAGTTCCGAATCATGGTTTTGATAATGTAACGCAAGACATTCACAGACTCGCGATAGAAAACAGTTTTTTAGAACCAGAAGCGTATTTAAAAATTGCAAGTATTTCTTTAACCGTAAACGAACATATCAAATTTTTTAAGAAGTTTGAAGTTCAGTTTCCTACGTTTTTTAAACTGACCCAAGAAATAGAATTCAGCACTTTTGTAGATGATGAAATCAAGAAAATTATAGAATTAAGTGGTATTGTAAAAAATAATGCTTCTTCTGCTTTAAAACAAATTCGAAAAGACATCAACAACGTTCGTGGTAAAATCGGACAAAGTTTTTCGAGTGCTTTGAGCAAATCCATAGCTTCTGGATATTTAGATGATATTAAGGAAAGTGTTATTGACAATCAGCGTGTTTTGGCAGTTTTAGCAATGCATCGTAAAAAAGTGGCTGGTAGTTTTTTAGGTTCATCCAAATCTGGAAACATCGTTTATATTGCGCCACAAGCAACCTTGTCTTATTCACGAGAATATCAAAATTTATTGTACGAAGAAAAACAAGAAATTGTAAAAATATTACGAGATCTTGCAGAAACAATTCGTCCTGTAATTTCCTTAATTCACGAATATTTAGAATATGTAACACATATAGATGCTGTGGGCGCAAAAGCAAAATATGCGCAAGAAATTAATGGATTATTGCCAAAAATTTCTCAAGAAAAGAAGATTTTATTTAGAGATGCGTATCATCCTATTTTATGGAAAAAAAATAAGGAAAAGAACTTAAAAATTGTTCCACAAAGTATAGAACTGAACGAAAAACAGCAAATAATTGTTATTTCTGGCCCAAATGCTGGTGGAAAAAGCATAACTTTAAAAACCATTGGTTTATTACAATTAATGATACAAAGTGGACTTTTAATTCCTGTGGAAGAAAGAAGTCAGACGTATATTTTCGATACGATTTTAACGGATATTGGAGACAACCAATCTATTGAAAATCAATTAAGTACTTATAGTTATCGATTAAAAAACATGCGTTACTTTTTAAGAAAATGTAATGAAAATACCTTGTTTTTAATTGATGAATTTGGTACAGGTTCAGACCCTGAATTGGGTGGAGCTTTGGCTGAAATTTTCTTGGAAGAATTTTACAACAAAAAAGCCTTCGGAATTATTACAACCCACTACTCCAACTTAAAAGTTTTGGCGAACGAATTGGAGAATGTTACCAACGCAAATATGCAGTTTGACGAACGTTCTTTGGAACCATTATTTAAACTTTTTGTTGGTCAAGCTGGTAGTTCTTTTACTTTTGAAGTGGCTCAGAAAAACGGAATTCCTTATAGTTTAATCAACCAAGCGAAAAAGCGTGTTGAAAACGAGAAAATTCGTTTGGATAAAACCATTTCTAAACTTCAAAAAGAACGAAATAAACTTCAGAAAAATTCGGATAGTTTAGAGAAGCAGAAAACAAAAGGACAGGAACATTTAGAGAGTTTACAGGAAAAAGAACAGAAAATTCAAGATAAATTATCTGGTTTTCAAGAATTGTATGACCAGAATCAGAAAATGTTGTCTTTAGGTAGAAAAACAAACGAACTACTAAATAAATACTTTCAAACAAATAACAAAAAAGAACTGAATACCAATTTCAACAAATGGGTTGCAGACGAGAAAGTAAAATATGCCAAGAAGAAACCTTTAAAAACTACGAAAGCGCAACAAAAGAAAGCCAAAGTTGTTGAGAAACAAATGCAACAAGTCATTAAAAAAGTGGAAAAAGAGGTTTTAGAAAAAGTAGTTGAAGTTCGTAAAGAAAAGAAAATCGAAGAAGCTAAAATTGCTAAAGCAAAATCGGAATATATCTACAAAATAAACGACAGAGTGCGAATTATAGACTCTAATTCTGTAGGAACTATCGATAAAATAGACAAGAAAAAAGTAACGATTAATTACGGTTTTTTTACGACAAAAACTTCAGTTGACAAATTAGAATTGGTAGAAAAAGCGAAGAAATAAATAATTTAAACCTATTTTATTATTATGAAATTAAAGAGCATTTTATGTATTGTTTTGATTACTTTACTATTGAATTCTTGTGATAAAAAGGAAAATCAGCAACATTTATTTATTCTTTCTGGACAGTCTAATATGGCACGTCTAAATCCTGATATTTCTTTTACACCAGCTGTAAAAAAGGCGTTTGGAGAAAATAATGTAACTGTCGTAAAATATGCCTTAGGAACACAACCTATAAAACGTTGGTATAAAAACTGGAAACCTTTAGATGGAGAAATTGATTCACAAAATGGTAATTTATACGATACTTTAATGGTAAAAGTAAATAAAGCACTCAAAACTAAAAATTTTGACACAGTTACTTTCATTTGGATGCAAGGCGAACGCGATGCAAGAACCAACCAAGGAAATGTGTATGAGGAAAGTTTATTGGGTTTATACAATCAACTTTCTAAAGATTTGGGAAGAACAGTCGTAAATTTTGTGATTGGAAGATTGTGCGATTTCGATATGAAAAATGAAAGATATCCAGATTGGACACTCGTTAGAGAAGCACAAGTAAAAGTTGCAGAATCGCAACCAAACTTCGCTTGGATAAATACAGACGACTTAAATGACGGAATTATTAGAAATAATAAAGAAATAAAAAACGATTTACACATGTCTGAAAATGGTTATAAAATCATGGGAGAACGTTTTGCTGAGAAATCTGTTTTGTTGATTAAAAAAGAAAATTAGGGGTTTTCACCTGTTGATTTTCTAATTGAGAACTTTTAATTTCGTTAACTTCTGATATAAATCATTGAAACGTTTCATATAATTATTGTTAGCGAAAATCAAAAAAATTTCTAACCAAAAAATGAATAGCAAAACCCTTAAACGAAACACCATAGGAAGAATATTTATTCATAATTTCTTACTTCTTTATAGTTGGCATATTTCAACAAATTGGAGCTAAAACTGGCTGGTGTTAGTTACACAAACCTTGAATATAAAAAAAACCGAACAATCGCTCGGTTTTTACATCTATATAAAAAATAAATTTTATCTTCTACTATAATTTGGTGCTTCTTTGGTAATTGCTACATCATGAGGATGACTTTCATTAATTCCGCTTGCGGTTATTCTTACAAATTGTCCTGTTTCTTTTAAAGTTTCGATGTCTTTTGCGCCACAATAACCCATTCCTGCACGCAAACCACCAATAAATTGATGGATGCTTTCATCTAAATCTCCTTTATAAGGCACACGACCTACAATTCCTTCTGGCACTAATTTCTTAATATCTGCTTCCACATCTTGGAAATAACGATCTTTAGAACCTTGTTTCATAGCTTCTACAGATCCCATTCCTCTATAAGATTTGAATTTTCTTCCTTCGTAAATAATCGTTTCTCCTGGAGATTCTTTGGTTCCTGCTAATAAAGAACCTAACATTACACAATCTGCACCAGCAGCAATCGCTTTTGGGATATCTCCTGTATAACGAATTCCACCATCTGCAATTACTGGAACTCCACTTCCTTTAATCGCAGCAGCAACTTCTAATACTGCCGAAAATTGAGGAAAACCAACTCCAGCCACAACTCTTGTTGTACAAATAGAACCTGGTCCAATACCTACTTTTACAGCATCTGCACCAGCTTCTACTAAGTATTTAGCAGCAGCAGCAGTTGCTATATTCCCAACAACAACATCTAATTCTGGAAATTTTTCTTTTACTTGTTTCAACACCATTACCACTCCTTTTGTGTGTCCATGAGCTGTATCTATAATTACAGCATCTACTCCAGCATTTACCAAAGCTTCTGCTCTATCCACAGCATCTCCAGTAACACCTAAAGCAGCAGCAACTCTTAATCGCCCAAAAGAATCTTTGTTTGCGATTGGTTTCTGAGTCACTTTTGTAATATCTCTAAACGTTATTAATCCTTTTAACTTATAGGCATCATCTACAATTAAAAGTTTTTCTATTTTATAATTCTGTAGAATTTTTTCTGCATCACTTAAAGAAGTTCCAACTGCTGCTGTTACCAAGTTTTCACTCGTCATAACCTCTACAATTGGTCTTGTTGCATCATGTTCGAAACGCAAATCTCTATTGGTAACAATTCCTTTTAAGATTCCAAGATCGTCTACAATAGGAATTCCGCCAATACTGTGTTCTTTCATAAATGCTTTTGCATTTCCTACAGTTGCAGTTAAAGGCAAAGTAACAGGATCTAAGATCATTCCACTTTCTGCACGTTTTACTTTTCTAACTTCTAATGCTTGTTGGGCAATCGTCATATTTTTATGTAAAACGCCAATACCACCTTCTCTTGCAATAGCGATTGCCAATGCAGATTCTGTAACAGTATCCATTGCAGCTGATGCAATTGGTACGTTAATCGTAATATTTTTCGTAAATTTTGTTTGAATGCTTACTTCTCTTGGAAGTACTTCTGAAAAAGCGGGAACTAATAAAACGTCGTCATACGTTAAACCTTCTCCTAAAATTTTGTTGTTGTGTGCTGTCATGTTGCAATTATGGTATAATTGCAGGCAAATTTACAACATATTATTGAATTTTAAGGTTTAAAAAATAAGGAGTTTATTTTTTAGAAATTGCTTGCTTCAAAATAATGAAAATGGATACAGAATACGTTGCTGTCATTAGAAAACCGGAAGCCATTATTACGTATTTCATAAAGTGAATGTCTTTCCACAATAAATAAATTCCTCCGAAAGTAAAAACTAGAGAGAAAAAAGGCTCTATCATTAAAAATAATTTCAATTTTATATTGATAGATGTTGTAGATAAAATGAAAGCGACTAAAAAGAAAATTGCTGATAAGGATAAAATATGACTGTGAACTGTAGTCATAATTTCTCCTTCAGATTTTTTAAACATCATTTCTGTGGCATTTTCATCATCTTCGTTTCCTAAATAACGCTGTTCTATACCATTAGGATTTGCGTTTGTTGTAGATCTTACAAATGAGATTCCGCTATAAAAACCGATACTTAATGTACAAATAAAAGCAATAATTAAAAGCTTTATTTCTCTAGGAAATTGATGGATTAAGCCGTGAAACTTCATTATAAAACGTTGTTATTATGAAGAATTTCTAAATTTTGAAGAAATTGGTTCATGGCAATTGTCATAGAACTTGCAGAAATTGTTGCTCCAGAAATGGCAATTATATCTTCTCTATATTTTAAATTGTCTGTCGCTTTTTTTCCAATGAATTGTTTTAACCAACGAGTGCTTCCTATTTCGCCTCCATAATCTTCTCTGTACACTAAAACCTTTGTTTTTGCTACGATTAAATCTTTGTCTAACAAAACAAGATAATCAAACTCATCTGTTTTGCTTGGTGCTTTATCTACGTAGGCGTAACCAATTATTTCATTATTTTTTTCAATTTTAAAAAGATGGTCTGCTCCTATCTTTTTAATCAACTTATTATTGATGGAATCTTCAATTTTTATCAATTTTAATTGAAAATCTTTTACCTCAAAAACCTTAGAAATTTCTTTTTTAACTTTTTTCTTAATTTTATCTGGCATTGTAAATGAAAAACATACCAATGAAACTAGTAGAATTATAAAGAAATAAAATTTGTTTTTATTCATGATGCAAAAATAATTAGATTTAGTCTAAATAAAAAGAAAAAGTTGAGACAAAACAATGTTTTATCTCAACTTTACATTTAAATATTTTGTTTGTTAGAACCAAACTCCCAATCCTAAATTCAATTGGTTTACAGAAGAACCACCAACAACTTGATTGTTTTTAATTTGATAATCTCCTTTTACAACTGCTCCAGGTGCTATTTTATAACTTAAACCTAAAGTCCACTCTTGTCTGTCGTAACTTAAATCTTTCGTTAAATTACCTTCCACAGAAGCATGTGTATTAAAGTCTTCATATCTTACAAAACCAAATAACTGTTGTTTTTTTCTCTGTGGTAATAAGTTGTAGGCTGCCTCTAAATAATATCCTTGCAAAGCGCTTCCTAAATTAGAACCAGTTGCAGTATTGTAATCTTCTGTATCAGATAAATTTCCTTTAATAAACTGACCTCTTGCTGTAAAACGTTGGTATGCATATCTTGCATCTAAACCAATCATAGAAAGCCCAACATCTGCTCCATCAATATTTTCTACATCTGCAGGAGATTGGGTTCTACCAAAATAACCAGACAATCCTAAACGCAATCCTGGCAATCCATAATAATCTAATTTTCCAGAAAAATTTATATTATTCATCGTAGATTTTGCCCCTTTTTGTCTTCCTCCTCTTAACCCAGAACTTCCTCCTATATTTCCTCCTGTAATATTTCCATTTCCATCTGAAGTTGTAGAAACAAATCCATTAAATAAATAAGCTTGATAACGTAAAGAAGCTTCATTATATCTTCCTGAAACTCCTACTCCAATTTCACGCCAAGTTGTTGGAATTATAGAACCATCCATACTTGGTCTTTCTACTCCATTAAAAGTGGTAGGTTCGTGATACTCGTTAATAATTCCCATTGGAACTAACATTAAACCAGCTCTTAAATTTACATTATCACTCACAGAATATTGTAAAAAAGCTTGCTCTACAAATACTTCTTTTACATGTTCGAATTCTACTTCTGTAATAAATTGTGTTCTATCATCAAATTTATAACCAAATAACAAAACCAAACGTTGTACATCTAATTCTGCATTGTTATTTTCTTTTCTATTGTATGTTATTTCACCATAACCACCAACTGTAACACCTTTTGTATTAATGTTTCCATTTAAAATACGTTGTGCTGTATTTACCTGATAATTTGGATTATTAATTGAATCTTGTCGTGAATTTTGTGCTGAAATTGTAATGGTTGATACAGCAGCAATTGCCAATGTTAAAAACTTGTTCATTTTATTAAGATTGATTATAAATAATTTTCTAATTTTTGGCAAATATAAGCCTCAAAATTAGTTCTTCAAAGTTTATTTAGAATAAATTAAAATAAGAGAATGAGAACAGAGATAACTAATTGATAATCATAAATAAAAAATTATTGTTTTTTTAGATATTCTACTACAGCTTTTCGAATATCATGTGCGAGTTCTTCTTTTTTAGGGTGATAAATAGCAAGAACTTCTTCACTTTTATCTGATAAAAAAGGAATATCGAATCCTTTTAATAAATAATCTGAAAAAGCGACTGTGTAAGTAAGAGAAGAATTTATATGTCGGTTATTTATCCACCAAGTATTGTTTTTAAATTCGATATTATGTCTGTGCAAATATGCGCCTGTTCCCCTCGCTTTTTTGCCATAATCTAAAACTCTTTTTAGTAAATTTCCTTTCAATTCTACTTTTACAATATCTCCTCCATAAGGCAAAACTCTAAAAATATCTACAGGTGTAATATTACCAACTAATTGATCGTCAATACGAATAGAACCTCCATTTACGATTGCTGCATCTACTTTATTACCATAAGCAAAAGACATTGCTTTTGTAATAATTTGTCCTAAATTGGTTGATTCGCTTCTAATTTTATAATCTCTACCATCTAAAGGAATGGCTGTTTTGTATATAATTTCTTCAGGGTTTTTAATAACATCTTTAATTCTTGTATTTAAAATGTTTTCCCATTTATCTACAATTTTACCCACGTTTTCATCTGTTTTAATGGTTGAATTGATTTCTTTCAATTCAGATTTTACAATGGCTTTCTTTGTTTTTTTATCGTAAGAAATACGATGGATATACACTGTTTTTGCATTCGCATCTGCTTTCGATATTTGAACATTCCCAACAAAATTATTGCTATTTGCATGTTCATGACCTCCCATTATTAAAGGAACATTAGGTAGTAATTTGGCAATTCTTTTATCGTGCATTAATTTTACATGTGTTAAACCGAAAACTACATCTACACTATCTTTTATGGAATTATAAGATTCTTTTGCTTTGATGATCATGTTTCCATATTCCACATAATCTCTTGGGTTTGAAGGAATACAAACACTTATAAAACCTATTTTTATTTTTGTGCCATCTGCATCTACCAATTCTTTAATAAACGTTTTGTTAACAGATTTAACAATTCCATTTTGTTCTTTGTAAAAAGGAATTGTAGCTTCTTTTGTTTTTAGGTTTACATTGGCAGAAATCCAAGGAAAATTACTTTCATTTAATCTTTTTTGAAGATCTTGTTGCGATAAATCGAATTCATGATTTCCGAAAGCGACCAAATCGAAATTCATGGCATTCATAACTTCTACCATTTGTTTTCCACGAACTCTTTCTCCATCGACTTTTAAGGTTCCTATTAAAGACGGATTCAGAAAATCTCCTGACATAAAAAGTAGTGTGTTTTCGTTTTCCTTTAGTAAGTTTTTATGCACAGTTTCTACTCTTGCCATTCCTCCAAATTCGCCTCCTTGAATTGGAGCGATTTCGTAAACGTCATTTAATTGTAAAAAAGTGAAATTTATTTTTTTATTGTCTTTTGATGTGTTTTTTATTGAAGAACAGGCTGTTATAATTAATAAGAAAAACAAGTATAAATACTTGTTTTCAAAAATTTTGGCAAAAATATTTGTAGAACTCATTTTTTTTTTTTTTTACATTTGGTTATCATCCACTGAAATTGTTTGGGGGATGAAAAGAAAAAATTGCTTTCTTTTCATTACAATTTAGGATTAAATTTTAATGCCAACATGTGTTGGTATTTAATCTCGTACGAAGTTATTATATTTTTAAATAGTTACTATTTAAGAATAAAACCTCGGTTCGTAAAATTTAAATAAAACAGTATACCAATAATGTTTAACTAAATACAAATGCCTATGTAACATAAACAAAAGACAAACCGAGGAAAGTATTACAAATGTAATACACCTCATAGCTTAGAACAAAATTAAATTAATTAAATTTTTAAAACTTTTATTATGAAAAAAGTAATTTTAACACTTGCCTTTGTAGCAGGTATTACATCTTTAAATGCGAATACGAACAATGAAATTATTAACCCTACCGATTGCCATGCTGAAGCATGTGAGTATTTAGGTTTTGTAGAAGAATATATAGGAGAGATGAGTGAAGCTGAAGCAGAAGCTCATTATCAAGTTGGTTATAATGAATGTATGGGTAATGAATAAAAAAATTTAAAAAATTAGGAAGAGATTTATATAAATCTCTTCCTATAAAAATAAATTATGAAAAAAAGCATCTTACTAATAGCAATATTAATATATAATATAAACATTTTTTCTCAAACGGGAATTATTATATATAAAGTTACTAATACTATAAAAAATAAAGCCTCAAATCCAGAAATGGCGAGAAAAATTAATGAAGAAATAAATCGATTATCTCTAAAACTAATTTACAATTCTGAAAAGTCTTTTTTTAAAAAAGAAAAAAATATTCCATTGTATCCTCTTGAAGCTAAGAGTGCTGCTATTATTGCCAAATCTTACAATAAATGGCATCAATTTAATAATTTAGAGAGACTATCTACTTATTACACGAGCATTTTAAATAAAGACTATAATGTTGATTTTAGTTACAAAATGAGAGATTGGGAATTAAGTAATGAATTTAAAATTATTGATGGTTTTACTTGTTACAAAGCAACAAAAAAAGAAGTATTAAGATTTGGATCAATTATAGAATATACAGCTTGGTATGCTCCAAAAATACCTGTCCCTTATGGTCCTGGAGGTTATGGTGGCTTACCTGGTTTAATTTTGAAATTAGAGATAGGCAACCGCTTTTATTATATGGTTGATAAAATTACTTTAAACCCTAAGAAAAAATTAAAAATTCCTGAACTAAAAAAAGGAACTAAAATTAGCGTTAAAGAAATGATAAGACTAAGTAGAGAAGCTAGAAAAGTTACAAAAGATTAAAAACTTATGAAAATAAATTTTTTCATTTTTCTAATGTTTTTAATGATGTCGAACTTCACGATTTCTCAATCTATCTTAAAAGGAAAAATAATAGACAGCAATCAACAACCTTTAACAGGTGCTAATATCTTAGCTTTTCCAACAAACAAAGGGAAATTGGTCTATTTTGTTAGTGATATTGATGGTAATTATTCTTTATCATTGGCAAAAAATACTACCTATAATTTATCGATTAGTTTTATGGGATACATTACCAGAAAAGAAGTACTAATTGCTCCTAAAAAAGATAGTATTGTAAATTTTATCCTTCAAGAAGACCCTAATAAATTAGAGGAAATTGTAATTAAATACGAAATTCCTGTAAAAGTTAGAAAAGATACCACCACTTACAATGTAGATGCTTTTACAAATGGGAAAGAACGAAAACTAAGGCAGGTTTTAAAAAAATTGCCTGGTGTAGAAGTCGATAAAAAAGGAAATGTAACTGTAAAAGGAAAAAAAGTAACCACTCTTTTAGTGGATAATAAAAAGTTTTTTACAGGTGATACGAAATTAGCTGTAAATAATATTCCTGCAGATGTAATTGCTAAAATAGATGTTATTGAAGATTATCACGAAAACCCTTTTATGAAAGGTTTAGATAAATCTGAAGAAATTGCCATGAACATCAACTTAAAGGAAGACAAGAAAAAGTTCGTTTTTGGTGACATTGAAACAGGTTTGGGTGTAAAAGATCGTTATTTAGTGCATCCTGCCCTATTTAAATACAGCCCAAATATTAATTATAGTTTTATTGGCGATTATAACAATACCAATAAAAAGTCTTTTACACTTAGAGATTATATAAATTTTGAAGGTGGTTTTGATCTCAATAATTTAAGAAGTATCATTCAATCTCCTGTTGTAAAACTTCTTAGAAACCAAAATATTACCAATAGCAAGCATAAATTTGGCGGTTTTAATATGCAATGGCAAATAAATGAAAAGGTTAGTTTTAGTTCTTTTCTAATTGCACTTTCAGATAATTCTGATAGCCGAATGGAAAACTTTAGAAATTATTTGGTAGATAATCTTATAGAGAAGATAAGAGAAGACGAAAATAATGATAAAAATTTATTTTTAGGAAAAATACAACTGCTTTACAAACCAGATGAAGATACCAGAATTAAATATTTTACGAAGTTCGAAACCACGAATATTAAGCAGTCTATACAGAATAATAGAGATTTAGAAAATACAGTTATCAACTTTAATGAAAACAATTTTATTACTTCTAAAAAAATAAAATCTTATGTAAAAGCAGAGAAAAAGTTTTCTACCAATCACACTTCTCAGGCTATTGTAGATTTTGATTTCAATAAAATGAACGACGATAATAATTGGCTTACAAATACCAATATTTTCCCAAATAGCATTCCAATTGACGAAAATAAGAAGATTAATATTTATCAGAATTCTTCTTCTGAAAAGTTCGAATACAATACTGCTTTAAAACATTTTTGGATTCTAGATAATGTGAATCATCTTTATTTTAATGTGGGTAATAATTACGAACAAAACACTTTTACAAATAATTTGCTACAAGGTAATAACCAGTTTAATGACTTTAATAATAATTTAAAACACAATCAGTTTACCATTTTTACCAGTGTTTTATACAAAAAACTAATTGGAGATGCGATTGTAACTGCGGAAATTAAATATCAAAATTACTACAGAACAACTTCTAACGATGGAGTAAACAACTCTTATAAATCGGACTTAATTCTACCAAAAATTGAGCTTGATTGGGATTTTTCTACCAGAAAAGAACTTACATTTAAATACAATCTTACCAATACGTTTCCAAATACAAGGCAATTAATTACAAATAATATTCTAAACAGTTACAATAATATTTATGTTGGAAATACCGATTTAAGAGAGACTTTTTATCATTTTATAAGTCTTAAATATAGAAAATACAGAACCTATGGATGGAGTTATTATCCTGGTATTTCTTATCGATTAAAGTACAATCAAATTCAGAATACTTATAATACAAACAATATTTTTAATGCTATAAATATAGATACACCAAACAAATCTTTAACCACAAATTTTAAAGTTGTTTACAGTTACAAATATTGGAGAGCAACCTTATTGGGCGAGTATAGAAATGCCAATTATGCGACTATCGTTAACAAAAATGAAATTAAATCGATAGACAATTCTTTTTTAACAAGAGCAACTTTTAGAACCGTTTACGAAGACAAGCCAAATATAGATTTTTCTTATTCGCAGACTTATAACGATAATACAAATCCTTTTTTTAGCAGTATTTCTAACCTTTCTAAGTTAGATCTTGCAGCAGATTATGAAAAAGGAGATTGGATTTTTAAAACTGAATATTTGTATAACTATTATAAAAATAATGCAACAAATAACACCAATTCTTTTAATGAATTAAATGCTTCCATTTTTTATCAGAAAGAAAATAGTCCTTGGGCATTTGAAATTATGGGAAACAATATTGGCAACAATACCTCTAAAGTAAGTTCTAGTTTGTCTTCTTTTTTATTTTCTGAAACAAGAAGATATGTGTTTCCAAGAACGTTTTTTTTAAAAGTTATTTATAAACTTTAAAATTATTTGCAACTCTTATTTCTTAGAAAGAAAATAAAAAACAACTCAACAGCAATGAGTTTTAACCCCTTGTAAATATGTTTGTTAAATTGCAAAAACACTAAATAAAAACCTCCAAAGCCTTATTGTAAGAGCTCTCGAAACTCATTGGTTTTATATTTGTATCTGCTTTTTGAGCAGTAAAATAACTAACTAATTTTTCAGTTGGCATATTTCCAGTTAATTCGTCCTTTGCCATTGGACAACCTCCATAACCTTTAATTGCTCCATCGAATCTATTACAACCAGCTTTAAAAGCGGCATCTACCTTTTCGTGCCATTTATCTGGAGTTGTATGTAAATGTGCACCAAATTCTATTTGTGAATATTGTGGAATTAAGTTGGAAAATAAATAGTCAATAACTTCTGGAGTAGAACTACCAACAGTGTCTGAAAGTGATAAAATTTTCACACCCATTTTGGCTAATTTTTCTGTCCAATCTCCAACAATTTCTACATTCCAAGGATCTCCATAAGGATTTCCAAATCCCATAGATAAATAAGCAACTACCTCTTTACTCGTTTTATCTGCAATGGTTAGAATTTTATCTAAAGTTTCTATCGATTCTTCAATGGTTTTATGCGTATTTCGCATTTGAAAATTCTCGGAAATAGAAAAAGGATAGCCTAAATAATCGATTTCTTCGAATTTAGATGCGTCCTCTGCTCCTCTTACATTTGCGATAATTGCCAATAATTTACTATTGGTTTTAGACAAATCTAATTTCGCTAAAACAGCTGCTGTATCTCGCATTTGCGGGATTGCTTTCGGAGAAACGAAACTGCCAAAATCAATCGTGTCAAAACCAACTTTTAAAAGTGAATTGATATACAATGCTTTTTTCTCAGTAGAAATAAAATGAGATTTTATTCCTTGCATTGCGTCTCTAGGACATTCTATGATTTTGACTTTTTTCATTGATTCAAATATACAGAAACTACTGTAGTTCTAAAATTTTTACTGAAATTATTAATTGCTTTTTGGTACTTTCGTTATTCTAAAATGAATATTAAAAAACACATTTTACCAATTATTGTTATTGCGCAGTTTTTCTGTACGTCTCTTTGGTTTGCAGGAAATGGAGTAATTACAGATCTAGTGAATGTGTATCAATTAGAGGCATCTGCACTTGGTAATTTAACTGCAGCAGTACAGTTTGGTTTTATTATTGGAACCTTACTCTTTGCCTTATTTACAATTACAGATCGTTTTTCTCCTTCTAAAGTGTTTTTTATTTGTGCTCTTTTAGGTGGGATTTTCAATTTAGGTTTAACTTGGGAAGACAATAATTTAAATACATTATTAGCTTTTAGATTCTTAACAGGTTTCTTTTTAGCAGGAATTTATCCTGTAGGAATGAAAATAGCAACCGATTATTACAAAAAAGGATTGGGGAAATCGCTCTCTTTTTTGGTAGGCGCTTTGGTTTTAGGTACTGCACTTCCACATATTTTAAAAGCGACTTCTAGTGTTTTTCATTGGAAAAGTGTGTTATACACAACTTCTATTTTGGCTTTTATAGGTGGTTTCTTAATATTCATATTGATTCCTGATGGCCCTTTTCGTAAAAAAGCATCGAAATTAGATATTTCTATTTGCTTCAAAATATTTAAAAACAATAAATTTCGACAAGCGGCTTTCGGTTATTTCGGACATATGTGGGAATTATATGCCTTTTGGACGTTCGTTCCTGTTTTCTTAAAAATCTACTTAAATCTTCATAAAAATGCTGATTTTAATATATCTCTAATTTCCTTTTTTGTAATTGGAATTGGGAGTTTAGCGTGCGTCTTAGGAGGTTTTATTTCAGAAAAACTGGGTATTAAACGTACTGCTTTTGCATCTTTATTATTATCTGGGTTTTGTTGTTTATTACTTCCTTTTGCATTTATGATAGATAATGAAATAGTTTTTATCGCTTATTTGCTATTTTGGGGAATGGTTGTAATCGCAGATTCTCCATTATTTTCTACCTTAGTCGCACAAAACGTAATTTCAGAAAACAAAGGAACAGCATTAACCATTGTAAATTCTATTGGTTTTTTTATTACGATTATTAGCATTCAGCTTATTAGCGTTTTATTTCAAACTTATAGCAACAATAATATATTTTTAATCTTAGCAATTGGACCAATAGTAGGAATTTTTGTTCTTCAAAAGAAATATGAGTAAAAAAATCAGTTTAAAAGAAGCAATGTCTATTGGAATTGGAGGCATGGTTGGTGGAGGAATTTTTGCAGTTTTAGGATTGGCAGTTTCTTTAGCAAAAGGCGCAACTCCAATTTCTTTTTTAATTGCAGGAATTATTGCGTTGCTTACTTCTTACAGTTATGCAAAATTATCTAATACCTTTCCTGATAGAGGTGGAACTGTAAAGTTTATAAATGTTGCTTTTGGGAAAACCATTTTTAGTGGAACCGTTAATAATTTATTGTGGATCAGTTATATTATTATGTTATCACTTTATGCTTCTGCATTTGGTTCTTATGCTCCAAATCTTTTCAAAATTTTTGAATCTTCTACTTTAAATTTTCATTTTTATGCAAGTTTTATTATCATTTTAGCAACTGCCATTAATTATTATAGTATTGCTGTAGTAAGTAAAATTGAATCTATTTCAGTAATTATTAAGCTACTAATTTTATTAAGCTTTATAATTATTGGTTCTTATGGATTAGTTGGTAACGAAAATTTGAGTCAGTTTTCGATAGATAATTGGGAAAATTCCATAAATATAATTGCGGCAGGAATGGTTATTTTTGTAGCTTACGAAGGTTTTGAACTCATTGCAAACGCAGCTCCAGATATTAAAAATCCAGATAAAAATATATCTAAAGCCTATTATTACTCTGTAATTTTTGTAATTATTCTTTACGTTATTATTGCAATTGTTACAATTGGTTCTTTACCTTTTAATAAAATTGCGACTGCAGAAGATTACGTTTTAGCGGAAGCTGCAAAACCAATGTTAGGCAAAATTGGCTTTACAATTATAACAATTGCAGCTTTAATTTCTACTTTTTCAGCCATAAACGCATCACTTTATGGAGGAAGCAGAGTTAGCTTCGAAATTGCTGAAGATGATGAATTACCACACGCATTTACAAGTGTTTTTTGGAACCAACCTATTGGTTTATTAATTACTGCGATTCTTACTTTAATTGTAACAAATACACTAAATTTAGAAAGTATTTCAACAGCTGGAAGTATTGGGTTTTTATCGATTTTTGCAATCGTTAATTTTGCTGGATATCGACTTTCAAGTAAAATGAATAGTAAAAAACTTATTCATCTAACTGGTTTTATTGTTTGTTTAATTGCTTTGGTGGTGCTTATAATTCAGCAATTTAAAAACAATAAATTAGGTATAATTGTTTCTTTTTCTATAATTTTTGGTTGTTTCTTGTTAGAATTTGTTTACAAGAGAAAACTAAATCAAAATTAAAACTGCAATCGCAACAAAAACAATAATTTGTGCCCATTTTAAGTACAAACCTGTTTTTTTATGTTGCTTTAAATATGTTGATACTTTCCCTGCCAAAACAGCTATACTTCCAAAAACAACAAAAGAAACCAAGATAAAAAGAAAGCCTAAAATATAGAATTGGAAGATTGTAGACATTTTTGATGAAAACAAAAACTGAGGAAAAAAAGCTAAAAAGAAAATAGTTACTTTCGGATTTAAAACATTCATTAAAAAACCCGTTTTAAACAATTGAAAGGTACTTTTTTGTGGTACATTTTCTGTAGAAATTAAAATTTCTGCACCGCTTTTATAAACCTGATATGCCAGAAATAATAAATAACTCGCGCCTAAAATTTTAATAATTAGGAATAAATTTTCATTTTCTTTTATAATTGTTGAAACTCCAAATGCTACTAAAGTTGTATGAATGATACAACCTGTCATCAATCCAAAAACGGTTGCTAAACCATACTTTTTACCATTTACAATACTTTGTGTCAATACAAAAATATTGTCTGGTCCTGGAGAAACTGCAAGGACAGAAGTTGCAATTATAAAAGAGATTAATGTTTCTGTCATGAATTATTTTAAAATAGTGACACAGAATTATATGTTATAAAATTGCCACGAATTCACGGAATTTATTTGTTATGAATTGTAATTGATTACTTATAAACTATGTTTGGATTCCTGCCTTCGCAGGAATGACAGAACCTAAATTATAATCTATCCAAAACAACCTTATTAATCTCTTTAATTAAACTTGGACCTTCGTAAATAAAACCTGTATATACCTGAACCAAATCTGCACCAGCATCTAATTTTTCTAAGGCGTCTTCTGCTGAGTGGATTCCTCCTACTCCAATAATTGGAAACGATTTGTTAGACTTATCCGCTAAATATTTTATTACTTTCGTGCTTTGATTTTTAATAGGTTTTCCACTTACTCCACCATTTCCTATTTCTGCTAAACGTTCTTTAGAAGCTTTTAAATTATCTCTAGAAGTAGAAGTATTTGATGCTATCACTCCATCAATTTTTGTTTCTGCAACCAACTCTATAATTTCATCTAATTGAATATCATTTAAATCTGGAGCGATTTTTAATAAAATTGGTTTTTTAATTTTAAAAATATTATTTTCTTTTTGGCAAGCAGTAATCAATTCAACCAAATAATCTTTATCATTTAATTTTGCATGACTTCCCACATTTGGGCAACTTACATTTAATACAAAATAATCTACAAAAGGATGTAATTCTTTAAAAACAGCAATATAATCTTGCGTATAATTTTCTGGTTTGGTATCTGTATTTTTACCAATATTTCCACCAATAAGAACTTTATGTTTGTTTTTCTTTAGATTTTTAATGGCTTCTTCTACACCATCATTATTAAAACCCATTCTATTGATTATACCTTGATCGTCTTTTAAACGAAACAATCTTTTCTTAGGATTTCCAATTTGCCCTTTTGGAGTTACTGTTCCAATTTCAATAAAACCAAAACCGAAATTTGCCAATTCGTTATATAAAACCGCATTTTTATCGAATCCAGCTGCCAATCCAACAGGATTCTTAAATGTTAAACCAAATAAATTTTTCTCTAAGCGTTTATCATTCACCTGATACATACTTCTAAAAACAGAAGCTCCAAAAGGAATTTTACATAAAATTCTAATTAAAGAAAATGTAAAATAATGTACCTTTTCTGGGTCGAATAGAAATAAAATTGGTCTTATTATTAATTTATACATTTCTATTATAATTTACTGTTTTATTTTTAGACTTTCTTAAATTCCAACACTCGACTTCATACATCCTATCGCAAAACAGCATCTAAATTCTTTTCGAATGTTTGCTGTAATTTTTGCATTATTTTATCTATTTGTTTGTCTGCCAACGTTTTTGTTTCGTCTTGTAATAAAAAACTAACTGCATACGATTTTTTACCTTCTGGTAATTTGTCTCCTTCATAAACATCAAACAAATCTACCTCTTTTAGTAAATTCTTTTCTGACTGAAAAGCCAAATTATACACTTCTTTAAAAGCTGTTTTAGAATCTAGCAACAATGCCAAGTCTCTTTTTACAGCTGGGAATTTTGTTAATTCAGTTACTTTAATATTTTTATTTCCTGTTAATTTTAAAATGGTATCCCAATTAAAATCAGCATATAAAACTTCTTGTTTAATTCCGAATTCTTTTAACAAACTGTTTTTTACAACTCCGAAATCTACCAATTTCATTTTTCCTAATCCAAAGGAAATTCCTTCAGAAAAAACATCTAATTTACTTGGTGTCGATTTTAAATTATCGATTCCTAATCTGCTTAAAACACCTTTAATTACTCCTTTTACATAAAAGAAATCCGATTTTTGAGCTGATACTTTCCAACTATCATTTGTTCTATTACCAGTTACAAAAAGTGTTAAATGCTTGTCTTCTTGGTATTTTTCTGAATATTTATGATAAGTTTTACCAAACTCGTAAAACTTTAAAGAATTATTCTTTCTATTAATATTATAAGCAACTGATTCTAAACCACTAAACAATAAAGATTGACGCATTACTTTCAAATCGTTACTTAATGGATTTAGCATTTCTACATTTGCTTGCTCATTAATATTTTCCGATAAAGTTGCGTATTCTGGCTTTGTTAATGAGTTTGCCATGGTTTCATTAAAACCTTGTGCAGTTAATTGGTTAGCAACAACATTTTCAATCTTTGTTTCTTTATTAGAATCAAAAGAAATAGACGTGTTTAATTTATGAGAAAACTCAATATTATTATAACCATATACTCTTAAAATTTCTTCGATAATATCTGCTTCTCTCTGAACATCAGTTCTGTAGGAAGGAATTGTTAATCCTAAACCTCCTTCTGTCTCGCTATTAATTTTAATTTCTAAAGACGCTAATATGTTTTTAATCGTTTCTCTTGGAATTTCTTGTCCAATTAATCTGTAAGCGTTTTCATAAGATAAGAATACTTGAAAATCTTCAATTTTTACAGGATAAAAATCAGAAACATCTGAAGCCATTTTACCACCTGCATATTCTTCAATTAGTAAAGCTGCACGTTTTAATGCATACTCTGTCATATTAATATCAATTCCTCTTTCGAAACGAAAAGAAGCATCTGTATTTAAAGCGTGTCTTTTCGCAGTTTTTCTAACTGAAACAGGATTAAAGTAAGCACTTTCTAAAAAAATAGAAGTCGTATTTTCTGTAACTCCAGATTGCAAACCTCCAAAAACACCTGCAATACAAAGAGGATTTGAATCTCCATCGCAAATCATAATATCATCTGAAGACAATTCTCTTTCCACTTCATCTAAAGTGGTAAATTTTGTTCCTTCTTCTAAAGTTTTTACTAAAATTTTATTGCCTTTTACTTTTTGAGCATCAAAAGCATGTAAAGGCTGTCCCAGTTCATGTAACACATAATTTGTAATATCTACAATGTTATTTTTAGGTGTAATTCCAATCGCTTTTAATCTATTTTGAATCCATTCTGGAGATTCTTTAACTTCTACATCTGTAATTGTAATTCCACAATATCTTGGTGCTTGGTCTTTATCTTCTACTTCTACATCGATTCTTAACGTTCTTTCATCTACATGAAAATCGCTTACAGAAGGAGATATTAACTCTAAATTTACATCTTGCTGTATTAAACCTGCTTTTAAATCTCTTGCCACACCAAAATGACTCATAGCATCTGAACGATTTGGTGTTAAACCAATTTCGAAAACGTAATCTGTTTCTATATTAAAAACTGCTGAGGCTAGAGTTCCAACTGCTATTTCTGCATCTAACACCATAATTCCATCATGGCCAGAACCTAAACCTAATTCGTCTTCGGCACAAATCATTCCATGACTTTCTTCTCCCCTTATTTTCCCTTTCTTAATTTTGAAACCTTCTCCTTTATCGTCATATAAAACAGTTCCAATAGTAGCAACTGGTACTTTTTGGCCAGCAGCAACGTTTGGTGCTCCACACACAATTTGTACAGGTTCACCAGATCCTAAATTTACTGTCGTAACTTTTAACCTGTCTGCATTTGGGTGCTGTACACAAGTTAAAACTTCGCCAACAACAATGCCTTTTAAGCTTCCCTTTATAGATTCTTTGGTTTCTATACCTTCTACTTCCAATCCTAAATCAGTTAATAACTCTCCTGTTTTTACTGGCTCCCAATCTGTTTGTAGAAACTGCTTTAACCAATTGTACGAAATTTTCATATTTTCTTTTTGAAGTTTTCAGGCGCAAATTTACTGAAATTCTCCTTTTTTTAAGCATTTTTAAGCTAAAATTAAAGTTCTATTCTCAATCTAAAGAAGTAGTATAAAATAAATATCTTTGCAGTAAATTAATGCAGTTTCATGTTTAAAAAAATACCCTATTATATAAAATACATTTTTACAAATGTGTTCTTTCTATTTGCTATTATAAGTATTTTTAGAATTATTTTTTACAGTTTTTTTACTGATTTAGAAAATGCTACAACAGCCGAAGTTAGAAAAGCTTTCTTTTTAGGACTTCGTTTCGATTTAAAATTAGCCATTATTACTTTTTTTCCATTGGCAATCCTTGTTTTAATAACAAATTATCGCTTTTTAAAAAATAAGATTTACAAAAGAATTGCTACCATTTACTTATCAATTGCTTACTTAATACTCACTTTATTTTTTCTGTTTGATTTTGGTTATTACGATTATTTAAACATTCGCTTAGATGCTTCTTCTCTTCGATTTTTAACCAATTTGAAAATATCTGGTCAGGTTTTGGTAGAAAGCTATCCTATTTATAAAGGAATTTTTGCATTATTAGTATTGGTTTTTATCATTTATAAGTTTTCGAAATATATGTATAATCGTTTTACTAAAGCTGAAGAAAAACGTTCTAAAAAAGTAAAAGCGCTTTATTTTATCACTACTATTTTATTGCTTTCATTTGGAATTTATAGTAGTTTTTCGCATTATCCTTTAAGATGGAGCCAAGCTTTTTTCTCTAAAAACAATGCTGTTAATCAGTTTACTTTAAATCCTGTTTTGTATTTCTTTGATAGTTTTGCTTACAGAAGTGAAGGCGTAAATATGGAGGAATTTAAAAAATATTATCCTGTTATTGCCAAACATTTAGACTTACCAAAAGATAGAATTTCTTTTGAAAGAAAAGTAGTTTTTGATTCTACATATACAAAAAAACCAAATGTGGTTATTGTAATGATGGAATCTGTTGGTGTAAAACCCATGAGTTTTTATGGAAATCCAATAAAATCGACACCAATTTTAGATTCGTTAGCGCAAGTAAGTGTGAGTTTTCCTAATTTTTATGTGCATAAATCTGGAACTGCAGCCAGCGTTTTTGCAAGTGTTACAGGTTTACCAGATATTGAGGATGTTAGAACTGCTTCTAGAAATCCGTTATTGCAAGACCAACGTATTATTTTCGATCAATTTACTGGCTATGAAAAACTATATTTTTTAGGAGGAAGTGCAAATTGGGCAAATATTAGAGGTGTTTTTCAGGCAAATATCAACAATTTAAAAATCTTTGAAGAAGGAAGTTACAAAACTGAAGAAAGAGCAGATGTTTGGGGAATTGATGATTATGAATTGTTTAAAGAATCTGACCAAGAACTTCAGAAATTAAAAAAAGAAGAAAAACCTTTTGTTGCTTACATTCAAACTGCTTCTAACCACATGCCTTTTACTGTTCCAAATGAAAAAGAATCTTATAAACCTTTAAAAGACAATGAAATTTCTGAAGATTTGTTAGAAAAAAGTGGTTTTAAATCTGTAGCCCAATTAAATGCTTTGCGATATTTAGACTTTAATATTGGTCGTTTTTTAGAACGTGCTAAACAATCTGGTTATTATAATAATACCATTTTCGTGTTTTTTGGAGACCACAATACAGCCATGAAAAGAACGGATTTATATCCAAAAGAATTCGATTTAAATATTCAATTACAACATGTTCCTTTTTTAATTCATGCTCCCAAATTTGTAGCGCCAGAAACAATTTCTAAAAATGGAAAATTAATCGATTTGTTTCCAACAGTAGCAAGTTTAGCGAAGATAAATTACACGAATTATACTTTAGGAAACGACTTGTTAGACAGCACACAAACCAATACTACTTCTTTTGTTTACTTAGGAATAAATGGAGAACCTGCAGTGGGTCTTTTACAAGATAGTTTGTATTATTCGAAAACCAATATTACGAATACAACTAGTTTATTCAATTTAAAAACAAAAGGATTAAAAGATATTAAAGAAGATAATTTGGTAAGAGCACAGCAAATGGATAGTCTTCTTTCTGCTTATTTCCATTCAACAAAGTATTTGTACTTCAATAATAAAAAACGTTAATGTTGCAATTGTTTCACAAAGATTTACACAGAAAAACACAGAAATTTGCAAAGTGGTTATAAAATAAAATCTATTTTAAATTATAATTTGATGCTTTCTTCTTTTAAAAGATATAAGAAAACTTATTTAGCAAAAGAGACCTTGTCTATTTTCTTATAAAGGGTAAAATATAGGTTTCCTAAAATGGTTCCCACTGTTATTCCTACTATAATATCAATAGGAAAATGTACACCTAAGTATAAACGACTGTAAGAAAACAACACTGGAAAGAATAACAATAATGCACTGTATTTGTATTTACCTTTTAGTAATAGGGTTGTGTATATTATAAAAAATGTAGAAGTTGTTGCATGCCCAGACATAAAACTAAAACTTTGTGGATTTATTAGAGTTCTTAGCAAATGATCTATTTCTGGATCGTTGTTGGGTCTTAATCTTTGTGTATAATTTTTAATAAAATTTGTAAATTGATCTGAAAAAGCGACCAAAATAATCATAGATAAAATCATAAATCCTCCACGTTTCCAACCAAAAGATTTTATAATTAGAAAAAAGATAAGAATAAACACTGGAGCCCAATTGAATTGATTGGTTACAAACAACCAAAAAGGATCCCAGTGTTCGTTCCCTAAATTATTTAGGAAAACTAAAATTTCTTTATCTATTTTTAATATTCTGTCTAACAAATTATTTGCCTACTTTTAAAACTTCCACTTCAAAAACAACATCTGCTTTTGCTGGAAATGGCCCATATTTTTGTTCGCCAAAAGCAAGATAATAAGGAATAAAAAAACGAGCTTTCTCTCCTTCTCTTAATGTTAAAACACCTTCTTTAAAACCTGTAATCATTGGTTTTGTTTTATCATCTAACTGAAAAACAAGATTTTGACCACCTTTATCGAAAGTAGATTGTATTTTCTTTCCATCTGCAACGTAAATTGTATAATCTACAGTAACTTCTTTGTTTGCGACAACTTTGGTTCCTTTTGTATTCTTCAACTTTAGAATTCGCAAACCAGAATTTGTTTTGGTTGCTTTGTCCTCGTCCATTTTGGCTAAAAACTCTTTTTTCTTTTCTAAATAAGTTGCGTAACGCTCTTCATCTAATTTAGATTGTTCTGCCAATTTTTCTTTTTTTGCTTCTTCGAATTTTACAAATTCTTCATTAAAAACTTCAGAGGCATTAAAATCTTCTGCTTCTGCACCAATCTTAATTATTTTAATTTTATGAATCGTATCGAACTGAACAATTTTATTAATAACAACCATTCGTAAAGAATCAACTGCTTTAGAAAGAGCTAAAGAATCTGAAAATTGTTTCTTTAACTTTTTTAATTGTGCTGAATTTACAATCGATTTTCCAAAAACACTATGTTTCCCATCTAAATGAGGAATGGGTCTGTGTGTAATAAAAACTTGACTTCCATTTCCATCTGGCCCACCATTTGCCATAGATAAAATTCCTCCATCATCGTGTTTGTAACGTAAATTTCCTAAAGAATCTTTTGGAAATTCATCTCCAAAAACATACCCTGGGTTTCCAGTACTTGTTTCTGTATGATCTCCAACTTGAATGATAAAATTAGGAACTACCCTATGAAAACGAATTCCATTAAAGTATGGCTTTCCAGCGAAAGAATCTGTAACTTTTGTATTAGAACCTTCTGCTAACGCAACAAAATTGGCAACCGTCATTGGAACATCTTTAGTATATAAATCCAATAAAATATCGCCTTTATTTGTTTGAAGTTCTGCATAAACACCTTCTTTTAGATTTTTATACTTCTCTTCAGTTGAACAAGAAACTACTAATACAAAAAGAGAAAAAATAGATAGATACTTTTTCATTATTGCTTAACAATATCTAATAATTCTACTTCAAAAACTAAAGTTGAAAATGGCTTAATATTTTCTCCTCTAGATTGAACACCATATGCTAATTCCTGGGGAACAAAAAATTTGTATTTAGAGCCCACTTTCATTAACTGAACACCTTCTGTCCAACCTTTAATTACTTCATTTAAACCAAATTCAGATGGAGTTCCTCTATCTACAGAACTATCGAAAACTTTACCTTCTAAATTTGTTCCATGGTAGTGTACTTTTACTCTTGTAGTAGATGATGCTGGTTTATCTCCTGTTCCTTCTTTCATAACAATATACTGTAAACCACTATCTGTTGTTACTACACCATCTTTAGATTTGTTTTCAACTAAAAAATCTTCTCCAGCTTTTTTGTTTTCTCCAAATTTTTCTTCTGCTTCTTTTGCAGCTTTAGCTTGTTGCTCTTCCATTTGAGCCATTTGTTTCTTTTGAAAATAAGTGCTTAGAATCTTTTGAATATCTTTAGTTTCAATTAATAAATTTGTAGAATCTTGTCCATTTAAATATCCTTGAATAAAAGCATCGTTGTTTACTTCTTTTAAATTCATTTTAAATTGAGAAGACATGTTTAAACCAATAGCATAACTTACTGAATCGATTTCCTTTTCTAAAGTTTTAACTTCTTTAATTTGTTTTCCACAAGAGAACATTGTTACTGTAATTGCTACTACTGCTAAATTTTTTATTACTTTCATTTTTAATTTAATTTATTATTTACTTAATATTTAATAATGTTACTGTACTTTTTATACTTTTATTAACACCTATTTTATTTCCATCTCCTGAAATACCAAAAGCATTATAAGATGGGATGACAAATGTAATGGTTTCTCCGATTTTCATCAACTTTATTCCCTTTTGAATTCCAGAAATAAAATCTTCTTTATCTACATTGTATTTTTTTATCCCTAATTCTTCTTTACTATAGATTATTGTATCATTTAAATCACGAACATCAAATTCAATAATTGCAATATCTCCTGTTTTTGGGGTTGGTTTGTCTGCTTCAATTTTTGTTACATATGTATACCAAAACCCATTTAAAGAATTTGTATAACTATTTGTTGAATCTTTTTCTATTAATTGCTCTATTTTCTCCTCTTCTACTTTATTTAATTGTTTAGATTCTTCAATTGTTTTTTGAAAAATAGTTGTGGAAGGTTTTGGGTTTATTGGTTTCCTTGGAGTTGACTTGGAACAACCTATCAAAATAATTCCGCAAAATAAAAGCATTTTAATCTTCATAAGACGCATTTAATTCTTCTTTATACTCTGGTAATAGAGATGTAAATTTGGTTACAGTTTCTGCCATATTTAAGTCGGATTTTCCTCCAGCTGCATTGTCATGTCCTCCACCTTCAAAATGGTTTCGAGAAAATTTATTTACAGAGAAATTTCCTTTAGATCTAAAAGAAATTTTAATAATATTTTGTTCTCCATCTTCAATAAAAATAGCAGCAAAAATTATTCCTTTTAAAGAAAGTGCATAGTTTACAATACCTTCTGTATCTCCTTTTTGAAAATCGAAGCGTTTCTTCTCTTCATTAGTTAAAGTAATATATGCAGTTTTGTAAGATGGTAAAATTTGTAAATTACTCAGTGCTTTTCCTAACAATAATAATCTATTATAGGAATTAGCATCATATACATTATTATGAATTCTATCGTTTTCTGCGCCTTTATCAATTAAATCGGCTATAACTCTGTGTGTTTTACTAGTTGTAGATCGAAACCTGAAAGAACCAGTATCTGTCATTATTCCTGTGTACAAACAAGTTGCAATATCTTTATCAATTAGTTCTAAATCATTGTTCATTTCAATAAATTGATACACCATTTGACATGTAGAACAAATTGAAACGTCTGAATACATATATTTTACATCATCTGGTTGTTGATGATGATCTATCATCGCAAAATCATTTGGGTATTTCTCCAACGTGTTTTGCATATCGTAACCTACTCTGTGCAATGCATTAAAGTCTAAAAGAAAAATAATATCCGAATTATTTATAGCTCTTTGCGATTGTGAGTTTTGCCAATCGAAACGATATACATCTTTAGAGCCTGGCAACCAATGTAAAAAATCTGGATATTCATTAGGAACCACAACAGTTGGGTTGTGTCCTTTTTTTGTGAAATATTGACACAATGCCAATGTAGAACCCATAGCATCTCCATCTGGATTTCTATGTCCTATAATTACAATGTTTCTTGGTTTATCGAGAAACGTTTTTAATTCGTTAAATCCTTTTAAAATCATAGTTTGCGAAGATACAATTTAATAGTATTTCGTAAAATTATTTTTATTCTCATTTATAAATCATTTTTTATGGTAATAATTGATAATGGAACCTATAAATACAAGTTTATCTACACTTGTTTTTTATAATAAAAGCTGTACTTTTGCCGAAAATTAAAAAAAACAGAATGGCAACAAATAGAACATTTACAATGATTAAACCAGATGGTGTTGAAAACGGACATACTGGAGCAATCTTAGACAAAATTAATGCAGCCGGCTTTAGAATTGTAGCTTTAAAAAAGACACAAATGACAAAAGCAGATGCAGAGACTTTTTACGCAGTGCATAATGAGCGTCCATTTTTTGGAGAATTAGTAGAGTTTATGACTCGTGGACCAATCGTCGCTGCAATCTTAGAAAAAGAAAATGCAGTAGAAGATTTTAGAACTTTAATTGGTGCTACTAATCCTGCTGATGCTGCTGAAGGTACTATTAGAAAAATGTATGCAACTTCCATGGGAGAAAATGCTGTACATGGTTCAGATTCTGATGAAAATGCGATCATCGAAGGAAACTTTCATTTTTCTGGAAGAGAGCAGTTTTAATACTGATCCAAAATAAATTTAATAATTTTAGCAATTCTTAGTCTAAAATATATTTAATTAATCCTTACAACTTACGTTGTAAGGATTTTTTTTATTAAAGAAGTTTAGTTTGCTCCTTAAATATAGAAAACCTAAATTAGCATAAGAATAATTAAACAATTTACATTGTTTAATAACAATAAACCAAATAGAAATAGCGGAATTAAAAGGTAACCTAAATTATAATAAAGAAAAAATTACTAATTATAAACTACCTAAACTGAAGCGTTAATAGTTAATAAACACAAATTAATGATTATCAAAATTAATAACAGTATCTTAAAAAAAATAACTGCTTTATTTCTAACTTTTTTAGGTAGCTTATGCTTTTGCGAGTTTAAAGCACAAGCCAATGATATTAAAACTATATGGCAAATAGGAGAACTTGATAATTCTGCATCTGAATTTGCATTATCATCACCAAATTCTTATAAAGATTTTGTAAGCAATGGTTTCGGAGGAAAAGATAGCTATTATGTTGTTGGCAAATCAATCCCATCAAAAGACTGGCCATATTTGTTGCCTGGACCTAAAGATGGTTTTGCTGGGTATGGATATTGGTCAGGATTGGCATTGCATCAATTGCCTATTTATTTTGAATTAGAGAAAACAATCTCAGAAGGTACTTGTACGCTTGTGGTTAATATTTTAGAAGTAAGTGCTGAAAATCCTCCCTTATTTCGTGCTTTTATTAATGGAAAGGCTTTCAATTTTCAGCTAGAAGCTGGGAAATCAGGAAATCTTCCTCAAATCTCAGGTTCTCATCCTCAAACTATCTCCTTTTCATTTCCTGCAAAAGAACTTATTAAAGGTGTTAATGAAATTATTTTTCAGAATATGACAGGAAATTGGTGTGTATTTGATGCCATTAAAATGGAGGGGCCAAAGGGTCTAAGATTAGATAAACCAGGAAATACTATTTTAAAATCTGTTACTTTCGCCAAGTTCGAAATGCGTAAAGTAAAAAAGAATCTCCAACCTTTACTTGTTGATATTAGACAACAAGAAGAGCATGCCTCTGTTAAAGTGATTGTCGATAAAAAAGAATTGCACAAAAACATAGAACCTGGTCATAGTATATTGGAATTTTATCTTCCAGCAGTTACAAAAAAAAAGAAATCTCAGGTTAAAATTTATATAGATGGTAAACTTAAATTCAATGAAAAACTTCAACGTTCTCCTCAAAAAGAAATAACTTATTCAGATTATGTAAATCAGTTTATGGGTACAAGTGGATCTCGTTGGATGATTACTCCTGGACCAAGAAACCCAATGCCAATGGTTCAGCTTAGTCCAAATAACGAAAGCACAGTATGGAAAGCAGGTTACGAATATCAAATTGAAAATATTTCAGGATTTAACCATACACAAGAATGGACGATGTCTGGATTTTTAATGATGCCCACTGTAGGCAACTTACAAACTCAACCAGGACCAGAACATAATCCAGATCTTGGTTACCGGTCGCGAATAAACAAAAAGACTGAAACTTCTGAAATTGGTAAGTATAGTGTAGATTTAACGGATTACAATATTCATGTGGACCTTTCTGCAACCACAAGAGCGGGATTTCAACGTTATGTTTTTCCTAAATCTAATGCCTCACGTATATTAATTGACGCTTTTCCTAATGCAGAATATAGTTATCAAAATAAAGAAACAAAGATTACACGTATAAGTAATACAAAAATAGAAGGCTTTGTGCATCACATTACTGATAAAACTGGTTACGTACTTACGCAAGATTATAAATTACACTTTGTTTTAGAATTTAACAAACCTTTTGAAAGTTTGGGTGGCTGGACAGACAAAGCAAAATCGCTTGGAAAGCTTAATCACGGACTTACTTATGAATCTATTCTTAATAATGTAAACGAAATTAATGGATCTGGAAATACTGGTGCTTTTATTAATTTTAAAACTACAGAAAATGATACTATTTTAGTTAGAAGTTCTATTTCTTTGATAAGTACAAAAAATGCTTGGTTGAACTTAGAAAATGAAATTACAAAACCATTTGGTTGGAGTTTTGAAAAGGTAGTTCAAAATCAAAAAGATATATGGAATAAGTATTTAGGTAGAATTGAAATAGAAACAGATGATTATTTACAGAAAGTAAAGTTTTACACAAATTTTTATAGATCATTGTCGGGAAGAGTGGCATGGGGAGATGTAAATGGTCAGTGGATGGATATGAATGAAAAAGTTCAAACATTTAAAGATCCAAACCAACGTATTTGTTCAGGAGAGTTTTGGAATACTTTTTGGAATGTTCAACAACTCAACCAATTGATAGCCCCTGAATTTTCATCGATGCAAGCAAAAAGTTTATTGGCTTTTTATGATAAAGGAGGATGGTTACCAAAAGGTATATTTGGTGGGGAATATACTAGTGTTATGGTTGCAGAGCATGGTATACCTTGGATCGTTGGAGCTTGGAATGCAGGTATTCAAGATTTTGATTTTAACAAAGCATATGAAGCAATGAGACATATTCAAACTTCTTTGCCTCAAAAAGCACATAGTGGGGGTGGTAGAGTTGGAAATGAAAGCCTTGAAGCTTATATGAAATATGGTTATGTACCCTTGCAAACAGACATTTATCAAAGTTATGTATCAAATACACTTGAATATGCTTTTGATGATTGGTGTCTAGCACAAGCTGCAAAAGAATTAGACAAGACAAATGATTATAAGTTATTTATGCAACGTTCACAAAACTGGCGTAATATTTTTGATTCAAAAACTGGATTTATGCGACCAAAAAATGCAGACGGAACATGGCTTGAACCTTTTAGTCCTTATCATACACCCGGTTTTGTTGAAGGAAATGCTTGGCAGTTTAGTTGGTTTGTGCCACATGATGTAAATGGGTTGGTAGAAGCAATAGGAAAAGAACGCTTTATCTCTCGTTTAGATAGTGCTATGTACCAATCTAAAAAAGTTAATTTCAACGCTTTGGGTGATGATTTCTCTAAATACCCAATAAATCATGGAAATCAACCAAATATGCAATCGTGTTATCTTTTTAATTATGCAAATGCACCATGGCTAACACAAAAATGGGCAAGAGAAATACAAGAAAAATATTACGGAACTGGAACACGAGATGCTTACCCAGGAGATGAAGATCAAGGTCAAATGAGTGCATGGTTTGTAATGAGCACACTTGGTTTATTTCAAATGGATGGAGGTGCTTCAACAAATCCACAATATGAATTAGGTAGTCCTAGATTTGAAAAGGTAACAATTCATTTAAGTGATAAGTATTATGGAGGAAAAACTTTTGTAATAGAAGCAAAAAATGCATCAAGAGAAAATAAATATATCCATTCTATAATGTTAAATGGAAAAAAACTGAACTCTTGGAAATTTCCTCATAAAGAATTAATTAAAGGCGGAAAACTTAGTATTGAAATGAAGAATGTTCCTAATAATTTAAAATAAAATTTCACTAATTATAAATTAGTTTAGTTAACATTCTTCACTAAGTTTATAATTTCTTCTATTTTAAAAATTTTAAATTAAGCAATAAAACTTTTCTTTTAAGAAATCTTGGCAAATTATAGAATTTAAAAAACTTAAATAATTTGAGAAAATAAACCCCAATCATGTAACATAAAAGCAATTGATAAACTTGTATAATTAAATCTGTAGAATAATTGACTGCTACTGTAGATCTAAAATAAACTTAAAACAATAATTATAATTCCAAATAATTTTTATAAAACCACTCTATACCAACATCAATTTATCAACAACTTCATCACCCAACTCTTCATTAATCATTTTTATGATTTTTTCTTTACCATAACTCAATTCTTCACGTAAAACTGAAGAAGTCAAATTTATTATTAAGGTTTTATTCTGTAGTTTTACAGAAGTAGTATGTGTTGCAACTCCTGGCCCCATCATTTTTGTCCAAGTTTCCTCTATTTTAATTTTTTGCATTCCTTTACTCAAATTATTTTCTTTGATAAAACTCTGCATTAAATCTTTAACCGAAAAAGAATCGTTTTCTCTTTTTGACATGAATTTAGGTATTAGGTATTAGGTATTAGGTAAAACTGAAAAAAAAATGCGTCTCTGCGACTTTGAGAGAGAAAAAACCCCAATTGAAATTCAAACTTCCAGCTTCCAACTAAAGCTTAAAAATCTGATAAGGCTTATTACTCTGCTTTACAATATTCTCTGTTCTTTCGGAATGAGTATCTGTAATAAAAATTTGACCAAATTCGTCGTTATTTACCAACTCTATAATTTGTAAAACTCTGTTTTCATCTAATTTATCAAAAATATCATCCAATAATAAAATAGGAATCACGTCTGATTGTTGTTTAATAAACTCAAACTGTGCCAACTTTAAAGCTATTAAATATGATTTTTGTTGTCCTTGCGAACCAAATTTTTTAATTGGGTACTCTCCTATTTCGAAACTTAAATCGTCTTTATGAATTCCTGAAGTTGTGTATTGTAAAATTTTATCTTTCTCTAAAGATTTTCGCATTAAATCTTGCATCGAAAAATCATGCAACTGACTTTTATAAATTAAATTCACACGTTCTTTATCTCCTGATATAATTTGATATTTCTCATTAAAGATAGGTATAAATTCCTCTAAAAAAGATTTTCTAACTTCATAAATTCTAGAACCATATTCAGCCAGTTGTTCATCATAAACACTTAAATTTAAAGCATCGAACGTTCTATTAGCTGCAAAATATTTTAACAATGCATTTCGCTGACTCAATACCTTATTATAAGCAATTAAATCTTGTAAATATTTTTTGTTTTGTTGAGAGATTACACCATCTATAAATTTTCTTCTGGTATCACTTCCTTCAGTAACTAAATCTCTATCAGCAGGAGAAATAATAACCAATGGTAATTGCCCAATATGTTCCGAAAACTTATCATAACTTTTTCCATTTCGTTTTAAAACCTTCTTTTGTCCTTTTTTTAAACTACAAACAATTTTCTCGTTTCTGTCTTTTAAAAGATAGTCTCCTTCCACCATAAAAAAACCTTCTCCATGTCTAATATTCTGAACTGCGACCGAATTAAAGTAACTTTTTGCAAAAGAAAGATAATAAATCGCATCTAAAACATTGGTTTTTCCAACACCATTATCGCCGACAAAACAATTTATTTTCTGCTGAAAATCAAAAGATTGCGACTCAATATTTTTAAAATTAACTAAAGAAAGTTTCTGTAAATACATAAATAAAGAATGTTCTTAAAAACGAATTGCAAATTATTGAAAATTTTGCGAATTATTGCCTTTTAAAATCCAATTAAAAAAACTATTTTTGTCGCCACTAATTTTTTAAGTAAAACATGGCAACATACAAGAAGAAATATAAACCAGAAGGTAAAAAAGAGCAACAAGATGTTGACAATATGGAGAGTACAACTGCAGAAGTATTTAATACTTTAGATGAAACTGCGTCGAAATCTGAGCAATGGATAGAAAAAAACAGCAAACCGTTGTTTTACTCTTTAGTTGCTGTAGTTGTTATTTTCTTAGCTTATTTAGGATATAACAAATACATTGTAGAACCAAACGAATTGGAAGCTTCTAACGAATTGGCTTTTCCAAGAAAATATTTCGATGAAGCTGCAACTGCAGGTTCTGGAATCGATTCTTTATTAAATCTAGGTCTAGAAGGTGTAGATGGAAAATATGGTTTCTTAGACATTGCAAATTCTTACAGTGGAACTGATGCAGGAAACTTAGCCAATTATTATGCTGGTGTTTCTTATTTACAATTAAAAGAATATGACAAAGCAATCGAGTTTTTAAATAAATTTAATTCTGATGATGCTTTATTAGGCCCAGTTTCTTTAGGTGCTATTGGAGATGCTTTTGCAGATATCGATCAGCCAGAAGAAGCTTTAGATTATTATGAAAAAGCGGCAAACAAAAAAGAAAATGACTTTACTACTCCTTTATATTTATACAAAGCTGGTCAAACAGCAATGCAAATAAAGGATTTTGATAAAGCTGAGTCTTTATTTACAAAAATTAAAGAAAACTACCCAAATTCAGATCAAGGTAGAGATGTAGAGAAATTTATCTACGCAGCAAAATACTCTAAAAAATAGTTTAAAGTCAGCAGTTTCTGTAAGCAGTAAACTTACTGTAAACTGCAACTGAAAACTGAAAACTTAAAAAAATGGCTACAACCAATTTATCTTATTACGATAAAGCTACAATCCCAAATGCGAAATCTTTTCGATTTGGGATTGTTGTTTCTGAGTGGAATCCAGAAATCACAAAAAACCTTCAAAAAGGTGCAATTGAAACTTTAATAGATTGTGGAGCTTCTAAAGAGAATGTAATTTCTTGGGATGTTCCTGGAAGTTTCGAATTGGTTTTTGGTTGTAAAAAAATGATTCAATCACAACAAGTCGATGCAATAATTGCTATTGGAAACGTAATTCAAGGTGAAACAAAACATTTCGATTTTGTTTGTGAAGGCGTTACACAAGGAATTGTAGATTTAAATATTAAATACGATGTTCCAGTTATTTTCTGTGTTTTAACAGACAATACCAAACAACAATCTTTGGATAGATCTGGAGGGAAATTAGGTAATAAAGGTATTGAGTGTGCTGTTGCTGCAGTAAAAATGGCTGCTCTTAGAAATATAGGAAGAAGTAAAGAAAATATTGGTTTCTAAATTCTATTAACCACAAAGGCGCTAAGAAAAAACGCCAAGCTCTAAGAGCCATGAATTTTTGAATGTTTTCTACCAAGAAAATATTCTTTTGCGAGTTCTACTAAAATATTTTGCACTTTTTCGTTTAAACCCATACAAATAATTTAAGAATACTTTTAACGTCAATCTTTGAGAAATTCCTTTAATTTCTTTAAATTTGAATTGCTTTAAAATTGGTACAGAAATTGATTTATCAAAAATCAATATTCACCAATTATTTCTAAAACTATGGGATTTTTAAAACGTACAAACAAAAAATTTGATTATCAGCCTCGTTATTATAAAGGAGAAGGAAGCCCTTATAAGATTGAGCATAAATTAGATCAGTTTAGAAAAACTGCAGGAAAAAACAAAGGTATGAAAGGCAAGTTTAGCGACGCTTTCGAAGACCTAAAAAATCCTGATAAAAGTGTAAACAAAACTCTTTTAATAATTATTGCAGTTTTAATATTGATTTTTTTATACATAATCGATTTCGATTTATCCATATTCACAAGAAATTAATGTCGGACATCATTCAACTTTTACCAGATCATGTTGCAAATCAAATCGCAGCAGGAGAAGTCGTTCAACGCCCAGCTTCTGTTGTAAAAGAATTGCTAGAAAATGCAATTGATGCTGGTGCAACAAATATTAAATTATTATTGAAAGATGCTGGTAAAACGCTAATTCAAGTAATTGATAATGGTAAAGGAATGAGTGCCACAGATGCAAGAATGTCTTTTGAAAGACATGCAACATCTAAAATACAAAAAGCGGAAGATTTATTTAATTTATGTACCAAAGGTTTTCGTGGAGAAGCTTTAGCATCTATTGCAGCCATTGCTCATGTAGAATTAAAAACGAAGCAGAAAGACGAAGAATTAGGAACTTGCATTAAAATTGAAGGTAGTAAAGTTGTTGCACAAGAATTTATTTCTACAAGTGAAGGAACTAGTTTGGCCGTTAAAAACTTATTTTACAACATTCCTGCAAGACGAAATTTCTTAAAATCGGATACTGTAGAAACAAGACATATTATAGACGAGTTTCAAAGAGTGGCTTTGGCTCATGCAAATATTACATTTTTATTACATCATAATAACAACGAGGTTTATCATTTAAAAGGCAGTAATCTTAGAAAAAGAATTGTAGCCGTTTTTGGTTCTAAAATGAATGAAAAATTAGTTCCAATTGACGAAACCACTGACATTCTTAAAATTGAAGGTTTTGTTGCAAAACCAGAATTTTCTAAACGAAAACGTGGAGAACAATTCTTTTTTGTGAACGATCGTTTTATAAAGAGTTCTTATTTGAATCATGCTGTTGTAAATGCATTTGATGGTTTGTTAGAACATGGAGCACATCCCTCCTATTTTTTATATTTAACGGTTCCTACAAGTTCTATTGATATTAATATTCACCCTACAAAAACAGAAATAAAGTTCGATAACGAAAAAGCATTGTATGCCATGTTAAGAGCTACTGTAAAACATAGTTTGGGGCAATATAATGTAGCACCTGTTTTAGATTTTAATAGAGATTCTAATTTAGATACTCCTTATAGTTTTAAATCGAATGGAAAAGCAGCGAGTGTTCCTAAAATTTCTGTAGATCCTGATTTTAATCCGTTTAAAGAAGAAAAACAGGGAGAAATTAATTTTCCATACAAAAGAGAAAAAAACACCCAAAGTTGGGAATCTTTATATACTTCTGTAGAAACTGTCGATAAAACACCTCAAGAAAATTTATTTGAACATCAAGAGGAAGCAAAAGCGCAAAAAACATTTCAAATTCAGCGTAAATATGTGCTGAGTTCCATAAAATCTGGTGTGGTTTTAATCAACCAATCTTTGGCACATCAGCGTGTTTTATACGAGCAATTTTTAGAAAGTATAACCGTTAAAGAAGCGAATAGTCAACAATTATTATTTCCAGTGAAAATCGCATTTTCATCTGCAGAAATAGAAATGATTTACACCATAAAAACCGAGCTAGAAAATGCAGGTTTTTCGTTTGATGAATTTACAAAAGACAGTGTAACAATAAAAGGAATTCCTATTTCAGTAACAGAAAGTAAAATTACCATCATTTTAGAAGAATTGCTTAATGATATCGATTTGGAAGTGCCAAATGCTAGTTTTAGTCATTTTGATGTAATGGCAAAATCTTTTGCCAAAACATTATCGATAAAAACAGGCACATTATTATCCGAAAAAGAACAAGAAGGTTTGGTAAATGATTTATTTTCGTGCAAAGAACCAACAATTTCTCCTTTTGGAAAAGCAACATTTAAAACATTAACATTGCACGAAATTGATAATTTATTCAATAGTTAAAAATGAATATTAAATTTACAGACGCTATTAAGCATCTAATTATAATTAACGTAATTGTTTTTATTGCGCCACAATTATTAAAATTAGATTTTACCAATATTTTGGCATTGCATTTTCCAAAAAACGAACATTTTGGAATTTGGCAATATGTAACGCATATGTTTATGCATGGGAGTTTTGCCCATATTTTATTTAATATGTATGGTTTGTGGGCATTTGGAACTCCTTTAGAACAAATGTGGGGAAAGAAAAAATTCTTGTTTTTCTATTTTTCAGCAGGGCTTGGTGCAGGACTTATTTATACTTTAGTGAATTATTATCAGTTTAATGGAATCTATGAACTTTTTATTAATGCCGGTTTAAATCCTGATGATATTTTATCAATATTAAAAAAAGGAAGCACAAACGATGCAAGAGTTGTAAATGCAATAACACAAGAACAATTTAATAAAATTTCTATGCTATATAGTACACCAGCAGTTGGAGCTTCTGGAGCAGTTTATGGAGTTTTAGTTGCTTTTGGATTGTATTTTAAAGATGCAAAATTAGCTTTAATCTTTTTCCCAGTTCCAATTGCTGCAAAGTACTTTATTCCAATAATGATTTTAGGAGATTTATTCTTTGGAATGACAAAATATTCTGTTGGTAATGTTGCGCATTTTGCACATATTGGTGGTGCTTTAATAGGTTTTTTAATCGCTTGGTATTGGAAAAAAAATCAATTTAAAACAAATTAATGAGTTTTATAAACGACATAAAATTACGATATAAAGGCGGAAATATTGTAGAAAAATTAATCTACATTAATTTGGCTGTTTTTATTTCAACAATATTAATAAGCGTATTACAAGGGCTTTATAATAATGAAGGAAACTTTATAGTAGAATGGTTTTCGTTAGATGACAATTACAACTCTTTATTTACAAAGCCTTGGACAATTATTTCTTACGGTTTTTTACACGCTGGTTTTATTCATATTCTATTTAATTTAATAGCACTATATTTTATTGGGAATTTATTTATCCAATATTTTACGCAAAAACAATTGTTAACCTTTTATTTATTAGGAACACTTTCTGGAGGAATATTGTATGTTTTTAGTCAGAATTATTTTCCATTATTCCAAGGACAGTCTTCTTATTTAGTAGGAGCTTCAGCAGGAATTTCTGCCATTTTTATTGGAATTGCTACATATATGCCTAATTATCAGTTAAAAATTCCTTTAATTGGTTTTATAAAAGTTTGGCATTTAGCCGCAATTTGGGTTGGTTTCGATGTTTTAGGATTAATTGGAGACAATGCTGGTGGAAATTTTGCACATTTAGGTGGAAGTTTATTTGGTTTTCTATATGTCTACAGAGCAAGTAATAAAGAATTAAATCTTTGGGGAAGTATTTCTTCTTGGTTCGAAAAAAAAGAGAAACCATTAAAAACGGTGCATAAATCTGGAAATAAAAAACAGACTACAGTTAAAAATAACACGCCTAATCAGCAACAAATAGATGTAATTTTAGACAAAATTAGCAAATCTGGTTACGATACATTAACCAAGTCCGAAAAAGAATTTTTATTTAAACAAGGTAAAAGATAATATGAAAAACTTATCCTTTTTAGACAAGATTTTCTATTTATTAAATTCGTTATTAGCAACCTTATTGCTATTATCTTATTTACTGCCTTTTATCTCTCCAAGTACCATTCCGTTTTTTGCAGTTTTAAGTCTTTTTGTACCTGTTTTAATTATAATAAATCTTGGTTTCTTTATCTATTGGTTAATAAAGCTAAAAAAACAAGCTTTTTTATCTGCCTTTGTTTTAATAATTGGCTGGTGTTTTTCTTCGCCATTCTACAAAATTTCTAGTAAAAGCTCTTCTTTAAATACCGATTTAAAAGTGATGAGTTACAATGTAAAAGCTTTTGATTTATTCACAAATAAAAAAGACTCTACATTAAATACTGGTTTCGATTTTATTGCTAGTAAAAATCCAGATGTTTTGGTAATTCAAGAATACTATCAATCTACAAAAATTCATCTTTCTTATCCTTATAAATTTGTAAAGACAAAAAATAAGAAGGGGAAATTCGGAATGGCAATATATTCGAAATATAAAATTATAAATTCTGGCTCTTTAGATTTTAAAGATACTTCTAATAACATAATTTATATTGATATTGTTAAGAAAAAAGACACGATTCGTGTGTATAATTTACATTTAGAATCTTTAAGAATTAAACCAAATGAGGAAAATTTTGGACAAGAAAATTCTGAAAAATTATTAATAAGAGTTACAAATTCTTTTGAAAAACAAGCAGAACAAACGAATCAATTTTTAGCACACGAACAGCAATGGAAAGGCAAGAAAATTATTTGTGGAGATTTTAATAATACTGGGTATTCTTGGGTTTACGATCAAATCACTAAAAATAAAAAAGATGCTTTTATAGAAGCTGGTAAGGGTTTTGGTAAAACTTTTAATTATTGGTTTCCAATGAGAATCGATTTTATCTTAACAGATGAAAATGCTATTATAAATCAGTTTAAATCTTTTTCCGAACAATATTCAGATCACTTTCCTATACAAGCAAAAATTAACTGGTAATATTCTTTATATTCGCAGTTAAAATAAATTTTTCTATGAAACATTTTCAAGTAGCAATAATTGGTAGTGGTCCTTCAGGAGCTTCCACCGCTTTTTATTTAGGCAAAAAAGGAATTTCTACTGTAATTATAGAGAAAGAAACGTTACCACGTTATAAAACTTGTGGTGGTGGTTTTGTAAATCGTGGAAAAAAAGACATGCCTTTTGATATTTCTGAAGTTATAGAACGTGAGTTTTTTACGGTGGATAGTTATTTTAATGATGGTAAAATCCACTATAAATCAGGAAAAGACACTCCAATTGTAACAATGATAATGCGTGATGCTTTCGATAATTTAATTGTAGAGAAAGCCAAAGAATTTGGTGTTACTTTATTGGAAAATCATACATTAAAAAACATTGATTTTATTGATAATAAATCAATCTTAAACACTTCACAAGGAGAAATTTCTGCAGATTTTGTAATTGCTGCTGATGGTGTTTTAAGTCCCACTGCAAAAATGGCGGGCTGGAAAGAAGATACTCGAAAACTGATACCTGCATTAGAATATGAAGTTGAAGTTTCTGAAGAAGATTTTAAACGACTTTCCAATCAGGTTCGTTTTGACATTGATGCTGTTCCATTTGGATATGCTTGGAGTTTTCCTAAGAAAAACCATCTTTCGTTAGGTGTTTTAACGACTAAAAAAGGAAAAATAAATTTAAAAGAATATTATAGAAAATATTTACAAACACTTGGTATTAAAGAAGTAATAAAAGAAGATGCACATGGTTTTCAAATTCCGATAGCACCAAGAACAGATGGTTTTGTAAAAAATAATGTTTTTTTAATTGGTGATGCCGCTGGTTTTGCAGAACCTATTACTGCAGAAGGAATTTCCAATGCAATATTAAGTGGAAAATATGTTGCTCAAGCACTCATTGAAAGTGAATTAAATAGAAATATTGCAGAAAAACTATACATAGAAAAACTAAATATTAAATTGTTACCAGAATTAAAATCGGGTGTTATTTTGTCTAAATTCTTTTACAATAATAACCCTGTAAGAAATTACATTCTTAAAAATCATGGTCAGCATTTTAACGATTTAATGGTCGATATTTTACATGGAGATAAGCCATTTCCTACAAATGTTTCTAAAAAATTGAAAGCTAAGATTAAGCAGAAGTTGTTTTAGGTTTTTATCTCGCAAAGATTTATTCTTTAAACTGCGACAAGTTTTCTCTCGCAAAATCGCAAAGACGCAATGTTGAATGCTCTAAACTGTAATAGAGAACTGTCAACTGAAAACTGTAACTGCTACTGCTACTGCTACTGCTACTGCCAACTGAAGACTTCCAACTAAAAAGAATCACTTTTCAAAACCATATTCCCTTTGTACTTTACAGATTCGTAATTGATACTTCTTGTACCATTTTTCTCTTCCTAAATTTCTTACTTCTGTATGTTCTACGTTATTTTTCCAAGTAACAATATCATCTAAAGATTGCCAATAAGAAACGGTTATTCCTATTTCGTTTCTAGCAGATTCTATACCTAAATAGCCTTTTTGTTGTTTTGCTAATTCTTCCATTCTATTTGCTGCTTCTATATATCCTGAAATATCATCTGCTAAAATTGTGGAAAAAATTACGGCATAATAAGGTGGAGTTAATTGATCTTCTATCATAAAATAAGTTCGTATTTTGTTTCTGGTAATTGGATGTCTTCACTTACAAAATGTTTAACGATTTTAAAATTCAATCGTTTTAAGATTTTGGCTGATGCACTATTTTCATCAACAACATAGCCAAAAATTTTAAGCATTCCTAATTGTTTACAATAAGAAATAAGCCCTTTACAAAGTTCAGTTGCAAATCCATTTCCCCAATAATTTTCTAAAAAACGGTATCCAATTTCATCATCTGCACCATCTTTTACCAAAGCAACAGTCCCAATAAAATTATTATTATCCTTTAAAATTACTGCATAAATCCAAAAATCGTTATAAGGTAAGTTATATCTTCGGATTAAATCATTTAGTTCTTTTTTGTTCTCCTCGTAATTTTTGACATTTCCAGTGGCATATTTTAAAACATTCGGGTTGCTTTCAAGAGAATGAAATTTTTCTAAATCTTTAACATTCAATTTTCTAATAAGTAGCCTTTCTGTTTCAAAAATCATGAATAAAATCGTATTTTTGTATTTTACAAACTGTTATAAACAGCCATTGTAAATATACTATTTTGACTTTAAAAAATGTGGAACTTATTTTAAGTTTCTATTTTTTAGTTATTTTATTCAGAAAGAATGAACACAGATAAAAAAGTTGCTTTTTACACTTTAGGATGCAAATTAAACTTTTCGGAGACTTCAACTATTGCTCGTAATTTTGTAAACGAGGGTTTCGAACGTGTAGATTTTGATGCTAAAGCAGATGTTTACGTAATAAATACCTGTTCTGTTACAGATAATGCAGATAAGCGTTTTAAAACCATTGTAAAAAATGCTTTAAAGAAAAATGAGGAAGCTTTTTTAATTGCTGTAGGTTGTTATGCTCAATTAAAACCAGAAGAATTAGCAAATGTAGATGGAGTAGATTTGGTTTTAGGAGCTACAGAAAAGTTTAATGTTACAAGTTATATAAACGATTTAACCAAAAATAATATTGGTGAAGTACATTCTTGCGAAATTTCGGATGCCGATTTTTACGTAGGCTCCTACTCTATTGGCGACAGAACTCGTGCCTTTTTAAAAGTACAAGATGGTTGCGATTATAAATGTACTTATTGTACAATTCCTTTGGCGAGAGGTATTTCTAGAAGCGATACTTTAGAAAACGTGATTGAAAATGCCAAAGAAATTTCATCGAAAGGAATCAAAGAAATCGTTTTAACTGGTGTTAATATTGGTGATTATGGAAAAGGTGAGTTTGGAAATAAAAAACACGAACATACCTTTTTAGAATTGGTAAAAGAATTGGATAAAGTAGATGGAATTCATCGTTTGCGAATTTCTTCAATTGAACCCAATTTACTAAAAGATGAAACCATAGATTTTGTTTCTAAATCAAACTCTTTTGTACCACATTTTCATATTCCATTACAATCTGGAAGTGATGACTTGCTTAAGAAAATGAAGCGTAGATATCTTAAAAACACTTATACAAATAGAGTTTCTAAGATTAAAGAGGTTATGCCAAATGCGTGTATTGGTGTAGATGTTATTGTTGGTTTTCCTGGAGAAACTGAAGAACTTTTTTTAGAAACCTATAATTATTTAAACTATTTAGATATTTCTTATTTACACGTTTTCACCTATTCTGAAAGACCAAATACAGAAGCTGTAAACATGGAAGGTGTTGTTGCAAAAAAAGTACGTGCAAAACGTAGTAAAATGCTACGAGGTTTATCAGCAAAAAAGAGACGTGCTTTTTACGAATCGCAATTAGGAAATACACTAACAGCATTATTCGAAAGTGAGAATAAAGAGGGATATATATATGGTTTTACAGAAAATTACGTAAAAGTAAAAACTCCTTGGAACCCAGAATTAATAAATACTTTACACACAATTACTCTTACAGAAATTGACGAAGATGGTTTGGTAAGATTCGATTTTGTAAAAGAAAAAGCAATTGTATAAAAACAAATTTCATGAAAATATATCCGATTTTAATATTCTTAATCATGTTAGGTTGTAATCAATCTAAAAAAGTTGAAGTAAAAAAAACGGAAGAAAAACCTTCTATTACTAAAGAGGTTGAAGATGTTAAAGTGGAAAACAAGATTTTATATAATGAATTGTTAGTTGTTTTAAAAAATCCAGAAGATTTTACTAAAATAAATAACGAGTTAATAAGCAATGATTTATCAATTGAAAAAATAATTGCCAATTCTAAAACCTATAAAGCTGTTACCATAAAGGTTCCTGCAGATAAAACATCTTTTTGGGTAGATAGTTTAAGTAAAACTGATAATTTTTCTACTGTTGAAGTAAATACTGAAGATGCTTTAGAAAAAGTGAATTATTTTTCTAAAAAAAGATTGGTAAGCGTTTTAAAAACACCTTGTTTTGGCGACTATCCAGTTTTTGAAGTCACTTTTTTTAATGATGGAAATGTTACTTTTTTTGGCAAGGAATATACTTTGGTAGAAGGGTTTTATAAATTTAAGTTGAAAGAAAATCAATATAAAGAATTAAGCAATCTATTCGAAAAAACAGCATTTAAAGATTTTGAAAATGCAAAAGATACAGAAGAATTACAAGATTTTTCTAATACTTTTATTACGTATAATGATGAAAAAATAAAGGTAAAAGTTTGGATTAACATTCCAGATGAAATTGCTTTTGCTTACGATTACATTGAAGGAATTTTAATTGATGAAAAACTAATCGAGTAAACATGGAAAAAACCCCTATATATTTTGTCCCAGGATTGGCTGCTGGCCCAGAAATTTTCGAAAACTTAGAACTAGATTTAGAAAAATATAGTCTCCATTATTTAAAATGGATAAAACCTTTGGCTTTAGAGGAAGATATTGATAATTATGCCTGTAGAATGAGTGATGAAATTAAAGAGAAAAACCCTGTTTTAGTAGGTGTTTCTTTTGGTGGAATTATGGTACAGGAAATGGCGAAATTTGTAAATCCTAGAAAAGTAATTATTATTTCTAGCGTTAAAAACGAAAATGAACTTCCAAAAAGATTTAAATTTGCAAAATTTACGAAAGTTTATAAATTTTTTCCAACTGTAGTTGTAGAAAATTTTGAAGAATATGCACGTTATTTTTTGGGAAAATCTCTAAAGAAAAAAGCGGCACTCTATAAAAAATATCTTTCTGTTAGAAGCAAAAAATATTTAAAATGGTCTATTTATAATATAATAAAATGGAAACAATTAAATCCATTAGATAATATTGTACACATTCATGGAACAAAAGACAACGTATTTCCTTTTAAAAACGTAAAAAATGCGATTGAAATAAAAGGTGGTACTCATATTATGATACTTACAAAAGCTAAAAAAATAACTAAAATTATTGATGAAGTTTTAACTTGTTAAACCAAAGTCATTTTCATATTTTTATACTATAAAATTGTAAAATATATGAAAGCTTCTCAACGTTATTTATCACTACTA